>NZ_JABAGC010000006.1 GCF_012843905.1 Clostridium sp. SM-530-WT-3G
TTGATAGGTCAGAGGTGTAAGTGCGGTAACGTATTTAGCTGACTGATACTAATAGGTCGAGGGCTTGACCAAATAAAAGTTGTAAATACATTAATAGAGAGGAAACTCGACTCACATGCATTCGCTGAGTTCTCATAGAGTAAGTTCAGTTGACTAAATCAAAGATTTAGACTTTCACTTAACTTCGAGTAACAAAATATAAAATTTTGGCTCTCACTTATGTGCAATTTTGAAAGAATAAAAACTTTCAAAAAAAGCTTGACATGTTATGTTGAGTGATGTATAATAAATGTGTAGATTTGGTGATGATGGCATAGAGGTAACACTCCTTCCCATTCCGAACAGGACAGTTAAGGTCTATAGCGCCGATGGTACTGCATGGGAGACCGTGTGGAAGAGTAGGACGTTGCCAGGTAAAACACAAAAAGGATCTTTAGCTCAGTTGGTTAGAGCAACCGGCTCATAACCGGTAGGTCCGGGGTTCGAGTCCCTGAAGGTCCACCATTTATGGGGGTATAGCTCAGTTGGGAGAGCACCTGCCTTGCACGCAGGGGGTCAAGAGTTCGAATCTCTTTATCTCCACCATTAAGTAAAAGTTATGAAGTAATTCATAACTTTTTTTTTATATAATTATATAGTATAAATAATGCGTTTATGCATTATTTATACTATAATTAATTTAGGATAATATTATTAGAAAAAAGTAGTATTAGGTTATAATATGCTGCAATATTATTTGTATATGGGAGGGTAGAAAGTGAATTCTATTGAAAGAAGAGATAATATTGTTGAATTATTAGTTAAAAGTAATAAGCCAATTAAAGGGACAACAATAGCTGAAAAATATGGAGTTACTAGGCAGATAATTGTAAAGGATATAGCTATACTTAGAGCAACAGGTAAAAATATAATAGCAACTCCAGATGGATATATAATTAATAGAAAAGATAAAAATATAAAAGCTATAATTGCTGTCAGCCATACAGAAGATGAAATGTTTGATGAAATGAATAGTGTAATTAAATATGGAGGAACAATTGAAGATGTTATTGTAGAACATCCATTATATGGTGAAATAAGAGGCATGCTTATGATAAGAAATTTAAATGAATTAAATAAATTTATGATTAAGTATAATAATCAAAAGGCGAAATTGTTATCTGTATTAACAAATGGTGTGCATATTCATACTATTTCAGCAGATAGTCAGGAAAATCTTGAACTGATTATTCAAGAATTAAAAGATAAGAACTTTATAGTTTCTGATTAGGAGGATATATTATGGATTATGATGTACTGATATTAGGTGGAGGAATAATAGGGTGTGCAGTAGCTTATGAATTATCAAAGTACAATATAAATATTGCACTTATAGAGAAAGATTATGATGTTGCTAATGATATATCATTTGTAAATACAGCTGTAGTTTATGATGGGTCAGAAGCATTTGATGATAAGATGGCTTTGTTAGAAAAAGAAGGAAGCAAATTAATTGAGCAACATTGTAAGAAATTTAATGTTGATTATAGAAAAGTTGGTGCTTTGAGAATATCTTCATCTAATATTAATGATAATAGAATTAATAATATTTATGAAAGAGCTAAAGAAAGAGGGATTTCAGGAGTACATATAATTAACGAAAGTGATATTTATGATATTGAACCTAATTTAAAGGTTAAAGCTAATAAAGCATTATATTGTGAAAATACAGCAGTTATTTCTCCTTATAATTTAGCTATATCTTATGCAGAAGTAGCTGCTGATAATGGTGTTAATTTTAGATTAGAAGAAAAAGTTATCGATATAAGAAAAATTTCTAAAGGTTTTAAAGTTACTACTAGTAAAAATAAATTTACTTGTAAGTTTGTTGTTAATACTATACCAAATGAAATATACAATGATGAAGATGAAGATATATGTGATGAAATACAAAGTGAAATAATAAGCAAAAAGATGAATTATATATTATTTAATGAGAAATCAGATAATTATATGAATAATATAGTTACACGAGATTTAGATGAAAATGCATTCATAATAAATATACCTACTAGCTCCAATGGAAATTTAATAGGAATAAAAGGATATAATTCACTTGATTTGGATAAAGGTTTAGAATTATGTAAAAAAATAATAAAAGATATAAGCAAAGAGGATATTACAAATATTTTTACTGAAACATATAGTAAAGATAATGTATTTATTGATGAAACAAAATTAGAAGATGGATATATTAAAGTAAGAGGAAGTCATTATGCAAAGATAACAATTGCTCCAGCAATTGCATGCAAAATAGAAGAAACTCTAAAGGCAAGTATGAATATAACTAAGAAGAGAGGTTATATTGATAAAAAGAGAGATGTATATATATTTAAAAATCTTACCAAGGAACAAAAGAACGAAATTATAAGTTTAGATAGTAGATATGGTCATATTATTTGTAGTTGTAATAATATAACTGAGGGAGAAATTGTAGACTGTATAAGAAGGCCTTTAGGGGCAAGAACAGTTGAAGGTGTGAAGAGACGTACAGGCATAGGATTAGGAAGCTGTAATGGTGCTTATTGTAGCATGAAAGTTATTAAAATATTAGCTAGAGAAATGGGAAAAAGCGTTTTAAACATAGTTGATGATTCTATGAATTCAAAAGTCTTAGTTGGAAGAATAAAAGAATTTAAAGAAATATAATAAAGAGGTATGCTATTATGAAAAAAAAAGATATCTTTACAAGCTTAGTAAGAGTAAAAGGAGATCCTAATCATAAAGTAATTTCTGTTAAAAGTACTAAGCCTATTGAAAAAGTTTTATGGAGAGAATTCTCAAAGGTACTTAGTAGAATTTATATAAGTACGCCTATAGATATTGGTGATACTATATGTAAGAATATAATGAATACTGGTATTGATATAATATCTACTAGAAAGATTGATTAAAAATAATATTTAATAATTATATTATAGAGAGACTAGAGTTTACAAATTAGCTCTAGTTTTTATTTTAGAAAGATTAAAATGTAAAAAAATAGGAGGATAAATATACTAAATAGCATATAATCATAGAATATAATAAATTTTATAAAAAATTGTAATAAAAGTGTTGACATAAGCAAATATGATTGCTATAATTAATATTGTCGTGAGACACGGAGAGATGGTCGAGTTGGTTTAAGGCACCGGTCTTGAAAACCGGCGTACCTTCACGGGTACCTAGGGTTCGAATCCCTATCTCTCCGCCATTTTTTTTATCTAAAAATAATTTGGTAAAATATAGTCTTTGGAGAATTACTCAAGTGGCTGAAGAGGCGCCCCTGCTAAGGGCGTAGGTCGGGTAACTGGCGCCCGGGTTCAAATCCCGGATTCTCCGCCAAAAAACATCTAACAAAACTGTTAGATGTTTTTATTTATATACGATTATATAATTTAATTTTAAAACAAAAGATATATAATAAGGTTTTAAATTTTCTAGAAAATATTTATTAGCTATAGAGAAAACTAAAAGTATAACAATATTTTAATAAAAAATAGTAAGCGTAAATAAAAGAAAATATATTGATAAATGGCTGTGTTAGTTAGTAGACTATATATAAATTTAATATTTCTAGAAATATTAAAAAAATTTAAATAAATTTAAATAAAAATGTTGACATAAATAAATATGATTGCTATAATTAATCTTGTCGTGAGACATGGAGAGATGGTCGAGTTGGTTTAAGGCACCGGTCTTGAAAACCGGCGTACCTTCACGGGTACCTAGGGTTCGAATCCCTATCTCTCCGCCATTTAAAATAATTAAATTATTTAGAAGGCACATGGAGAATTACTCAAGTGGCTGAAGAGGCGCCCCTGCTAAGGGCGTAGGTCGGGCAACTGGCGCCCGGGTTCAAATCCCGGATTCTCCGCCAAAAAACATCTAACAAAACTGTTAGATGTTTTTTTATTATAAAAAATAATAATATAATTATATTGTAATGGTTATTTTATAAGATTAACTATAGAGAGCTAATTTTGTAATAGAGTATATGGACAAGGCTCTATTAATACACTAAATAAATATTTATTTGAAAAATCAAATGTAATATAAGAGCTATTTCATGTTATAAGAAGTGTGGATTTATTGAAGAAGGAATTAAGAGAAATAAATGGAAAGTATTTAGATATCATAGTAATGGGAATACTTAGAGATGAAGTTATAAAATAGATTATAAAGTTTTACAAGAATTAGAGGTGATGATAGTGAGTATAAGATTTATTTATGGAAGAGCTGGTACTGGAAAAAGTGAATTTTGTATAAATTCAATAGAACAAAGATTAATGCAGGATGAAGATAATAAGCTTATATTAATAGTTCCTGAGCAATATACCTTTGTTACAGAAAATAAGATTTTAAAGCATATAGGTGAAAAAGCA
Organism: Clostridium sp. SM-530-WT-3G; assembly: GCF_012843905.1. Lineage (GTDB taxonomy): Bacteria > Bacillota > Clostridia > Clostridiales > Clostridiaceae > Clostridium. The sequence goes on from NZ_JABAGC010000006.1 coordinate 4,407, forward strand.
TTACTTAGGACTCAAGTATTAAGCTTTAAGAAGATGGCTCGTGAAGTATTTGATGAGTGTGGTGGGCGTGTTAAAGAGATAATAAGGGAATCTGGAAAGAATATGCTTATTCATAAGGTACTTAACGAAAATATTGATGATTTAGACTATTTTAAAAAAATATCGAGAGAACAAGGATTCAATGAAATAGTATCAGAGGTAATAAAAGAATTTAAGAAATATAATGTAGATACAGAAACACTTCATAGTATTAATACGAAAATAGAGGATTCAGAATTAGTTCAAAAGTTACAAGAGCTTTCAGTTATTTATGAAGCATTTAATTTAAAAATGCATGAAAGATATATCGATGGTGATGATGAATTAACATTATTAAATAAAAAGTTAATTGAATGTGATATATACAAGGGTGCAGAAGTATGGATAGATGAATTTACTACATTTACTCCTCAGCAGATGGAAACTATTCGTTTACTAGCAAAGAGATGTAAAAGAGTAAATATAACTTTATGTATGGAAAATAGAGAATTTGATAAGGATAATCCTGATATATTCGATTCCATAAAGAATACTGAAAATAAAATATTGAAAATGATGAAGGAAAATAATATTGCTTATGATAAACCTATTGATTTAAATAAAGATACTCCATATAGATTTAAAAATAGTAAAGAGCTTGAGCATGTTGAAAAATATTTTTTCACTTATCCTTTTAATGAATATAAGAAAAAATGTAATAGACTTAGTTTATATAAGGCCAATAATGTATATGATGAAATTGATAGAGTTGCTAAAAGTATAGTTTCGTTAGTTAGAGACAAGAAATACAGATATAGGGATATTTCTGTAGTATGTAGAAATATAGAGGATTATGAGAAGATAACTTCTGTTATATTTAAAGATTATGATATTCCTTATTTCTTAGATAAAAAAATACAGCTGTTAAGTAATCCATTAATAATTCTTATAACATCGGCTTTTGAAATATTATTTAAAAATTGGTCATATGAGAGTGTATTTAAATATTTAAAAACAGGCTTAACAGGTATGGGAAGAGCTGAAATAGATAAACTGGAGAACTTTGTACTTGAATATGGAGTAAAGGGTTATAAATGGACTGGAAAAGAAATAATTAGTGAAGAATGGTTTAACGGAAATAATGAAGAACTTACAACTGAAAAAGTTGAAATATCAGAACTTATGGAAGAAGTAAGAGCACCATTATTAAAGTTCCATAAGAAAATAAATAAAGAAACTAAAGTAAGAGATATATGTAAAGCAATATATGAATTTTTAATAGATATAGATGTTCTTAAAAGAATAAATGAATGGATTGATAATTTCGAAGAACTAGGATTAGAAGATAAGGTAAGAGAATACAGCCAAGTTGAAGAATTTGTAGTTAATATACTTGACCAGGCTGTAGATGTAATGGGAGATGAAGTTATAGATTCATATGAATTCTTTAAAATTCTTAATTCAGGATTTACAAATGAGGAAATTGGAGTCATTCCTGTCGCATTAGATCAAGTTAATATAGGTGATGTAGCAAGAATTAAGGGGAGAGAAGTTAAAGTTTTATATATTGTAGGAATTAATGATGGAGTATTTCCTAGTGGTAAAAAAGATGAAGGTGTGTTATCGGATAGAGACAGAGATATATTAAGCGAAGTAGGGATAGAACTAGCTTCAACTACTAGAAGTAAAGTATTTGAAGAACAATTTTTAATATATACTGCACTTACTATGAGTTGTGATTATCTTAGACTTTCATATCCAATGGCTGATTTTGAAGGAAAATCATTAAGGCCATCTATTGTAATTTCAAAAATAAAAAAAATTTTTCCATATCTTCAGGAGCAGAGTGCCATATATGACTTAAGCGTTAAAAAGGATAAATTAAGTAGAATTATTGCACCTATTCCTGCATTTAATGAACTTATACTTGCTATAAGAAGAGATTTTGATAAGGAAGATATAGAAGAGTATTGGCCAGAAGTATATAACTGGTTTAAAAATAATATTAGCTATGATGATAAAGTTCAAAACATATTTAAGGGATTAAATTATTCTAATATAGGAGATATGGTAGCTAAAAAGAAATTAAGAAAGTTATATCAAGATGATATGGGGAAACTCGTATTTAGTGTATCAAGATTAGAAAGATATGCAGAATGTCCATTTTCATATTTTATTCAGTATGGACTTAAAGCTAAAAATAGAAAAGTATATGAATTTACACCACCAGATTTAGGTTCATTTGTACATGATGTTTTAGACTCATTTACTGTAAAGGTAAAAGATGAAGGAGTATTATGGAGTGAATTAAATAGCAATAGATGTAAGCAGATTGTAGATGAATTAATAGATAAAAAATTGAAAGAAGAAACTAATTCTATTTTGAATAGTAGTAAAAGATTTAAATATCTTTCAAAAAGATTTAAGAGAGTAATAACTAAATCTGTTTCTGTAATTGCAGAGCAGATAAGTAAAGGAGAATTTGAAGTATTCAAAACTGAATTTAATTTTGGTAATAGAAATACAGGAGAGGCTATTGCACTTGATTTAGAAGATAATGAAAAGATTTATCTACAAGGAAGAATTGATAGAATTGATACTCTTGATTTAGACGGACAGACTTATGTAAGAGTTGTAGATTATAAAACAGGAGCTAAGAAATTTGATTTAAATGAATTATATTATGGGCTTCAGATGCAGTTACTTGTTTATTTAGATGCGCTTATTAGAAATTCTAAGTATATTTTAGAGAAGCAAGTAAAACCAGGTGCTGTTTTATACTTTAAAATTGATGACCCTATTATCAAGAGTAAAAAGGAAATGACAACAGAAGAAGTTGAAAGAGAAGTTCTTGAGAACTTAAAGATGAAAGGTCTTGTTTTAAAAGATGCCAGAGTTGTGAGAGCTATGGATAAAGATATAGATGGATATTCATTAGTTATTCCAGCAGCATTTAAAAAAGATGGAGACTTTAAGGCTAACAGCAGTGTTGTTACAGAAGAGGAATTTGATTTATTAAGAGAGTATGTTAATGATAAGATGATTTCATTATGTGAAGATATGCTTAGTGGAGAGATAAAAATAGAACCAATAAAACATGCTAATAGAACTCAATGTGAATACTGCGATTTTTCTTCAATATGTCAGTTTGATACTGGGATAAAAGATAATAAGTATAAAACTATAATTAATAAATCTCAAAATGAAATATGGGATAACATACGTAAAGAAGTTGAAAGTCATAAAGACAAGGAAGGAGGAAAAGAATGAGCGGAGGACCTAAGTGGACAAAAGAGCAGTTAAGTGCAATTGAAACAAGGAATTGCAATTTATTGGTGGCTGCGGCTGCTGGTTCTGGTAAAACAGCAGTTTTAGTTGAAAGGATTATAAGAATAATCACAAATGAAGAAAATCCAGTAGATATCGATAGATTACTTGTTGTTACATTTACAAATGCTGCAGCTGCAGAAATGAGAGAAAGAATAGCGGCTGCAATATCTAAAGCATTAGATAAGAATCCTAATTCAAGAAATCTGCAAAAGCATCTTACTTTATTAAATAGAGCTAATATTACGACTATGCATTCATTTTGTTTAGATGTCATAAAGAATAATTTTCATAAAATTGACCTTGATCCATCTTTTAGAATTGGAGATCAAACGGAAGGTATATTAATTAAAGCTGAAGTTATAGAAGAGTTATTTGAAGATAAATATGATAATGATGATGAAGATTTTACTAAACTTGTAGAAGCATTTAGTTCATATAAAAATGATGATAAATTAAGAGATATTATCTTAGATCTATATAATTTCACCATGTCGGGACCGTGGCCAGAAAAATGGCTTAAGAATAGTGCTGAAGCTTTTAATATAAATTCGATTGAAGAGCTTAATGAGAGTACTTGGGTCAAGATATTATGTGAAAGTATAAAAGTAGAGCTTGAAGGATATATGAAAATGCTTGAAAAAGCAATAGATATAATCAATGATACAGAAGGTCTTGAAGTTTATCTTGATAATTTTAGTGATGAATTATTTAGTATAAAAAAAGCATATGAAGCATCTGATTTAGGATTAAATGAAACATATGAAGCACTAATAAAAATAACCTTTGGACGTTTAAAGGCTGTTAAGAAGAATTCTGTATCAGATGAAAATGCTCAAAATGTTGTTAAGAAAATTAGAGATGATATAAAGAAGAAAATAAATGATTTAATTGATAACACATTTGCTGTCACACCAGAAGATATGCTTTTAAATATTCAAGGTGCATATCCATACATTAAAAAGCTTACAGAACTTGTATTAGAATTTAGTGATAGATTTACAAAGAAGAAGAGGGAGAGAAATTTATTAGATTTTAATGATCTTGAGCATTTATGTTTAAAGATTTTGAGTGAAGAAGATGAAGAGCATAATATAAAACTATCAAAAGTTGCTGAAAACTTTAGAGATTATTTTGATGAAGTTCTTGTAGATGAATATCAGGATTCTAATAATGTTCAAGAAACAATAATAGGATTAGTTTCAAGAAGAAATAGTGATGATCCTAATGTGTTTATGGTTGGAGATGTTAAGCAGAGTATATATAGATTTAGACAGGCAAAACCTGAATTATTTATAGAAAAATATAATAGTTATCTTTCAGGCGAAGGATTAAATAGAAAAATTCAACTTTACAAGAATTTCAGAAGCAGGCAAGAAGTAATAGATGGAGTAAACTATATATTCAAAGAAATCATGTCTGAAACTGTTGGAGAACTTGAATATACTGATGATGAAGCATTAAATCTAGGAGCAAGTTATGAATGTGAAGCTGATGAAGATACTATTTTAGGTGGAGCTATAGAAGTTAATATAGTGGATAAGAATTATGAGAATGCTATTAAGGAAGATGGAAATTCTTTAGAGGAAAGTGATGAAGAAGAGCTTGAAAATGTTAATCTAGAAGGCAGGGTAATTGCTAGAAGAATTAAAGAACTTATGTCAAATAGTGGTGATAAGACATTTAAAGTTTTAGATAAGGAAACTGGTGAATATAGAAACTTAAAGTATAAGGATATAGTTATTTTATTAAGAGCTACTAAGAATTGGGCAGATAATCTACTTGATGAATTAGGAGAAGAAGGAATACCAGCTTATGCAGATACAGGTTCAGGATATTTTGAGTCTATTGAAATAAGAACAATAATGTCATTATTAAAAGTTATAGATAATCCAATGCAGGATGTACCTATGATAGCGTTATTAAGATCTCCTATTATGGCTTTTTCAGCAGAGGAATTAAGTGATATAAGATTATTTAACAAGGATGATTACTTTTATAATAATATTTTAAAAATAGTATCAGATGATGAAGAAATAGATTCAACTTTATTTTCAGAAGGATTAATAAGAAAATGTAATAAGTTTTTAGAAAGATTGAATGAGTGGAGAGATAAATCTTTATATATGGCTATTGATGAATTCATATGGTATTTATATATGGATACTGCTTATTACGGGTATGTGGGAGCTATGCCTAATGGAGTTCTTAGGCAGGCTAATTTAAAAATATTATTCCAAAGAGCAAAACAATTTGAACAAACTAGCTTTAAGGGATTATTTAATTTTATTAATTTTGTAAATAAGCTTACAAAATCTTCAGGAGATATGGGAAGTGCAAAGATATTAGGCGAAAATGAAGATGTTGTTAGAATAATGAGTATTCATAAAAGTAAAGGTCTTGAATTTCCAGTAGTATTTTTATGTGGTACAGGAAAACAGTTTAATTTGATGGACTTAAATAAGAGCATATTATATCATGATGAACTTGGAATAGGTCCAGATTATATAGATATTGAAAAAAGATTTGGCATAGGCACTATAGCAAAGGAAGCTATAAAGAAAAAGATGAAGCTTGAAACATTATCAGAAGAAGTTAGAATTTTATATGTTGCATTAACTAGAGCAAAAGAAAAGCTCATAATTACAGGTTCAGTAAATAATATTCAAAAGTCTATTGAAAAATGGTATAGTTCAGCTTCATTAGATAAAAAAGCTATACTTCCTGCTGAAGTTCTTAAGGGAAAAAGTTATTTAGACTGGATTGGAATGGCATTATGTCAGCACAATGATGGAAAGATATTAAGAGAAGCTATTGCTATGAATGATGAAATATCTAAGGATGATAGTTCAAAATGGGAAGTAAATATATATACAAGAGCTGAACTTATTAATAGAGATGATACTGAAGAAGAGGAAGACAACAAAGAGTCTCAAATAGTGAATTCAGAAAAATTGAATGAAGAAATATATGATGAAGTAAGTAGAAGACTTGCTTATGAATATCCATTTAAAGAATCAACAACATTAAAGAGTAATGTATCAGTTTCTGAATTAAAGAGAAGAAATGAAGAAATGAATTATGATTTAGAAGAAATGTTTACTGAGGCAAAACCTATGGAAAGAACTATAATGACGCCTAAGTTTCTTCAAGAGGAAAAGGGTCTTACAGCAGCTGAAAAAGGTACAGCAGTCCATTTTGTAATGAGAAAAATTAATTATGATAAAGTAGAAAATGTAAGCCAAATTAAAGAACAAATACAAGAAATGTATGAAAATGAATTTCTACTTGAAGAAGAAGTTAAAGCAGTAAATCCATATAAGATATTAAGTTTCTTTAAATCTAATATAGGTAGAGAAATATTAAAACTTCATAAAGAAGGAAAGAAAATATATAGGGAAATACCTTTCTATACTGAAATAAGCAGTAGAGAAATAAATAATGAACTTGACGACAGATATAAAGATGAAATGGTAAGACTTCAAGGGATTATTGACTGCTTCTTCGAAGATAAAAATGAGTTAATATTATTAGATTATAAAACTGATTATGTAGAAAAGGGAAAAGAAGATGAACTTAAAGATAAATATAATAAACAGTTAGATTATTATAGCGAAGCTTTATATAAGATGACTAATAAAAAAGTATCTAAAAGATATTTATACTCATTCTATTTAGAAAAAATAATTGAATTATAAATACTCAAAATAAGATAATATAAAAAGGAGCTAAAAATTTAGCTCCTTTTTAATTATAGTATATTATTTTATTAGTATTTTACTTCCTCTAGGAACATTAGAATAGATCCATTTTGCATCGTCAACAGATAGCCTTATACAACCATGAGATGCAGGTGAATTTAGGGTATAATCTAAAATAGTTTTTTTATCTCTTGCAAATGGAACAGAATGAAATAATATATCTCCTGTTATTTGAGTCCAATACTTACCACCCTGTTCAAATTTTTCAGAAAAGAACCAATCTCCTTTTTCTTGGACACTAAATGATCCACAAGGAGTATCTTCTCCAGAAATACCTGTAGAACAAGGACAGGTTCTTATAAGATTCCAGTTACCATCCTTTCTTTTATATATATAGGTTTTTTGATTATCTAAATTTACATTTATCAAATAGGACGTATTACTTGTTATGTTTAATGTATTGATATTGCTAGGTGTTATTGTAGAAGTTAGAGCATTAGAAGTGGCTTCAGCTATAGAAGAATTTTTGTCATAGTATGCCTGTTGCATAGATTTTAATTGAGCTATTTTATTTTTTATATCTGGATCATTACTTGAAAGTGTTTCATTTTCTGTAAGTATTGAAATTGCTTTACTATAATAGTCTTTAGAAGCTAATTCATCACAGTAAGCTAAAATATTTTCTTTTATTTTTTTCTTTGATTCATTTATATATTTCACTGCATAATTATAATTCAAATCTAAATATGAAACCTTTTTTAAACAATTAAGAGCATTTGTATAGTCTTCATTATTAAAATAAGAGATTCCTTCGGTATATTTAGAAGAAGAATTTTTCATTGAATTTAAGGAATATGAAAGTGTAGTCAATTCTTCATGAGATAAGATATTATATCTATCAATCTCTTTAATTTGCAGTAATATATCTTCGTCAGAAAGATTACCATTGGATATGGAATCATATAATTCATTTACTTTATAAGAAAAATAATTTTTTAAGTCTCTATTTATAAAAAGCGGTTTAAAAGGGTTAATATTTTCTTGGGTTAATAAGATATTGTTTGCTTGTGAATAATTAAAACTATCAAATTGAGTTTTAAAATTAGCAAAAGTTAAATTATATCTATAAAAACCGTAACCACTAATGCCTAGGAATATTATTAATAAACTTAGATATATTATATGTATTTTTTTTATTGTAAATTTAAATAAATATTTGCATGTATTCAAAAGAATTCCTCCCCGAAATTAACTGAGCTTAATAAAGAATATTTGGCAATATTGTAAATATATTTAAATTAGGTACAACTAATTTTAAATATATTTATAATATTAACAATAAAAGCAAATAATAAACCTTGATATTTCAAGTATTTTAATTATGATATAATGAAACATGGTTTATATAACTAAAGAATATTATTGGAGGAAAAAATGAAAGGAAAAACTAATATATTTAATACATTTATTAGATCTATTTATGATGTAAGTTCTTTTTCTGTGTCAGCAAAACGTGGATTTAAAAGAGCTGTAATGTATATGTTATTACTAACAATAATATTAGGAGGAATAAAAGGCATTTTTTTAGGAAGAAATTATTATAAACAGGTTTCTAAAATAAGCTATATACTTCAAAAAAATTATTATAATATATATATTTATAATAATGAATTAAATACAGATAATTCTCCAATTATGTTCAAAGATATAGATAAATTATCATTATATATTGATGATAAAAAAACAGTGACAGATAAATTAGATAATATTAATGAAACTGCATATGATAATAGTAATCTTTTAATATTAAAAGATGGAATTATTTATAAAAATATTGATAATACATATACAGTAAAATATAGTACATTTTTAAATGGAAAAAGTATTAATAATATTGAACTACAGTCATATATAAAAAAATTAAATTTTATTTTTCCAATTATATTTATTATAAGTAAAATTTTAATTATGCTAGTAAATTTATTAGTAGATTATTTGATTATTGTGACAATAGCTTCTCTTATTGCTTTGTTTATGAAAATGGTAGTTAAATATGGAGCTTTATGGTCACTTGTTATATATGCCTCAACCTTGCCACTTATAATAGTAACTATATTAGAGATAATAAGACCAGATGTTGATTTTGAAACAACATTTATAATTGGTACCTTAACTTATATGATTATAATATTTAAAAGTATAAAGGCTGAAATAATAGCACGCTTTATTAAAAAGGAATTATAAAGTAAAAAATATTTCATTTATATAATAAATATAAATGAAATATTTTTTATGCTGTACTTTTGTGGATAATATAATTAATTAGTTTCTAGAATAATATCTTTAGAAACACTATTACTTTTTGATTTTTTTTGAATGAAGTAATCTACAATTAATGCTATTGCACCATCACCAGTAACATTTGTAGCAGTACCAAAACTATCTTGAGCTGAATGAAGAGCTATCATTATAGGCTTTTCTAAATCTCCAAATCCAAGCATACCTTCAAGCATACCTAAAGCAGCCATAACTCCACCGCCTGGTACACCAGGTGCAGCAACCATTGTAATACCAAGCATAAATATGAATGGCATCATTAGTTGAAAAGTAGGAATCTGTCCTTTCATTAGCATAACACCAATTGATGTTAATACAATAGTTATAGTATCTCCTGCTAGATGAATAGTAGCACAAAGTGGAATAACTAAATCAGCAACTTCTTCTGAAACTTTATTTTCTTTTGCACATTCTAAAGTAACAGGAATAGTTGCAGCAGAAGATTGAGTACCAGCAGCTGTAAGATATGCAGGTATCATTGATTTTAATAGTTTAAATGGATTTTCTTTTCTTAATGCTCCTGCAATTAAATATTGGCAAACTAAATAGCATATTTGTAGTGAAAATAATACAATATATACAGTAGCAAATGATTTTAGTGTAGTAAAAATTTCACCTGTTAAGCTAAGTTTTGCAAATATGGCACCAATGTAAACAGGAACTAGTGGAATTAATATATTGTTGATAATCATTGAAACTATCTTACTAAATTCATCAAATCCCTTTAATAATGAACTATTTTTAATTTTTGAAAGACCTATTCCAAAGATGAAAGCAAAAACTAATGCAGACATTATATTTAGCATAGGTGGAATACTAATTGTAAAATATGGGTCTACATTTATATTAGATTCAGCCGATAAGGTCGAATTTGTAATTAATTTTGGTAGAAGAGCAGATCCTAAAAAGAAAGCTGCTGTACCTGCAATTATAGTAGATGTATAGGCTAAGATTGTAGTTCCTAAAAGAACTTTACCAGAGTTTTTTCCCAATGTAGCTATACCTGGAACTATAAATGCAATTATTATAAGTGGAATTACAAATGAGAGAAAATTACCAAATAAAGTACTGAAAGTAGATAATATTCTTACTGGAAAATTAATATTGGTTGATTTACAAATCAACCCTAATCCTATTCCAAGTATAAGTGCTAAAAAAATACGTTTTATAAGTGAAAATTGTTTCATAGTCAAAAGCCCCCTTTTTAAAGTGTGTTTGTATGAAAAACAAATGTACACTTTACAAGTACAAATATACCATTATATTATAGTTTTAGTCAATAGAATTTTTTTAAATGCTGATGGAATAGTCATTAGATAAATATTAAGGGGATATGTTTTATTGTATATCAGCTTTAATATTTGTTTGTTAATAAACTTATAATATTTATTTATAAACTTGATTATTATGTAAGCTTGTGATAATATATGAGTGTTGGTAAAAAATATGGAGCGTTAGTTAAACGGATATAACTTACCGCTACGGACGGTACATTGAGGGTTCGATTCCTTCACGCTCTGCCAGTTTATGAAAATGACTTAATCTTAAGATTAAGTCATTTTTTGTTATCTTCAATTTTTAAAATAATACCTTTAAATATATTTTTTGGTTAAAAAAGCTTTGATGTATAATTAAAAAAGTTTTTAGCGTATATTTATTTATCAGTAGGTTAAGTTAAACACAGAAATAATAATATAGATTAGTGGAGTATAATATCTATGGATGTAAGTATATTGGTAAATTTATTTGATATTCATAATGAAGCTGCCTTATTAACTATAGATAAATTAAAACCAGATAGAGTTATTTTTATTATTGATGAAGAGTTTTCAGAGGTATATAAAAAAGTTTTTCAATATTACGCAGATAATTTTAAAAATATAAAATTTGAATCTTATGTAATAAAGACTGGAGATATTGAAGCTATAAATAGAATAATATATTCAATACATTTAGAAAACTCTGTTATTAATATTACTGGTGGTAAAAGAATTAATAGTCTTATACTTTTAAATCAAGCTATAAAGTTACATTTTAAGATAATTTATGTTGATGTTCTTAATAAAAAATGGTATAGCTTAGGTGAAAATATAAATGTAAGTGAAGAAGAATTTAAGGATATTATGATAGATGATCTTATTAATCTTTCTGGAGCTGATGTAGTTATGGATTCTTCAGAATTAAGCGAGAAAAAAGAAATTATTGAAATAACTAAGAATATCTATAGAAACTTAGAGTTGTGGTATAAATATAAATCTAAATTGTATGATGGAAATATTTTTGTACACGATCCAATGAATCCAAAAACTATAATAATAAATTTAGAAAATATAACTGACCGTGAGTTAACAGTTCTGATAAAATCATTAAATTATTTAAAGGGTATAGATTGTATTAAATATAATCAAATTGAAAATACCATTAAAGTTATATTTATTAAGAACTATGTAAAAAGTTTTATATTTAAAAGTGGAACGTGGCTTGAAGTACTTACTAATATAGTTATCAAGGAAATTACTGAAGTTGATGAAGCAAAAAGTGGAGTAGTATTTATGTGGAATGAAGGTCACCAAAAAATACGAAATGAACTTGATGTAGTCGCTGTAAAAGACTCAATATTAATATGTATATCATGTAAAGATAGTCAAAAATATGATGAGAATGCATTAAATGAACTTGATGTATATAGTAAGAGGATTGGTGGAAATACAGTAAAAAAGATACTTGTTGCTACTAAAAAACCATTAAAAGAATGTGTAGCTGAAAGAGCCAAGGCTATGGATATAAATTTAATAGTTTTAGATAAAGATATAGATAATTTCAAAGAGGAATTGACAAGGGTAATTAATAAAAAATGAGTTTATCAAAACTTGATAAACTCATTTTTTTTAGCTATTTATGTCCTATATGTTCTCCCATCTTAACAGCGCATTCAAATCCAAGTTGTGTTTGATGTATAATATCTTCATCAATTTTAACTTTACCTTTTTCCAGGAATAATATAGTTGTTGACCCTCCAAATTTGAAGTATCCTTTTTCATCACCTCTATTTACACGAGAATTTGGCGAATAAGTTTGTATGATAGAACCAACACATGTAGCTCCTACTTCTATAGTTAAAATATCTCCAAAATTATCAGACTTTAGAATAGACCATTCTCTTTTGTTCTCACAGAAAAGTTTAGGAATATTTTTTAATGCAATAGGATTAACTGAATAGTAAGATCCTTTTATTTTGTGGTTAGGACCAATTACACCGGAATCAACGAAGTGGAAACGATGGTAATCAGTTGGGCATAATCGTAATATTAAACATATACCATTTTCGTACTTTGATGCAATAGAATCATCTTTAATTAGTTCACGAAGGCTATAAGTAAGTCCTTTTACTTGAACAAGACTATTTAAATTTATATTTTCATAAGCACTTAGTCTACCATCTCCAGGTGAAATTAGTGTGTTTGGATCATTAGTTATTGGTCTTGCATCAGAAGTTAATTCTCTAGTAAAAAAGTCATTAAAAGAAGTAAAGTCTTCAATTTTTTTTTGAGAAAGATTCATATCAATATTGAATTCTTCAACAAAGGATGATATTTTTTTTGAGCTTAATTTTGTATCGCAATATTTACCGTAAATTTTTGAAAAAACTTTTCTTTTAGCAATCAGCTCAGTAATACCTTTCCCCATAGGTGACTCATATGTCCATTCAATATATTTTTTTCCTGCAACAAGCTCAGTTTCGTAGGATTTGGTTTTTCTATTATATACTTGAATCATATATGCTTTTGCTTAATCCTAAATATTAGTTAAAGCAAGTATCCTCCCTTTCTTAAATAACGTTTTTATTAAAATTCTCAAAAAGTATATTTATAGTTAACATATAAATATATAATTTACATTAATTCTATCATACATACTTTAAATTTCAAAAAATTAGACTATTTCGTATAGAAAGATGGTTAACTTTTATGCTAAATGGTATAATATTACTAATAGGCTAGGGAAATATACTATAGAAAATGAGGAGATAAATGTGAATAAGACAAAAAAATTAATATTTGAATCTGCAATTAAGATTTTTTCTGAATCAGGATATAGAGGAGCAACTATGGATGATATAGCTGCAAATGCAGGTTTAGCTAAAGGAACATTATATTATCATTTTGTAAGTAAAGAAGAAATATTTAACTTTATAGTTGAAGAGGGAATTCAAATACTTCAAAATCAAGTTATGGATATTCAAAAACAGGATATTAATCCTATAGATAAATTAATAAAAATAAGTAGAACTCAGCTTAGTTTTTTTTATGGATACACAGATTTCTTTAAAGTTGTTATGAGTCAGTTATGGGGACATGAAAAAAGACAAGATGAGTTACGTGAAAAAATAAGAAATTATATAAAAGAAATAGAAGTAAATATAAAGAAAGCAATGGAAATGAATGAAATAGAGCAGGGTGATTCAGAATTTATGTCATATGAATTCTTTGGGACATTGTGTAGTGCAGCTGTTTATGAATCAATTCATATTGATAAGGTTGAACTTGAAAAAATTATAGAATCTACAGTAAAGTTCACATTAAAAGGATTAGGAATAGAAATGAAATAAAAAAGGGGATATAAAAATTTATTGAATAACATTAGTAAATACCCAATATATTAAATATTTATTTTCAAAAAATATGAAAAAGTGTATATATTGGGTTGGTTGTTGTGTTAAAATATATAATGTTGTTACATAAATATAAAAAAGTAGTATATGGGGGATTTTAGCTGATGATAAATTTAATAATCGACGACAAAAATATCCAAGTTGAAGAAGGAAAAACTATTATTAATGCTGCATTAGAAAATGGTATAGATGTGCCTTCATTATGTTATTTAAAAGAATGTTCAAATGTGGGGAAATGTGGTGTTTGTGCTGTTGAAATAGAAGGAAAAAATAACTTGGCACTTGCATGTTTAACTAAGGTTGAAGAAGGTATGGTTGTTAGAACTAATACTGAGAAAACTCAGGAAAGAGTTAAAATGAGAGTAGCATCTTTATTAGATAAGCATGAATTTAAATGTGGACTTTGCCCAAGAAGAGAAAATTGTGAATTTTTAAAATTAGTTATTAAATCAAAAGCTAAAGCTAATATACCTTTTGTTGTTGCAGATAAGACTGAATATGTTGATGAAAGAAGTAAATCAATAGTAATTGATAGAGCTAAATGTGTATTATGTGGAAGATGTGTTGCTGCTTGTAAAACAAAAACTGGTACAGGTAATATAGAAATTGCAGGTAAGGGTTCAGAAAGAAAAGTGCAAGCTATAGAAGATAAATGTTTTGATGAAACAAACTGTTTACTATGTGGACAATGTGTTGCTGTATGTCCAGTTGGAGCTTTAAAAGAAAAGTCTCATATTGAAAGAGTTAAAGAGGCTTTAGAAGATACAGATAAACATGTTATAGTTGCTATGGCACCAGCAGTTAGAGCAGCTATGGGTGAGTTGTTTAAAATGGGATATGGAGTAGATGTAACTGGAAAATTATATGCTTCATTGAGACAATTAGGATTTAATAAAGTATTTGATATAAACTTTGGAGCTGATATGACAATAATGGAAGAAGCAACTGAGTTTATAGAAAGGATTAAGGAAAATGGACCATTCCCAATGTTTACATCATGCTGTCCAGGATGGATTAGGCAAGTTGAAAACTATTATCCACAATTTTTGAATAATTTATCCTCAGCTAAGTCTCCTCAACAAATATTTGGGACAGCTAGTAAGACATATTATCCACATATATCTGGATTAAATCCACAGGATGTGTTCACAGTTACGATAATGCCTTGTACTGCTAAAAAGTTTGAAGCTGATAGACCAGAAATGGAATTTGAAGGTTTGAGAAATATTGATGCTGTACTAACTACAAGAGAACTGGCTAAGATGATAAAGGATGCTAAGATTAAATTTGCAGACTTAGAAGATGAACAAGCTGATCTAGCTATGGGTGAATATACTGGTGCTGCTGTTATATTTGGTGCTACAGGTGGAGTTATGGAAGCTGCACTTAGAACAGCAAAAGATTTTATAGAAGATAAAGATTTAGAATATGTTGAATATACACAAGTAAGAGGATTAGAAGGAATTAAAGAAGCAACTGTTGAAATTGGTGGAGAAAACTACAATATCGCAGTTATTAATGGCTCTAAAAACTTAACTGAATTCTTAAAGAGTGGTAGATTAAATGAAAAACAATACCACTTTATTGAAGTTATGGCTTGTGAAGGTGGATGTGTAAATGGTGGTGGGCAACCACATGTAAACTCTAAAGAAAGAGAAAAAGTTAATATTAAAACAGTAAGAGCTTCTGTATTATATAATCAAGATAAAAATGCAACTAAGAGAAAATCTCATAAAAATACAGCAATATTAAAAATGTATGATACTTATATGGGTGTACCAGGACATGGAAAGGCTCATGAATTATTACACATAAAATATACTAAATAGAAATAGTTAATTTAAAGACAAGCTATATCTAAATAATTTAAAATTATTTAGATATAGCTTATTTTTATCTGTTATTATTTAATGTTTATAATAAAAAAGATATAGCCCATAAGAGCTATATCTCATACAATTAATTTTTATTTGCAAATTCTAAGTATTCATCAAATGTCATAGTTCTATCTACTATAGTTCCATCATCTTTAATATCGATAATTCTGTTAGCTATAGTTTGAACGAATTGATGGTCATGAGAAGCGAATATAATATTGCTGTTGTAATCTTTTAAGCCGTTATTTACAGCTGTGATAGATTCAAGATCAAGGTGATTAGTAGGTTGATCTAACATTAATACATTTGCATTAGAAAGCATCATCTTAGATAACATACATCTAACTTTTTCTCCCCCTGAAAGTACATTAGCTTCTTTCAATGCTTCTTCTCCAGAGAATAACATTCTTCCTAAGAAGCCTCTGATGTAGCTTTCAGATTTTTCATCTGAGTATTGTCTTAACCAGTCAACTAATGAAAGGTGACAGTTTTCGAAGTATTCAGTGTTATCTGTTGGGAAGTAAGCATTAGTAATAGTTATTCCCCATTTATATTCACCACTATCTGGTTCCATTTCACCAGCTAATATTTTGAATAAAGTAGTTACAGCAATTTCGTTACCGATTAGGGCAATCTTATCACCTTTATTAACCATGAAGTTAACATTGTCTAATACTTTAACACCATCTACAGTCTTAGATAAATCTTTAACTGTTAATATATCATTACCAACTTCTCTTTCAGGTTTGAATCCAACGAATGGATATCTTCTGCTTGATGGTTGGATATCATCTAAAGTGATTTTTTCTAATAATTTCTTTCTAGAAGTAGCTTGTTTTGATTTAGAAGCATTCGCACTGAATCTTGCGATAAAGTCTTGAAGTTCCTTAATCTTTTCTTCTTTCTTCTTATTTTGGTCTTTAGCCATTTGAAGAGCTAATTGGCTTGATTCATACCAGAAATCATAGTTACCAACATAAAGTTTTATCTTTCCAAAGTCAACATCAGCCATTTGAGTACATACTGAGTTTAAGAAGTGTCTGTCATGGGATACAACTATAACAGTTCCTTCAAAATCACCAAGGAAATCTTCTAACCAGTTAACAGCCTTTAAGTCAAGACCGTTAGTAGGTTCGTCTAGGATAAGGATTCCTGGGTTACCGAATAAAGCTTGAGCTAAAAGAACTTTAACTTTTTCAGCTTCCTTTAATTCAGACATCATTTTAAAATGATAGTCAGTACCTATTCCTAAACCTTGTAATATTGTCGAAGCTTCTGATTCTGCTTCCCAACCATTAAGTTCTGCAAATTCACCTTCAAGTTCAGAAGCTCTTATACCATCTTCATCAGAAAAATCAGGTTTAGCATATATTTCATCTTTTTCTTTCATTATTTCATATAATCTTTTATTACCCATGATTACAGTTTCAAGAACTTGGAATTCATCATATTTATAGTGATCTTGTTCTAAAACTGACATTCTTACGTTAGGAGCAATAATTACTTCACCAGTATTAGGTTCTACATCGCCAGATAATATTTTAAGGAATGTTGATTTACCAGCTCCATTTGCACCGATAACACCATAACAGTTACCAGCAGTGAACTTTATATTTACATCCTCAAATAGTTTACGGCCACCGAATCTTAAACTAACATTTGAAACGTTTATCAATATATTTCTACCTCATTTCTAAATATGTAATATTTTTAATACATAAATCTATGATTATTTTAAATAATAGGGCTTAAGAGCCTTAAATTTAAAAATATAACTTATTTATGTATATATTAAGCAAATTTAACGTTATGTTGCTTATTATATCATACAATCTATTGAAATTGCATTTTAAAATATTGTTAGAGTTTACATTTTTAAATTTCTATATCTATTAAAGCATGCAACTATTTCTTGTTCTCTAGGCATAGCAAGGCATCCAAGTCCATAGTTTACTGGACTCATAGAAATAAGTCCTTTTTTAGAAATAGAATCTTTAATTTCCATTACAATTTCTTGTAATGTTTTTGAATTATTTATTATATTATCTTCAGCATATTTCATTATATATCCTAAAGAAGAAACCTGCTCAGGGTCTGCTATTTGCTCTACACATCTAAGTTCTATAGTTTCTTTATTTATTGAAAGGCCATCTTTACTTAAAGTTTTTATCTTCACACCTTTAGGACCTTTTTCAATAGAACTTTTTTTTATTTTTCTATCAAAATTAATAGAAAGATTTAAACTAGAATTATTTATTCTATCTAGTACAACTCCCCGACTTAATGATTTGGCTTGTTCTGTAACATCTTTTGGTTCATATGAATCCATTTGTATTACTTTATGAGCTATATCAAAATAGTCACCTGAACTTCCAACTACTAAAATAGTTGAAATTCCAAGTTTATCATAAAGGGCTTTTGCTACTTCTATAAATGGGGTAATTGGTTCTTGTTCTTTACTTACAAGTTTCTGCATTATATCATCTCTAATCATAAAATTAGTTGCAGATGTATCCTCATCTACTAGAAATACTTTTGTATTACTTTCTATTCCCTCAATTATATTAGCTGCTTGAGATGTACTTCCACTAGCATTGTCGCTACAGAATTTTTTTGTATCTTTTCCATTAGGAAGGTTATTTATAAATAATGATATATCAGTATTTTTGATAAATCTTCCATCTTCAGCTCTGACCTTCAATGCACTTGAGTCAGTAATTACGTACTCACGTCCATCACCTTCTATATGATTATACACACCAAGTTCAAGAGCTTTTAATAAAGTTGATTTTCCGTGATATCCGCCACCTACTATAAGTGTAATACCCTTTTGTATTCCCATACCTTTAATTTTTCCCTTATTAGGTAAATTCAATTCTACTTCAAGTGATTTAGGAGATATAAAAGGAGTACCATTCTTTAATGGTCTATTTGAAACGCCACTTTCTCTTGGAAGAATTGAACCATTAGCAATAAATGCCACAATATTTAATTCTTTAAGACAACATCTTATATAATATTGGTCTTCACTAAGTTCAATTCTTTTTTGAATATTACTTCTATTTAAATTTTCGTACTTTAAAGTATTATCTATAATTTGAGGTAAGAAATTAAATAAAATTTTTTCTAATTCATTTGAAAGAACACTTCTACCTCTAGCTGGGAATCCTATTTCAAATCTTACTTCAATTTTTTCATCTGAAATTATTATAGCTGTTCTTTCAATAATTTCTTGACCACATTTACTTATAGAAATAAGTCCACTTTTTCCTGAACCAAATACTCTTGAGCTATATTTGTTTATATTCGAATGAAATAAACGTATTAGATAATCTTCAAGAGCTATTTTTTTGTAAGAGGTATCAAATAAATTTTGGGGGAATTTAGATACTTTTTGATCCATAATTACTCTTACCTTAGAGGGAGAAGCAAAGGGATCTCCTTGTACATGGTCTATACTTAAAATATAGTCTTTAAATTTAAATTTATCAGATAAGCTCTTATAAGCTCCATAGCTTTTTCCATTTATGGATTTGAGCTCACTTTTTAAATCATTAGAAGTTTTCATTTATTTATCCTCCTTAGAAGGTGAAAAATACTCATCGATTAATTTTTCAGACATACGTCTGTATAAATTGCTCATACTAATAAAAGCACATACTAATAAGAATTTTTCCTCAAAATCGTTTAAAGATTCATTTGAATCTACTAATTTTTTTATGTTTTCAGATATTTTATGTGATGAGTTATTTAAGTCATCTAGATTAAAATCATATGCATCCAAGAATGACTGGTACACATCATATAAAGGATAGTCTTCATTTTTATCGAAGGCTTCAATAATTGGTGTAAACATAGTTTTTATATCAGTTAACGATAATCCACCTTTTAGGTTATATATTAATCCCATTAAGATAAGGTGATCTTTTGTATACTTTTTATTTTTTATTTTCATTAAAAGATTTGCCTTAGCATAATTATTAATCATTGTTTTTGTTAGAACTTTATCATCGTCATTTCTTTTTGTATAGTTTAATTTACTTTCAAATAGCTGCATGACTTGATCCATATATAGATCTATTTCAGGAAAATCATCTAAGTTTATGTTGTTAGATGACTTTTGTAATTTTATAAATTGATCAATATTAAAATCTTTCATAATTCTATTCACTCCTTACATAGTAATAAAAACTACGTATTGTATTATAACTACAATATTAATGGAAACAGGGAGATATTTCAAGTATTTACATGAAAATTAATAATAAATAGTGTAAATAACTATAAATGGATATTGATATATTTGTAAATAGGTGGAATAATTTAATAAATGATAAGATGTAGTTTTGAAAACTACATAAATTAAATGGAGGTAATTATAATGGAGAAATATTTAAGGGAACCAGTTAATAGCTTAACTCATTTTGTCGGTGCTATATTATCAATATTTGCATTAATAGCAATGATTATTAAGTCATATGTTAAGGGAACATCAATTACTACATTTTTATCTGTTTTATTTTTTGGTATAAGCATGATACTTTTATATAGTGCATCCACAGCTTATCATTCAGTAATTGGCAATAACAAAGTGATAAAAGCATTAAAAAGATTAGACCATTCTATGATATTTATATTAATTGCTGGGTCTTATGCTCCATTTTGTTTAATTGCTTTACATGGACAGATAGGATTGAGTTTATTTCTAGCAGTAACAGTTTGTGCATTATTAGGGATAATATTTAAAATATGTTGGGTAACATGCCCTAGATGGTTAAGTAGTGTTATGTATATAGGAATAGGATGGTTTGCTATATTTGTAATATATCCAATGGCTCAAGTTTTATCTACAGCTGGATTAATATGGCTTATTACAGGCGGATTAATGTATACAATTGGTGGAGTAATATATGCATTAAAAAAGGATAAGATTAAAATAGGAATATTTGGTACACACGAAATATTTCACTTATTTATACTAGCAGGAACATTATGTCATTTTATATGTGTATTTTTTTATATACTATAATAGATATTTATTGTGTATTAAATAAAATTTGTAAATAAAAAAATCTGCCCAATAGAAATTGAGTAGATTTTTTTATTTATGTTTATTTAAAAAATTATATTTGCACATAAAACTATAATTGGAAGTGTAACTATAGTTCTTTCAAGGAAGATTAATATTAAATCTTTCAAATTAACAGGTATCTTTGAACCTATCAATAATCCTCCAACTTCAGACATGTATATTAACTGAGTTACTGATACGCATGCAACTATAAAACGAGTCATTGCACTTGAAATATTAGTAGCTAAAACAGAAGGAATAAACATATCTGCAAATCCTACTATCATTGTTTGAGAAGCGGCAGCGGCTTCAGGAACTCTAAGAAGTTTTAATAATGGAATAAATGGTGTTCCAAGTATTTGGAATACAGGAGTATACTCTGCAATCATTAGAGCAATTCCACCCATAGCCATAACTATAGGCAACACTCCAAGCCACATTTCAATTACATTTTTTATTCCATCAATAAAGAATTGTTTTACACTAAAATTCTCTTCAGCCTTTATCATTGCTTTTTCTAAACCATAAGTTAAATGTGTATAACCTTCAGGAGTAGTTTCAGCATCTTTTCTTGGTGCACTTCCATCTATATATGTATTAGGCTTTCTTGATAAAGGAGGTATTCTTGGCGTAATAATAGCAGCAACTATACCTGCAAATGTAACTGTTAAATAAAATGGTACAAACATATCACTAAGTCCTACTTGAGTAATAACCATTAAGCTGAATGTAATTGAAACAGCTGAAAAGGATGTACCTACTATAGCAGCTTCCTTTTGAGTATAAAAGCCATCTTCATATTGCTTTCCAGTTAATAATATACCTATAGTACCATCACCAAGCCATGAAGTGATACAGTCAATTGATGATCTTCCAGGAAGGTCAAATAAAGGTCTCATTATTTTTGTAAATAATGCACCTACAAATTCTAATAATCCATAGTTAAGTAATAATGGTAATAATATACCAGCAAATAAAAATACTGAAACAAGTAATGGAATAAGACTGAATAAAACTGTTCCACCTGTACTATCTGACCATATAAACTCAGGCCCCAAAGTAAAATAAGTTAGAATGGAAATAATTGCACCAATTATACGTCCTACCATCCATACGGGAGTTACATTAAAAAATGAGTTTAATGTTTTATTTTTAGTTTTAAATATTTTAATAAGTATACTTCCAATTGCAGAAATACAAATAAGTATTATAGCAATAAGAGGAAGTGTATCCCCAACACTAGTAACTAAAAAATTAGATAAGAAAGCTATTGGAATAGTAAACTTTCCCTCAATTTTAATAGGTGTCATAAATAAAAGTATTCCTAGTAGTGATGGGATAATAAATTTTAAAAATGAAGATAATTTAAAATTTAATTTTGAATTTTTATTAATTTTTATCACCTTTTTCCTTATAAATATGCAAGTAAATATTATTTTAATACATAAAAATAAAAAAAGATAGTATTATTTTTAGAGAGATTTTAATATTTATTCATTAATATAAAAAAAACCAATAATTAACTAGGTATTTTTGAAAGAATATAGTCTAAAGATGCGATATGGAGAGTTTACTCAAATTTATCAAACTTGATATGAGAAATTAGGTATAGTAAGATAAAAACATAGAAAATATAAACTTGTAGGGGGATTAATACAATGAGCTTTCGCGAAAGGATAAAAGAAGCCAAAAGAATAGTTGTTAAGGTAGGAACATCAACATTAACTTATGATAATGGAAATATAAATTTAGGAAGAATTGAAAAGTTAACAAGAATATTATCTGATATAGTTAATGCAGGAAAAGAAGTAACTTTAGTATCTTCAGGTGCAATAGGTGTTGGTGTAAATAAGATGAAGTTAAAAGAAAAACCCTCAAGTATAAGAGAAAAACAAGCAGTAGCAGCTGTAGGACAATGTGAATTAATGCACATATATAGTAAGTTATTTGGAGAATACAGCCATATTGTTGGTCAGGTATTACTTACAAGAGATGTTATAGAAGATGACCATATTAGAAACAATGTATGTAATACATTTGAAACTTTATTAGAAAATAAAATTATACCTATCGTAAATGAAAATGATACTGTTTCTATAGATGAAATTGAGAATATAGTTAGATTTGGTGATAATGATAATTTATCAGCAATAGTAGCTTCATTAATAAATGCTGATTTATTAATAATATTATCAGATATAGATGGATTCTATGATTCAGATCCAAGAAGCAATGATGATGCAAAGTTATTAAGTGTTGTTACAGAAATAACACCAGAATTAGAAGAATGTGCAGGTGGTGCAGGCTCTAACTTAGGAACTGGTGGGATGATTACAAAGCTTGCAGCAGCTAAAACAGCTACAGCAGCAGGTGTAGATATGATTTTAGCTAATGGAAGTGAACCATATATAATAAGAGAAATTTTAAATGGAGAAAATATAGGAACATTGTTTGTTTCACAATTATAAGGGGGCAATATTATGAGCGAATTAGAATTAATGGGGCAAAAGGCTAAAGGAGCATCTTATGATTTAGGAGTAGCTACAGTCGGAGAAAAGAATGACGCATTAATGTGTATGGCTGAAGAGCTATTAGTATCTAAAGATAGCATTATAGAAGCAAATAAAATAGATTTAAAAAATGCCAAGGAAAAAGGAATATCGGATGCTATGCTTGATAGGCTATTATTAAATGAAGATAGAATAAATGCTATGGCAGATGGATTAAAAGATATAGTTAAACTTCAAGATCCAGTAGGTGAAGTAATTGCTATGTGGGAACGACCAAATGGATTACAAATAGGACAAAAGAGAGTACCAATTGGAGTTATTGGAATAATTTATGAAGCAAGACCTAATGTAACGTGTGATGCAGCAGGACTTTGCTTAAAGACTGGAAATGCTGTTATTTTAAGAGGAGGCAGTGATGCAATTAACTCTAATAAAGCTATTGTAAGTGCATTAATTAAGGGAATTGAAAAAGCTGGATTACCTAAATATAGTGTACAATTAGTAGAAGATACAAGTAGAGAAACTGCTACAGAAATGATGAAGATGAATGAATATATTGATGTTCTTATACCAAGAGGTGGTGCAGGATTAATTCAATCAGTAGTGAAAAATGCTACTGTACCAGTAATAGAAACGGGAACTGGTAACTGTCATATTTATATTGATGAAAACTGCGATTTTAATATGGCTAAAAATATAGTAGTAAATGCTAAAGCTTCAAGACCTTCTGTATGTAATGCAGCAGAAAAATTATTAGTAAATGAAAAGATAGCAGAAGAATTTTTGCCAATTGTGGTTAAAGCTTTAAGAGAAAACGGGGTAGTGCTAAGAGGTGATGAAAAGTCACAAGCTATAATAAATGATATTGAAAAAGCAAATGCTGATGACTGGGGAAAAGAATATTTAGATTATATTATGGCTGTAAAAATAGTAAAAGATGTTGATGAAGCCATTTCTCATATAAATAAATATGGGACTGGGCATTCTGAAGCTATAGTAACTGAAAGTTATAAGAATTCTCAAAAGTTTCTTCAAAGAGTTGATGCAGCAGCGGTTTATATAAATGCATCAACAAGATTTACTGATGGTGGAGAATTTGGATTTGGTGCTGAAATAGGAATAAGTACACAAAAGCTACATGCAAGAGGACCTATGGGACTTAAAGAATTAACAACAACAAAATATATTATTTATGGTAATGGACAGGTAAGGTAAAAAAATATATGGTACTTTTTTGTACCATATATTTTATTTTTAGTAAAGTATTAAGCTATTTAATAGAAATATTTTTGATTATTCAGTACGTATAATGAATAATTATATTATATGCCTTTATTTGGAACTATGAAAATGTTTTAATAATATATTCAGATATAGTATAATTCTATATGAGTATATTATTAATTGTGTAAACATAGAGGAGATTAATATGAAAATAGCGTTAATTGCACATGATGAGAAAAAAACAGAAATGATTGAGTTTGCTAAAAAGCATAAAGATACTTTAGCCAAATATGAACTAATAGCTACTGGTGAAACTGGAAGACTAGTTGCAGAAGCTACTGGTTTAGAGGTTAAGTGCTATTTAGGAGGACCTTATGGTGGTGACCAGCAAATAGGAAGCCGTATAGCAGAAAATAAAGTTGGATTAGTTATATTTTTTAGAGATCCACTTACAGCACAACCTCATGAACCAGATGTATCTGCATTGTTAAGAGTATGTGATGTACATAAAACAGCAGTAGCAACTAATGTAAATACTGCAGAACATATAATTAAACAATTTTAATAAACTATATATTTAAGTGGTACATAATAAAAAATGCCTTAGTAAAAACTAAGGTATTTTTTTATTAAATTATATATCCCTGTATTTTTATAGATTATAGTATTATTTTATAAAAAAACAAAATATAACTTAGTTATCTATATTAATATTAAGAAAAGTAAAATATAAAAAGGTTTAAATTTCAGGGTGAATAAATATACCTTTTAATGAATAAATATACTTTATATAATATTCTAAATACGTTAAAATATATAAGTAAAAAGTGAATTCTATAAAAAGTAAAAGAATTATTTACTATATTATCATATAAACTATCCTTATTAATCTTGACATGGGGTGTTAATTTTACTAGAATTAGTAAAAGAGAAAAATTAATATAAAGTTAAGATGCACTTTAACTTGGTCCTGTGAGGCCAAAAAGGGATTATAACTATGATATTTATAAATTCAAAGGTGAATTTCATAGCTTATTTTTTGAAGTCAAATTTATATAATATACAGCACAGGATAGTGAAGAGCGCAGTTTACTGTAGTTTCTTTGTTATCCTGTTTTTTATATATACTGATTTCATAAGGTGTAGTTTTAGCAATAAATAATTGTAGGAGGCTTGCACATGAAAGCAAAACTTATATTAGAAAATGGTATGGTTTTTGAAGGTAAAGCTTTTGGTTACCTAAAAGAAAGTGTTGGAGAAGTAGTATTTACAACTGGTATGACAGGATATCAAGAAGTGCTCACAGATCCATCGTATTATGGTCAAATAGTAACTATGACTTATCCTTTAATAGGGAACTATGGAATTAATCTTGAAGATATGGAATCAGATGGAGTAAAGGTAAGAGGATTTGTTGTAAGAGAAAAATGTAGCTTACCAAGTAACTTCAGATGTGAATTAGAATTAGAAGATTTCTTAAAACAAGGAAAAGTAATGGGGATTGAAGGAATAGATACTAGAGCATTAACTAAAGTTTTAAGAAATAACGGAACTATGAGGGGGATAATAACTTTAGAAGATTTAGAGGAAGATGAAGTAAAAGAAAAGTTAAATTTATTTTCTAATACAGAAGCAGTTAAAAATGTAACTACAAAGGAATCCTATACTATTGATGGAGCAGGAAAACATGTTGCAATAATGGATTTTGGAATAAAGACAAATATAATAAGAAACTTTCAAAAGAGAGGATGCAGATTAACTGTATTTCCAGCAACGGCAACAGCTGAAGAAGTTCTTAGTGTTAATCCAGATTTAGTATTCTTATCGAATGGACCTGGAGATCCAGAAGATTTAGATTTTGTTATAGAAAATATTAAAAAGATGGTTGGTAAAACTCCAATAACAGGAATCTGTTTAGGTCATCAATTATTAGCTTTAGCTTTAGGTGGAAAAACTACAAAGCTTAAATTTGGACATAGAGGATGCAATCATCCTGTTAAAGATTTAGAAGCTAATATAGTTCATATTACTTCTCAAAATCATGGATATGTTGTAGAAACATTACCAGATAATATGGAAGTAACACATGTAAATATAAATGATGGAACAGTTGAAGGTATGAAGCATAAAGATTTACCTATATATTCAGTTCAATTCCATCCTGAGGCAAGTGCAGGTCCTAAGGATAGTGAATATATATTTGATAAATTTTTAGAGTATGCACTTTAGGAGGTTACGGAAATGCCATTAAATAAGAATATCAAAAAAGTTTTAGTTATAGGATCAGGTCCAATAGTAATAGGTCAGGCTGCAGAGTTTGATTATTCTGGAACACAAGCTTGTGAAGCTTTAAAATCTGAAGGAATTGAAGTTATATTAGTTAACTCAAATCCAGCTACAATCATGACAGATAAAGAAGTTGCAGATAAGGTTTATTTAGAACCATTAACATTAGAATTTGTTGAAAAAGTAATAGCTGAAGAAAGACCAGATAGTTTACTTGCTGGAATGGGTGGACAAACAGGACTTAACCTTGCAGTAGAATTATATGATGCTGGAATATTAGATAAATATAATGTTAAAGTAATAGGTACATCTATTAAATCTATCAAAGAAGGTGAAGATAGAGAGCTTTTCAGAGATATGATGAATAGAATTGGGGAACCTGTTATAAAGAGTGAAATAGTAACTGATTTAAAATCAGGTATAGAATTTGCTAATAAAATAGGATATCCAGTTATAGTAAGACCTGCATATACTCTTGGAGGATCAGGCGGAGGAATCGCTGAAAATGAAGAAGAATTAAGAACTATCTTAGAATCAGGACTTCAATTAAGTACAATAGGTCAAGTTTTACTTGAAAAATCAGTTAAGGGCTGGAAAGAAATAGAATACGAAGTGATGAGAGATTCTTATGGAAACTGTATTACAGTATGTAATATGGAAAACATTGATCCAGTAGGTATACATACAGGAGATAGTATAGTAGTTGCACCATCACAGACTTTATCAGATAAAGAATATCAAATGCTTAGAACAGCATCAATTAATATAATCAATGCTGTAGGAATTGAAGGCGGATGTAACGTACAATTTTCATTAAATCCAAATACTTTTGAATATGCAGTTATTGAAATTAACCCTAGAGTTTCAAGAAGTTCAGCATTAGCATCAAAGGCTACAGGATATCCAATAGCCAAATTAGCTACTAAGATTGCACTTGGATATGGTTTAGATGAAATTAAGAATGCAGTAACTCAAAAGACTTATGCATGCTTTGAACCAACATTAGACTACGTAGTTGCTAAAATACCAAAATGGCCTTTCGATAAATTCTTTGGCGCAGATAGAGAATTAGGAACAAAGATGATGGCAACTGGAGAAGTTATGGCTATCGGAGCTAACTTTGAACAAGCATTCTTAAAAGGAATAAGAAGTTTAGAGATCGGAAAATATTCTTTAGATCATAATAAATTCAAAGAATACAGCATGGCTGAATTAAAAGAATTAGTTATGAAACCAGATGATGAAAGAATGTTTGCTTTAGCTGAAATGCTAAGACGTGATTACAGAATAGATAAAATAAATAAAATTACAGGAATAGATAAATTCTTCTTAGAAAAAATTAAATGGATAGTTGAAGAAGAACAAAGACTAAAATTAAGTAAGATAGAAGATTTAGATAAAGAATGGTTATACAACTTAAAGAAAAAAGGATTTTCTGATAAGGCTATAGCAGATATGCTTAAAGTAAGCCCTGATGATGTTTATAGATTAAGAGACATTTGGAATATAAAACCTTCATATAAGATGGTTGATACATGTGGTGGAGAATTTGAAGCATTATCACCATACTATTATTCAACTTATGAACAATATGATGAAGTTGAAGTATCAAATAATAAGAAGGTTGTAGTTATAGGTTCAGGTCCAATAAGAATCGGTCAAGGAATCGAATTTGACTATGCTTCAGTTCACTGTGTAAAAGCGTTAAAGAAATTAGGAATTGAAACTATAATAGTTAATAACAATCCAGAAACAGTTAGTACAGACTTTGATGTATCAGATAAATTATACTTTGAACCATTAACTGAAGAAGATGTTTTAAGCATAATCGAAAAAGAAAATCCAGATGGAGTTATCCTTCAATTTGGTGGCCAAACAGCAATCAAACTTGCTAACTTCTTAAGTGAAAAGAAGATTCCAACACTAGGAACAACAGCAGAACAAATCGATATGGCTGAAGATAGAGAAAAGTTTGATGAACTTCTAGAAAAGTTAGGAATAGCTAGACCAAAAGGTAAAGGAATCTGGTCTCTAGAAGAAGGAATTGAAGAAGCAAATAGATTAGGATATCCAGTATTAGTTAGACCTTCGTATGTAATTGGTGGTCAGGGTATGGAAATTACTCATGATGAAGAAGAATTAGCATTCTACTTAGAAAATGCTTTCGCTAAGGATAAGAAGAACCCAATACTTATTGATAAATACTTAATGGGAAGAGAAATTGAAGTAGATGCAATTTCAGATGGAGAAGATGTATTAATACCTGGTATCATGGAACACTTAGAAAGAGCTGGAGTTCATTCTGGGGATAGTGTTACTATGTATCCAAGTCAAAATATAAGTAAAAATATAAAAGAAAAGATATTAGAATTTACTAAGAAGCTTGCTTTAGAAATTGGAATTAAAGGTATGATAAATATTCAATTCATAGAATTTGAAGGAAACTTATATGTAATTGAAGTTAACCCAAGAGCATCAAGAACTGTTCCATATATAAGCAAAGTAAGTGGAGTTCCTATAGTTGATTTAGCTACTCAGGTAATGCTTGGATCAAAATTAAAAGATTTAGGGTATGGAATAGATGTTTATCCAGAACCAGAATTAGTTTCAGTAAAGGTTCCAGTATTCTCAACTCAAAAGCTTCCTAATGTAGAAGTATGTTTAGGACCAGAAATGAGATCTACAGGAGAAGTTTTAGGGGTAGGAAGAAATATTAAAGAAGCTTTATACAAAGGATTTGTAGCAGCTAATATGTATCCTTCAAATGAAAAGGGAAAAATACTTGCTACAATAAATAAACATGACAAACCAGAATTCTTAGAAATAGCAAAACAATTATCTAAGGTTGGATATAAATTCATGGCAACAGCAGGAACTTGTAAATTATTAAAAGATGCTGGAATTGATGTAGAAGAAGTAAGAAAGATAAATGAAGAAGAACCAAATATATTAGATATTATTAAAAATAGAGAAGTTGATTTAGTAGTAAATACACCAACTAAAGGTAATGATTCAAATAGAGATGGTTTCCTAATAAGAAGAGCTGCAGTAGAAAGAAACTTAGGTGTAATAACAGCATTAGATACTTTAAGAGCAATAGCTGAAGTAGAATTAGAAAAATTAGATCAAAATAAAGATTTAGAAGTATTTAATATAGCTAAATAGTATAGTTAGAAACCCTGTTAAAGATATTTTAATGGGGTTTTTTCTATATTTTAACTAATTATGAAATGAATCATTGACAAGTGAACATATGTTCTGTATAATAAATTTAAGAACAAATGTTTGCTAAGGAGATGTGTATTGTGAATCAGTCAGGAAATTTTTTTGTGAAAGTAAACTGTAAAAATGTAGATAGTATTCGAAGTTTAATTATAGATAAGCAAGAAAGTTACAAAAAGAAAGAGGATAAATACATAATGTGTGCAGGAAAGTACGACAAGAATGGCTGGACATTAGTTTTTAGAGCAAAAACATTTAAAGAGGCAGAAGAACTTGCCAATTTAAATCCTTTTGTAAATAAACAATCGAGAATAAATTAATTTTATATACATAATACAAACAAGCTATTTCGGATAGAAAATAGTTTGTTTTAAATTTGACATTGAACACTTGAAATTACAATTGAAAGATTATTAATTAAATTTATTTTAGATCCTATATTAGATGAAATCTCACTTTTTACTATTTTAACTAAAGGTCTTAAAGGAAAATTTGGATAAGTTTTTTCTACTATACCGATATCTCCGTTGCTAAGGTTTACGATAGTGCCTTGAGGATATGGAATTATTATTTTACAGAAAACACTAACCATATCAAAATCAAATAATGTGCCGGCATTAGACATTAAATACTCTAATGCATCGCTAGGGAACATTGCTTTTTTATATGGACGGTTAGAAGTCAATGAATCGTAAACATCAACAATAGTCACTATTCTAGCCAAATAGCTTATATCATTTCCCTCAAATGTATTTGGATAACCTTTCCCATCAAAACGTTCGTGATGTTGTAAAACATTTAATAATATCTTCAATTTCAGCAGAGCTATATTCATCTATAACATATACTGAAAATATCTTTAATTCTTTAATTCTTTTAATTCTTATACCAGTAAGTTTAACACCAGCTCTTAGAAGAATTCGACCATCTGAATCATATATATCTTTTCCTAGAAGTGAATTTTCTCTAATACATTCTAAAGGAACTAATCTCATATTACTATATCTCTCCTGGACTTATATTACTATTTGTGTTAATTATAATATAAAAGTAAATAGTATAGTATAAATCCTAAAAAAATATAGATTATTTATACAAAATAATCTATATTTTTTCAAAATAAGTTAGATATCTAGAAGATTTTTCTCGTATATTGAATATAAAGATCTTAATTCGCTCATTTTATCTTCTAATTCTAAGTATAATCTTGAAGCATCTGCATAGTCTTCATTTTCAAAAGCTTGAGAAATTTTTGTGAATAAGCTTTTACTATTATAAGTATCTTTCATTAAATACATTCTTAAATTATTAATTTTTGTCCAATTAGAAATATCTAAATCTAAAGCTTTGTCTACTGAATGAATAGGTTTGAATGATCTTATTTCATTCATATAATTTTTAATAACTCTATGAGTTATTTCTGTTGTCCATCTTTCGATAAATGCCAATTTAAAGCTGTTTATTATTGAATCTGTAAATACATCATTTTTCTTTAGGCATTTTAGCTTTGAAGGATTGCTTTCTAATTGTGATAAGTTTTCGTATACAGTTGCAGGTGCTTTTCCAAAATACTTATTTCTTTCAGCTTCAGTGAAATCTTCAAATATATTATCTTCAGCTCTATAAGCTCTTGATTTTTCAAGATAATCAGCAGATTCTCCAGCCTTCTTTGATAATTCTGCTAAAAGTTCATCTTCAGTCTTATTATTTTCTGCTGCGTATACAATACCATCAAGCATACCCATGTAAGATGCAGCCATAACAAGATAAGTATTTGAGTGTGGATTTGGTGATCTAAGTTCAAATCTTGTAGCCATTGGAGAATTAAAATCTCTTATTAATCCAGCCAGAACAGTTCTATTTCTTGATGGGTTTTCAGGAGATAATCCAAGTGATGTTACTGTACATATTGGAGCTTCAAATCCAGGTTTTAATCTTTTTAATGAGTTATTAGTTGATGATACAAATGGATTAATTACTTCATAATTTTTTAATAATCCCATAATAGCACCATAACCTATTACGCTTAAAAAATGATCTTTTGGACCATTAAATATATTTATTCTTTTTCCATCTTTTAATTTTAAGCTTACTCCAAGGTGAGTATGCATTCCAGAACCAGCAACATTTTCAATTGGTTTTGCCATAAATGTTACGTCAAGGCCATTTCTTCTGAATGTTTCTTGAACAAGAATTCTTACAAATAGTTCATTATCTGCAGCTTGTACTGCATCAGAGAATTTCCAGTCAACTTCTAATTGTTCCATAACATGATCAAATTCACCTGATGTATTTAATTTAGCTTTTACTCCACCAACTTCTTTATGTCCCATTTCTGGCTCAAATCCGTATTTTTCCATTAAGATAAGAGTTTCTTCTAAAGCAGTTCTTACAGAACCTTTTGTTCTTGTCCAATAATGTTCGTGTAAAACTTGAGATGTTGATAATTCATCTACATGAGCAATATTATTAGGAGTTTTAACCCAAAATTCTAATTCGGTAGCAGAAGTAATAACTATATCTTGGATATCATTAGCTGTTATATTAAAAGACTTTAATGTTTCAGGATGGTTAGTGAAAATGTTCATAAGAGTTTCTTTAAATGTAGAAATAGAAGAAGTAAGAATATGTCTAGAATCAACTGCAACATTGTTATGATATAAGAAGCAAGGGATTCTAAGTGTACCAACAGGTTTGTTTGTTTCTGGATCTATAAAATCATAATTGTAATCTACAAACCATTTACAATCTAAATCTGTAACCATATCAACTTTTGCATTGTCTAAAGTTGCAATTCCTGGCAATACTACAGATGAACCATCTGTTTGAACAGCAACACCATTTAAGAATGCCTCTATGTCATCTAAGAATAGTTTAATAGGTATTTTTTCATCAGTATCATTACCTGATAGATCTATTCCAACAAATGAAGCAAACTTTATTTCAGGATGATTATTTAAAATTTCTTTTATGGATTCAACAGTGTGATTTTCTTTAGAAATAGTATAAATTAAATTGTTCATATTTAGTTTATTACAGTAATTACTGTAATAAAACATTCACATCCTTTCCTATATATCGAATAAATATTTTAAAAAATGTGGTAATATTCGTAAAATATATAAAAATTTTATTATATTTGTTTATATAATGTCAACGATTTTGAATTAAACCTAATAATATTATATATATTATGGATGAAAAAATTTTTTCAAAAGAAATTCATGCTTGATACTTAATTTTTTTAATTAATAAATATTTATAAAAGCAAATTCGATTGGTAAAGATGTTAAAATAATTTGTATGTGGATTTATTGTTAATAAAGTAATAAAATATTTATTAGATAAACTTAAAAAATTGGAGTGAGGACACTTTGGATATTAAAAATAATCCTATAGGATTTTTAGACTCAGGGGTCGGCGGGTTAAGTGTATTAAGAGAAGCTATTTCCACTATGCCTAACGAAAATTTTATTTATTTCGGAGACTCAAAAAATGCTCCTTATGGAACTAGGGATGTTGAAGATGTAAAGAGATTAACATTTAAAGCAGTAGAATTTTTAGTAAATAAAAATGTAAAAGCTGTTGTTGTTGCATGTAATACTGCTACAAGTGCAGCAATTCATGATTTAAGAGATAAATATAAAGATATTCCTATTATAGGAATAGAACCAGCTCTTAAACCAGCAGTTAAGTTAAATAGAAAAGGTAACATAATAATTATGGCAACTCCTATGACTTTAAGAGAGCATAAATTTGTAGAACTTATGGATATATATAAAGATGAGTGCAGCATTATTAAAATGCCTTGTCCAGAGCTTGTTGAATTTGTTGAAGATGAAGTATTAGAAGGCGAAGATTTAGAAAATTATTTAAAATCAAAATTTGAACCATATATTAATGAAGATATTGCAGCAGTCGTATTAGGATGTACACACTTCCCATTTGTAAAGCAAGCTTTATCAAAAGTTGTAGGAGCTGATGTCCCATTAATAGATGGAGGTCTTGGAACATCACATGAACTTGAAAGAAAATTAAGAGAGAAGAATTGGCTTACTGATTCAAAAGAAAAAGGAAGTATTGAAATTTATAATTCGACTAATGATAATAAAGTAATAGATTTCTGCTATAATCTAATTAACGCTTAAAATTTATAGATAAATAGTATTATTTTAGTATAAAATATAATATAAGTTTTAAGTAAAGTATTTAAATAAAATAATTATTTAGATGACAAATGAAGGGAGAAATTAAAATGAAAAATCCAATTATTACAATTACAATGGAAAATGGTGGAGTTATTAAAGCTGAATTATATCCAGAAATAGCTCCAAATACAGTAAATAATTTTATTGACTTAGTAAATAGAGGATTTTATGATGGATTAATATTCCACAGAGTAATACCTGGTTTTATGATTCAAGGTGGATGTCCAGAAGGAACAGGAATGGGAGGCCCAGGATATTCAATTAAGGGTGAATTCACTTCTAATGGATTCAAAAATGATTTAAAACATACAAAAGGTGTATTATCGATGGCTAGAGCTATGCATCCAGATTCAGCAGGAAGTCAATTCTTTATAATGGTAGCAGATGCTCCACACTTAGATGGACAATATGCTTCATTTGGTAAAGTTATTGAAGGAATGGAAGTAGCAGATAAAATAGTAGCTCAAAAAACAGATATGTATGATAGACCATATGAAGATCAAGTTATAAAATCTGTTACTGTTGATTTACAAGGTTATGAAGCTAAAGAACCAGAAATAATAGAAGACTAATATATATTTCTCATACATAAATGTTTGTAGAGTATAATTACTTGTAAATAGAAAAGAGGTGTCTAAAGGTTATGAATTATAAGTGTATATTAGCATATGGATTAACCGAAGAAGAACTTGATAAAATACAAAAAAGAAGACTAAGAGTTAAAGAAATTACTAATGATCATGCTTTGATGAGAATTGTTGATATCCTTGGAAGTGGAAGTAATGAAAACACTTTTGATGAGTTACCTAAAGATGAAAAGGCACTAATTTTCAATGGGTATAATGATAAAGAGCTCAGAGAAACTATTAAGTTTATAAGAAGATTTGTAGAAGGCGGAGTATTAGCTGTAGTTACTGAACAATCTAAAAAATGGACTTTTAAAGATTTATTAGAGCACTTAGTAGAAGAAAGAGAATGGCATAAAGCTCAACAAGGGGGCAATTAAAAATGAGTCGTGTAGGAGAAAATATAAAAAAAGCTAGAGAAAAAAGCGGACTTACAGCTAAAGCATTAGCTAAAAAATTAGGTGTAGCCGAAAAATATATTAATGAAGTTGAGATGGGAAGAAAAGTTGCATCAGAATCATTTATAGATAAAGCTGCTAAAATATTAAAGGTTGATTTAAATGATATAAGCATGGTTGTTACTGATGAAGCATTAATGGAAGAAAAGAAAATATTTAAAGAACTTCCTAAAAAAAATACTCAAAACACTTCAGAAGTATGGACAGAGGCATTCTCATCAGTACTTAAAAATGTACCAATATACAATTATTCATTAGCAAACCAAAAAGGAACTAAGGAATTACCTATACATTCAAACAAAATAGAAGGATACCAACAAGATAAGGTTTTTTATATTGAAATCGAAGATGATGAGATGAGTGGATTTAGAATGCTAAAAGGTGATTTAGCATTTGCTCATATTGTAAAAGAAGTAAGTAATAACGGTATATTCTTACTTGGATACAATGGTAAAAGAAAAATAAGACAAGTAAAAGTTTTAGGAAATTCAAAGATACTTTTAATTAGTAATGGTGGAAGCCTAGTTACTGAAACAAAAGAAATGAAAGAAGTTAATGTAATAGCAAAACTTGAAAGAGTTGAAATAAAATTATAAATAATAGTTTTTAAAAGATGATTCTTAAATGGATCATCTTTTTTTATAAATATAAAAAAGTATCATAAATATTCAGTTAAGCATAATATATTTTTGTATGTGAAGTTAGATATAGAAGGTGAGTATTATAGCTGAAATAAATGATAATTCAAATAATAAAATAGATGCATCTATAGGGCTTTTAGCAAATGTACCTCAAATATTAGTATATAGGTTACTTGATAAACTTAACATTGAAAATAATGGGGATAATAAAATAGAAATCATTATTTTATATAGATATACATCAGAAAGTGCTAAAAAATTGGTTGAAAGTCTAGGTGGTGATTTATACGATTTAGAGTTTAATTTTGCATTAGTTAATATACCAGCCGATAGGCTTCAGGAATTATCTACCAGTAATGAAATTCAATATATAGAATTACCTAAAAGTCTTTATGAAAATGATTTGGATAGTAATAGAGAAACGTGTGTGCTACAAGCTAGTTCAATTTATGGTGTAACTGGAAAAGGGGTAATTATTGGGTTTATTGATTCGGGTATTGATTATACTCATCCTTCTTTTATGGATGAAAATGGAGATACAAGAATTGAATATATATATGATGCTTCTAATAATGCTACCTATAATAAGAATGAAATTAATGATGCTATTAAGTCAACTGATCCATATAGCATAGTTCCAGAGAGAGATGATACAGGGCATGGAACACATGTAGCTGGAATTGCATGTTCAGGAGGAAAGGTAGCTAATAGATTTAGAGGAGCAGCACCTGAAGCTTCAATAATTATGGTAAAAGGTAGGCGTGGAAGTTGGGTATTAAGTACTGAGATAATGAGAGGTATAAAGTTTTTATTAGATAAAAGTAAAGAACTAGATATGCCTATAGTTATTAATATAAGTTTAAGCACAAATAATGGAGCTCATAATGGTAAAAGTTTATTAGAACAGTATATTAGTGCTGTGGCAAATTTAGAAAGGGTTACTATTGTTATTGCAGCTGGTAATGAAGGAGATTCAGGACACCATGTAGGAGGAAAATTAAATAGAGTTCAAAGTGAAGCATTTAATGTAGCTAGTGATGAGAGAATATTAGTTATGAATGTTTTTACACCTATATTGTCGGAAATTTCAATAAATATTATTGGACCTACAGGTCAAAGAAGTGGGAGTATTAACTTAACACAAGGTTATTTTAGTGGAAATATAGGAAAAGATAGATATGACGTATATGTATCAGGACCTCAACCATTTGAATTAGAAAGTGAGACTCAGATTATACTTTCAGCAATTTCTTCAGAGTATTTGGTAGAGGGAACATGGAATATAGAAATAAGTGTAACTAATAATTATCAAGGTGAATATTCTATATGGCTTCCAATATCAGAAGGCCTCAATCCAAAAACAAGATTTTTAAACCCAAGTCAGCTTAATACATTAGGTATACCAGCTACAGTTTCCAATATAATTGCAGTTGGAAGTTATAATGCGAGAACCGATACTTTGTCTACTTTTAGTGGAAGAGGAAGTAACAGT
Organism: Clostridium sp. SM-530-WT-3G; assembly: GCF_012843905.1. Classification (GTDB taxonomy): domain Bacteria; phylum Bacillota; class Clostridia; order Clostridiales; family Clostridiaceae; genus Clostridium. The sequence continues at coordinate 42,077 of NZ_JABAGC010000006.1, forward strand.
CCTTGCTTAGAACAAATAAGGCCAGATATTGCTGCTCCTGGAGAAGAAATTCTTGGGCCATTACCAGGTGGAGGATATGATACTAAAACTGGTACATCAATGGCAACTCCACAAGTCGCAGGGATTTGTGCTTTATTTACTGAATGGGGAATTGTAAAAGGCAATGATCCATATTTATTTGGTCAAAGGTTAAAATATTATTTGGTTAAAGGTGCAAAGAGAAATAGATCAGATATTAATTATCCAAATTCATTATGGGGCTATGGAACTATTTGTGCTTCAGAAAGCTTTTCGATTTTGAATAATGATATAAGTGGAGTTAAAAGCAGAGAAGAATTTGAAAATAACGTACAAGACACAGGATTAATTAATAATAATATGAATTTAGAAAATAGTATGGTTAATGGTGTTTCACTTAAAAGCACAACTTCAGTACCTAGTGATTTACTTAAGCTAACTCAAGCTGAAGATGTTAATAAAGATGAAATACTTGGGTTACTGATAGAGACATTTACGTTTGAAGATTTACAAGAAATAAAGAAACTGCCTAATACGTCTGCAGTATCAATAAATGAAACATATTCAGTTGTACGGATACCTCTTGGACAGATACCTAATTTGGTTAAATATATTAAAAAAATTGAAAGAGTTATTAATCCAGAATTATATACATTAACAGCTCTATCTCCAGTTGAAGCAAGTGGAGTTGCATTATTTAATAAGAATCCTTATATATCATTAGATGGAACTAACGTATTAGTTGGAATAGTAGATACAGGGATAGATTATTTAAATAGAGAATTCATGAGAGAAGATGATACGACAAGAATCTTAAGAATATGGGATCAGACTATTAATGGAAATGATGAAGTTGAAGGAATAAGATTTGGAACTGAGTATACTGAAGATGATATAAATCAAGCTATCACCTTATTCAATGAAGGTGGAGATCCATATACTATAGTGCCTTCAAGAGATGAAGTGAATCATGGAACTATGAGCGCTGGTATTATTGGTGGGCGTGGTATGGATCCGGATTTAATTGGAGCGGCTCCAAATTGTGATTTTGTGGTTGTAAAAGTAAGTCCTGTAGGAGATTTTGTATTAAATTATGCTGGAGTGGCATTAGATAAAGTTGCATATGGAAATGTTGAATTAATTTTAGCAGTAAGATATTTATCAAGAGTGGCAGCAAGATTAAAAAGACCTATGGTTATTTATTTCCCATTTGGAACTAATATTGGTGCACATGATGGTACTAGTATTATTGAAAATTTGCTGGAGATTCAAGGTAGACGAGTAGGAATTGTAGCAACTGTAGGAACAGGAAATCAAGGAGACACACAGACACATATACAAGGAAAATTTGAAACTGACGAGAAGATGAAAACTATTCAAGTAAAAGTAGGAAAAAATCAACATGATTTAAATCTACAAATATATTGTCAAAAACCAGATAAAGTGAACATTGGAATTGTTTCGCCTTCAGGTGAAGTTTTAAATGAAGTTTATGTAAGAATAAAAGAATTGAATAATTATAAATTTATATATGAAGGAACAACAGTCGACATTATATATTTATTTCCAGATGAAGCTAATTCAGATGAAACTATAATAATAAGATTTAAAAATATAAGAGAAGGTACATGGCAGATAAGACTTTATGGAGAAAAGATAGTAGATGGACGATATTGGGCTTGGATGCCACAAAGAGAACTATTAGATGAAGATACAAGGTTTTTTGATCCTATACAAAGAACTACATTAACAATTCCAGCAACTGCAAGAGGAGTTGTAGCAACAGCATTTTATAATCAGGATTTAAATTCAACAGTTACACAGTCTGGAAGAGGATATACTAGAGATGGTCGAATAAAACCAGATATTGTAGCTGGAGGAGTAAATGCTTTGGTTCCACAATCAGGAGGAGGAACAACAACAGCAAGTGGATCATCTGTGGCAACATCTGTACTTGCAGGATGTTGCGCTATTATTCTTCAATGGGCAATAGTAGAAGGAAATGATCCAGATATTAGTGCTAGAAAAGTTATTAGCTATATTATAAGAGGAGCTAAAATGCGTCAGGGAGATATCTATCCTAATATTGATTGGGGATACGGAATACTGGATATAAGAAATATTTTTGATTCCTTAAGAAGTGAAAAAGTTCTGAATGAAATAAGAGATAATATTAACCTAGAGAAAAATCATGTTTATACAGAATTCAATAAATTGATACAAGATGTGCAAGAAGATGAGTATTTAGAATTAAATAAAGGAAATTTATTTTTTAGAATTCCTAAAATTAATTATTAGGAACTATTAAAAAAATAAAATCATATATTAGTTGAGGATAACTTTTAAGGAGACTAATATGGCAAGTAAAGGAAGATTAAAAATTCAGTGCTTTAACGGAGACGATTATATTCCTGTAGATAAATGTAGAGTAATTGTTAGAAAATCAGTAGACTCTCCTGATAATACAAATGAAACTACAAAAAATTACGAATTAATAACTAATAATATAGGATTAACTGGGGTTATAGAATTAGATGCACCTCCTATAGAATATTCTTTAAATATAAATAGCAATGAAGTTCCATATAGTTTATATGATATAAGTGTTGAAAGAAATGGATTTGACCCTCTTTTAATACGTGGATGTCAGATATTCCCTGAACAAGTAGCATATCAAAGATGCAATTTAAGGAGCAATAGAAGTGGCTTTAATAGGAATGATATATACAATTCAAGAGAAGACGTTATTGACATACCGGCAAATACTTTAAATGGTAATTTTCCACCTAAGATACCTGAAGCAGAAGAAAAACCATTACCTAAACCAACTTCAGGAGTTGTACTTGCTCAGCCTGTTGTTCCTGAATATATAGTAGTACATCAAGGAAGCCCTAATGATTCTTCAGCACCAAATTATAAAGTTCCATATAAAGAATATATAAAAAATGTTGCTTCAAGTGAAATATATTCAACTTGGCCTGAAACTACAATAAGAGCAAATGTATTTTGTATAGTTTCATTTACATTAAACAGAATTTATACAGAATGGTATAGGGGAAAAGGAAAGAATTTTGATATTACAAGTTCAACTGCTTATGACCATGCATTTAATTATGGAAGAAATATTTATGAAAGTATAAGCAAAATAGTTGATGAGATATTTTCTACTTATGTAAGAAGAATTGGAAAGAAACAGCCTTTATTAACACAATATTGCGATGGTAAGAATGTAACTTGTCCTCAATGGCTAAGTCAGTGGGGAAGTAAATATTTGGGCGATCAAGGAAGAGTTCCATATGAAATACTTCGATATTATTATGGAAATGATATTGAACTTACTACTGCACAGAAGGTTCAAGGTAGTCCAAGATCTTATCCAGGGTATAATTTATCGTATGGAGCTAGAGGACAGGCTGTTAAAACAATTCAGGAACAGCTAAATAGAATAGCTAAAAATTATCCTTTGATACCTAAGATAGCGCAAGATGGTATATGGGGACCTAAGACAGCGAATTCAGTAAAAGTATTTCAGGGAATATTTAATCTTCCTAAAACTGGAGTTGTTGATTATGCAACGTGGTATAAAATATCAGACGTATATGTTGGTGTAACTAAAATAGCAGAACTAAGATATGATGAAGAAAAATCATTATTTATACCTCCTGTTATACCTGGTTTAGATAATAACGGAGAAGTACCAAAATTTTATTACTAAACAAAAATAAGAGGGTATTTCCCTCTTATTTTTGTTCGATTAGTTTTACAATTAATTAATTATTAGGAAACATTAAAAAAATGAAGGCATATAATATTTGAGGATAACTGTTAAGGAGATTAGTATGGCAAGTAAGGGAAGACTGAAAATTCAGTGTTTTAATGGTGATGATTATATTCCTGTAGATAAATGTAAAGTGAGTGTTAGAAAATCAGTAGATTCAGTTGATAGTACAAATCAAACCACACAAAATTTTGAATTAACAACTAATAATATAGGATTAACAGATATTATAGAATTAGATGCACCACCTGTGGAATATTCTTTAAATGAAAATAGCAATCAAGTTCCTTATAGTTTGTATGATATAAGAGTTGAAAGAAGTGGATTTGAAACACTCAATATTCTTGGATGCCAGATATTTTCAGAACAAGTAGCTTATCAGAGATGTAATTTAATTAACAATGGACAAACATCAACTACTGATGTTGTTGATATACAAGCTAATACGTTGAATGGAAATTTTCCTCCTAAAATACCAGAGGAAGTAGATAAACCATTACCTAAACCAACTTCAGGAGTTGTACTTGCACAGCCTGTTGTTCCTGAATATATAGTAGTACATCAGGGGAGTCCTAATGATGCTTCAGCACCAAATTATAAGGTTCCATATAAAGAATATATAAAAAATGTTGCTTCATGTGAAATATATTCAACTTGGCCTGAAAGTACTATAAGAGCCAATGTATTTTGTATAGTTTCATTTACGTTAAATAGAATTTACACAGAATGGTATAGAGGAAAGGGAAAAAATTTTGATATTACAAGTTCAACTGCATATGACCATGCATTTGATTATGGAAGAAATATATATGAGAGTATAAGTCAAATTGTTGATGAATTATTTTCTACTTATATAAGAAGAATTGGAAAGAAACAACCGTTATTAACACAATATTGTGATGGAAAGAAAGTAAATTGTCCAGAATGGTTAAGTCAGTGGGGAAGTAAGGATTTGGGGAGCCAAGGTAGGTTGCCATATGAAATACTTCAGTATTATTATGGAAATGATATTGAACTTACTACAGCTCAGAAGGTTCAAGGTAGCCCACAATCTTATCCAGGATATAATTTAACAGTAGGTTCACAGGGACGGCCTGTTAAAATGATTCAGGAACAGATCAATAAAATATCTGTAAATTATCCGTTAATACCTAAAGTATCACAAGATGGTAACTTTACTCAAAAAATGGCTGATTCAATAAAAGTATTTCAGAGTGTATTTAATTTACCACAAACAGGAAGTATTGATTATGCAACATGGTATAAAATATCAGATGTATATGTTGGTGTGAGCAAAATAGCTGAATTAAGATGTAGTGTAGAAAAATCAGTATTTATACCACCTGTTATACCTAATTTTGGAGATGAAAGAGAAGTACCAAAATTCTATTATTAAATAAAAAATAAGAGGGAAACCCCTCTTATTTTTAGTTATCAGTTAACAATTAATAGTTTAAGGAGAATTTGCACCATAACTGCTAACTGAACACTGTTAACTGTTAACAGGTAAAACTCCTTCAAGGTTAAATGATGGAACAAATTCTTCTGTATTTGCACCTGATTCTTGTATAAATCCATTTTTAACTCCAATTTCAGCTGCATAACTAATTAGTGAATCGTAATGTTTTGGATTTAATTTCTTATTTATTTCAGGATAATCACAGGCATTAAACATAGGTACATATTGATTCATAATACTTATATAAATATTATCTCCATATCTATTATAAAGAAGATCTATAACTTTTTTTGAATCAAAAAGAAGGCCTGGAAGCATAAGATGCCTTACTATAACACCTTTTATTATATGACCATTATCATCAAATTTTGCTTCACCAGTTTGTCTTACCATTTCGTCAATTACTTTTACTGCATTTTCTGAATAGTTTGGGGCTTTAGAATATTTAATGGCATATTTGTCGTTAAAATATTTAAAATCAGGAAGATATACATCTATATATCCTTCTAAAGATTTAATTGTATCAAGGGAATCATAACTGTTAGTATTGTAGAGTACAGGAAGCTTTAATCCTTTATCTTTAGCAATTTTTAATGCTTCAATTATTTGAGGTACATAGTGTGTAGGAGTTACAAGATTAATGTTATTTGCACCTTGGTCTTGAAGTTCTAAAAATATATCTGAAAGTCTTTCAATTGATACTTCTACTCCAGAAACTGAGCAGTTAGATTTATCATGACCTTGGCTTATATCGTGATTCTGGCAGAATACACAATTAAAATTACAATGGGAAAAGAATACTGTACCTGATCCATTTTCACTAGAAATAGGAGGTTCTTCCCACATATGAAGTGCAGCACGTGCAATCATGACTTTATCTGATGCTTTGCAGTATCCAATTTTTTTATCATTTCTATTAGTTTTACAATTTCTATGACATAATGTACATTCGTTTAAACTATCTAAGCTAATCATTTATTTCAATCCTTTGATTTATTTAAAATATTAATTAATATAACACATATCATAATGTTCAATAAAAGTATAACATACCATAAATTAAATGTTGTTAATTGCTTAAATATTTTTTCTTGTCATATTCTTATTGTTTTTAAAAAAGAAAAACAAACATTGAGATATAAATATTAAACTTAATAAGCCAAATAGAGGATATAATTTAGTTATAAGATTTCCAAAACCAAATTGAGATATTATAAGAGCAGTTGTTATAACTGGGAAAATAGCTTTTTTAAAATCAATATTAAAAGCCTGCTCAATAGTTTTGCTTATAGAATATACATCAGATATTTCTGTAGAGAACATTTCAAGCCATATTATAATAAGAAGTATTGCTTGTATTATATTACCAAATCTATTTGCAACAAATAATAGGGGTATTTCATAGTTATATATATAAGGCTGGTTGATGTATAATAATAAATTTATCATAAAGCATAAAAGTGTAAGCCCTATAGCACCACATATTATTCCTGTTATCATAGTTTTGGATTTTTTCATAGTATTACTTAAAGGTACAATAACACCTGAAGCTGATAGAGTATTATATCCAGCATAAAGAATTGTAGAAAGTAAAAGTCCATCCTTTCGTGCAGGAAAATTAGCTATATTAGTTAGTGATAGTGTATCCCTACAGAAAAAGAAGTATAAAAATGTGATTAATGTCATTGTACATACAAGCCCAGGTACAATAAATGAATTAACTTCTATAAGGCCATCTGTACCTCTAAGTAAAAAAAATACAGCTATACAAAGCATTATCAATGAGCCGAGTATTTTCGGAATACCAAAAAACTGATTGATTAAAGCACCACTTCCAGCAAGGATGATAGAGGCACTTGAAATCAAAAATAGAGTAGTTATAAAGCCTGTACATTTTCCTATTAAATTTGGACTTATTAAGTTTATAACCTCACTATAAGAATTTAAGTTGTTATTTATACTTATTTTTGAAATTATTGAGCTCATAATTATGTAGAATATTCCACATCCCATAATACCTAAAAAGCTTTTTGAGCCATATTGGGTGAAAAATTCAGTTATTTCTTTTCCAGAGGCCAGCCCTGCACCAACTATTGTACCAATGAAAACAGTAGCTACTTGAAATATTCGAGTTAATTCATCTTTCACTTGTGTTCCTCCTTGAAATATATCTATGTATTAATATATAGGCTTTACTTTAGAATTATTCTATTAAATAAATATATAAGAATATATATTTATTAGTTAGTTTTGTGGTTGAAATAGTTTTTCATAAGGTATAAAACAATATATAGATTCTTTTCATAATGTACATTTTTTATGTTACAAGGTAAAATTAATTTGTAACAAAGAGATTGAGTGGAATATAGTAGCATATAAATAATCATTAAAATTATATAATTTGTATTTTTAAATTTAATTCTAATTTGTACGTTACTAATCAGTAAATAATTGAAGTTAGTTTATAGATTAAAAATATAAGAAAGGAGAAAGCATGGATAAGAAAGATTGGAATGGAAAAAGATATCATACATTAAATCACTTTCTAAGAGAAAAATTTGGTGAAAAAGTATTTAAGATTTCATTAGATGGGGGATTTTCATGTCCTAATAGAGATGGAACAGTAGGTAAAGGTGGATGCGTATTTTGTAGCGCAAGAGGATCTGGAGATTTTGCTGGAGATAGAGATTTTTCTATATCAAAGCAATTTGATGATGTAAAAACTATGATGGCTCATAAGTGGAAAAGTGGAAAATATATAGCATATTTTCAAGCTTACACAAATACATATGCACCGGTTGATGAATTAAGAAGAAAATATAATGAGGCAATAGAAAAAGAAGGTGTAGTAGCTTTAGCTATTGCAACAAGGCCCGATTGTTTAGATGAAGAGGTTCTAGATTTATTAGAAGAAATGAATAAAAAGCTATACGTATGGGTTGAATTAGGATTACAAACTTCTAATAATGAAACAGCTAAGAGAATAAATAGAGGATATATGCTTGAAACATTTGATAAAGCAATATCAGATTTAAAGAAAAGAAATATAGATACTGTAGTACATGCAATATTTGGACTTCCAGGTGAAACTAAAGAAGATATGTTTAATACTATTGACTATATAGCACACAGTGGAGCTATGGGAATAAAGATTCATCTTCTTCACTTAATGAAACATACAGCTCTTGTAAAAGAATATGAAAATGGTAATCTTGAATTTTTATCTCAAGAGGATTATATAGATTTAATTACAAAGAGTGTATCAATGCTTCCAGAAGAAATGATAGTACATAGACTTACAGGAGATGCTCCAAGAAATGAACTTATAGGTCCTATGTGGAGTTTGAAAAAATGGGAAGTCCTTAATGCTATTGATAAAGCATTTGAAGATAATAATTTATGGCAAGGAAAAAACTTTAAATAAATATATTAAATAATTTTAGTGCTGAAATGGAGAATATATTATGAAGATAGATATTATAATATCAGCTGATGATATTAATGAAAGTAAGTTAGAAAATAAAATTGCAATAGTAATTGATATGTTTAGAGCCACATCTGTAATTACAACAGCATTAAGTAATGGATGTAAAGAAGTAATTCCATTTTTAACAATAGAAGAATCTAAAGAATATGCAGATACTCTTAATAGAGATGAGTATATTTTAGGAGGAGAAAGAAAAGCTGTTAAAATAGAAGGATTTGATTTATCTAATTCTCCTTTAGAATATACAAAAGAAGTAGTAAAAGATAAATCCGTACTTATGACTACTACTAATGGAACTAGAACATTAGCAAAGTGTGGTGCGGCAAAAAGAATTTTTATAGCTGCAATGATAAATGGAAAAGCTGTTGCAGAGAAATTAGCAGAAATAAATGAAGATGTGGTTATTGTGAATGCAGGAACAAACGGTAATTTCTCTATGGATGATTATATATGTTCAGGATATATAATAAATGAAATATTAAAGATTAGAAAGAATGTAGAGCTTACTGATATTGCAAAAACAGCAAATATGATTTATGAAAGTAATACGGATATTATAAGTTATGTAAAAGAAGCTACTCATTATTCTGTTATGAGATCTTTAGGACTAGATGATGATATTAATTATTGTATTAAGAAAGATATTATTGATATAGTACCAGAATATAAAGATGGCAGAATAAGAATTTAGGAAAAACAAATGGATATTGTATTTTGCAATATCCATTTTGTATATTTATGTAATTTAAGTTAGATTAAAAAGAACCATTTTCTTCATATTGTTTTAAAAGTTCTTCTATTTTGTACTTACAATTTGCACCTTTACAAGAACCCTTTCCTGCACCAGTAGCTTCTGAAACTTCTTCAAAAGTTGAAGCACCATTTTTTATTGCTTCTTTAATTGTAGCTCTTGAAATAGCTCTACATCTACAAGTTTTTGTTAATTTATCTAAAATAGCTTCATTTAAATTATTATTCATGATTATTCTCCTAGTATATTAATTAAATTTTTTATTTAATTAAATCACTATATATAAATATGGTCAACTAAGTAGTATATTTAATAAATTAATGCATACTATAACTATTGTATTACACAATTAAATTCTACTAAATAAAAAATATCACAGTAGCAAATTATTTTTACTGTGATATTTTTTTATAGGCATAATAATATTCCTAAAAATATAGCAGCAATATATATTATAATCCATATTATAATACCACAAATAGCCCAGCTTAATATAGAATAAGCATTGTATCTATTGTAGGGTTTATATGATAAATATAAAAAGAAACCTAATATAGGCAACAAGAAAGAAAATAGTTTAAATAAGATATGGGATTTAAAACATTCTAAATCTGAAGGTTTAGAATAAATGTTAGCTAGAAAATTATCATCGGTATCTTGTCTATAATTCTTATAAGTCATAATATATGCCTCCTAAAAAAATAGATATTATTTATTTTTTATAAATAAGATATTTTGTTATAGGTGTAATATTTATATGCAATTAAGAATGATACAATGTATACTTTAAATAAAATATACATATTTGGATATTTATACATAAATACAATTAATCAGAAAAATATAAAAGCATTAATTGACATTTAAAATTTGTTACTATATAATGATTACAATAAAAGACTATGATTAGGAAAAGTACTTTAAATTTTATTTTTCAGAGAGCAGCTGGAAGGTGAAAAGCTGTAGTAATTTTAAAGGAAAATCACCTAGGAGTTGGAGGCCGAAAAGCTTTTTTAGCTTATTAAGTTATCACGTATGAGCCTGCGTTAAAGGATAGAGTATGAATGTACTTGAATTGAAGCATTTAATATGAATTGAATGTTAACCTTAGGTGGTTTGCGAATATTACTTCGTCCTGTGGGATGGAGTTTTTTTACGTTTAAAAGCATTTTTATGTTTTAGCAAGTACTCATAATGGAAATAATGGATACTAAGTGGTCTCATTTTATAAATTATGATTAAAATGTATACATTAGAAAAAAAAGAAAGGGGAATTATAAACATGTATAAAAAAGTAGATGCCTCAAGAGGCACTGTAAACATGGAAAAAGATATTGCAAAACTTTGGAATGAAAAAAATATTATCAAAAAGAGTTTTGATTCTAATCAAGATGGAGAACATTTCACATTTTTTGATGGACCTCCAACAGCTAACGGTAAGCCACACGTAGGTCATATCTTAACAAGAGTTATGAAAGATATTATTCCAAGATATAAAGTAATGAAAGGTTACAGAGTTTTAAGAAAAGCTGGATGGGATACTCATGGACTACCAGTAGAACTTGAAATCGAAAAGAAACTTGGAATTTCAGGAAAAGAACAAATCGAAGATTACGGTGTAGAAAAATTCACTAAAGAATGTAAAGAAAGTGTTTTCTCATATGTAAGTCTTTGGGAAAAAATGTCTGAACAAATAGGATACTGGGTTGATATGGATGATCCATATGTAACTTATCATGATAACTATATTGAATCAGAATGGTGGGCATTAAAGAGATTATGGGATAAAGGGCTTTTATACAAAGGTCATAAGGTAATGCCTTACTGCCCAAGATGTGGAACTGCTTTATCTTCTCACGAAGTTGCTCAAGGATATAAAGATGTTAAGGATTTAACTGCAACTGCTAAATTCAAGGTTGCTGGAGAAGAAAATAAATATTTCTTAGCATGGACAACAACTCCTTGGACATTACCTTCAAACTTAGCATTATGTATAAACAAAGCATATACATACTGTGAAGTAAAAGTTGGAGATGAAATATATATCTTAGCTAAAGACTTAGTTGAAAAAGTTATGGGCGAAAGAGAATATGAAATAATCAAAGAATTTAAAGGTGAAGAATTACTTGGAGTTAAATATGAACAATTAATGCCTTTCGCTAAAGTTGAAGGAAAAGCATTTGAAGTAATTCATGGAGATTATGTAACATTAACAGATGGTACTGGTATAGTTCATATCGCTCCTGCTTACGGTGAAGACGATAGTCTTGTTGCTAAAAAGAACGGAATCACTTTTGTTAATATGGTAGATACAAATGGTAAATTTGTACCAGAAGTTACTCCATGGGCTGGTAAATTTGTTAAGAAGTGCGATGAAAGTATCTGTAATTACTTGGAAGAACATAATCAATTATTTGATAAGCATAGACACATGCACTCATACCCACACTGCTGGAGATGTGATACACCACTTTTATACTATCCAAAAGATAGTTGGTTCGTAAGAATGACTGAAATGAGAGATAAGTTACTTGAAAATAACAATAAGGTAAACTGGTATCCTGATAACATTAGAACAGGTAGATTCGGTAAGTTCCTTGAAAATGTTATTGACTGGGGTATCTCAAGAGATAGATACTGGGGAACTCCACTTCCAATATGGCAATGTGAGTGTGGTCACAAAGAATGCATTGGAAGCAGAGAAGAATTAGAAGCAAGATCTACTACAGATTGTAAGGGAATCGAATTACACAAACCTTATGTAGATGCAATTAAGATGGTATGCCCTGATTGTGGTAAGGAAATGACTAGAACTAGCGAAGTTATTGACTGTTGGTTTGATTCAGGATCAATGCCTTTTGCTCAATGGCACTATCCATTTGAAAACAAAGAAAAATTTGAAGCTAACTTCCCAGCTCAATTTATATCAGAAGCTGTTGACCAGACTAGAGGATGGTTCTATACATTAATGGCTATCTCAACATGTTTATTTGATACAAACCCATTCGAAAACTGTATTGTATTAGGTCATGTATTAGATAAAAAAGGACTTAAGATGTCTAAGTCTAAGGGAAATGTTGTAGATCCATTTGAAGTATTAAACAGTCAAGGAGCAGATGCTACAAGATGGCATTTCTATACTGCAAGTGCACCATGGCTTCCAACAAGATTCTCAATTGATGATGTTGCAGAAACTCAAAGAAAATTCTTAGGAACATTATGGAATGTTTACTCATTCTACGTTTTATATGCTGAAATAGATAAATTTGATCCAACTAAGTATGCTGATTTTGTATCAGATAACGTAATGGATAGATGGATAACATCAAAATTAAATACATTAATTAAGACTGTAGAAGAAAACTTAGATGGCTATAAGATTACTCAAGCAGCTTTAGCTATTGAAGATTTTACAGATGAATTATCAAACTGGTATGTAAGAAGAAACAGAGCTAGATTCTGGTCTCAAGAATTAACTGATGATAAGATTGCTGCTTACGTAACATTATATAGAGTATTAACTACTTTAGTTAAAGTTGCCGCTCCATTCGTACCATTTATGAGTGAAGAAATATATCAGAATTTAGTTGTTAACTTAGATGAAAATGCAATAGAAAGTGTTCATTTAACTACATGGCCTGTAGCTGATGAAAGTGAAATAAACTCTGAATTAGAAAGGGAAATGGATTTAGCTTATACTCTTGTTAAGCTTGGAAGAAGCGCAAGAAACGCTGCTAATGTTAAGAACAGACAGCCACTTTCAGAAATGCTTATTTCAACAAACGTTCTTCCAGAATACTATGGAGATATAGTTAAAGAAGAATTAAATATTAAGAAGGTTGAACTAGGAGCAGATCTTTCTCAATATGTTAACTTTGAAATTAAGCCAAATCTACCTGTGTTAGGTAAAGCATATGGTAAATTAATTCCTCAAATCAGAAAAGCAATTTCAGAAAAGAATCAAATGGAATTAGCTCAAAAGATTCAAAATGGTGGAAGTGAAGTAATAGATGTTAACGGAACAGAAATAGAACTTACAAATGAAAATCTTTTAGTTACAATGCAAGGATTAGAAGGATATGCATTTGCTGGAGAAGGTAATTTAGGAGTTGTATTAGATACTACTATTACTCCAGAACTTCAAGAAGAAGGTCATGTAAGAGAATTAATTTCTAAGATTCAAAACATGAGAAAAGATAAGGGATTTGAAGTTGCAGATAAAATTAAACTTTATGTATCAGGAAATGATATGTTATTAGAAGTTATAAAGAAATTTGAAAGTACTATAAAGAAGGAAACTTTAACTGAAGAAGTTCTTTATAATGAAGATGCTGATTATACTGAAACAGTTATTAATGGTGAAACATTAAATATGACTGTAGTAGTTGTAAGATAGTATTAATATCTGGCTAGGAATCTAAGAAAAGCTTAGATTCCTAGTTTGTTTTTTGTTAGTAAAAAGATATTGTTGTAATAAATTACAATGGAAATAATTAATTATGTATATATTATTGATTTATAATGTAATATATTAGTATAATAAAATTATCTAGGAAATTTAAAGGAGGAATAAACATGGCTACTTCTATTAAAGATGTTGCAAGAGAAGCAGGAGTGTCAATTGCAACCGTTTCTAGAGTTTTAAATGATATCGATGTTGTAAATGAAGATACTAAGAAGAAGGTATTAGATGCAATAAAAAAATTAGGATACAGACCTAATATAGTAGCAAGAAGTTTAAAAACTCAAAGAACAAAAACAATAGGGATTTTAATTCCAGACATATCTAACCAATTGTACCCTGAAATAGTAAGAGGTGCTGAAGATGTTTCAAACATATATGATTATAATGTCATCTTATGTAACTCTGACTTAGATATAGATAAGGAAAAAGAGTATTTAAGAGTTCTTAAAGAAAAAATGGTTGATGGTGTAATTTACATAAGTAGTTCACTAAGTAATGAAATTTTAGATTTAATAAACGAATTAGATTTAAAAACAATATTAGTTGAAACTAAGGATAAAGATGGAGTTTTACCAAGTGTAACTATAGATAATATTAAAGGATGCTATGATAGTACAAAACTTTTAATTGATAAAGGAATAAAGAATATAGCATTTATAGGAACTGATAAAGATAATATGAATGCATGGGGAGATAGATACGTAGGTTTTGAAAAGGCTATGAGAGAAGCTGGTTTGAATATTGACCCAGACTTAGTTTTCTTTGATTCAGTAAAAGTTAAAACTGGATATGAAGGTATAAACCAATTTATAAAGAACGGAAAAAAATTTGAAGGTGTAGTATGTGCATCTGATGATATAGCAATGGGAGCTATAAATGCATTAAGAGATAATGGAATTCAAGTACCGAAAGATGTAAGCGTTATAGGATTTAACGATAATTTTGCTGCATCAATATTCTATCCAAAGATAACAACTGTATCACAACCAACATATGATATGGGATCAGTTGCTATGAGAATGCTTATTAAGTTATTAAATAAGCAAGAATTAGATAAATCTCATTTTGTATTAGAGCACGAACTAATAGAAAGAGAAAGTACAATATAATTTTATCTTAAAAAAATTATATAAGGGCTGTTTAAAGAGTGTAGAAATTACAATAAATTTCCACACTCTTTTTTGTGTATTTTTCATAAAAATTTGAAAAAAATAAAGTAGTTGAATATAATTGAAAATAGTGGTAGTATAGTTGCTGATGCAACTATACTATTTTTAAGGAGAAATATATGAGAAAGTTATCTGAAGAGTATGAGTATATAGGAAAAAGTATAGCTAGAATTCATAAAATGAGCATGATGTACTTATCAAAGCATTTTAGTAAATTTAATATTGGTTCTGGTCAGTGCTTTTTTTTTGGTTAAAATCTATAATAATCCAGGTATAACTCAGGAGGAATTGGCTTCATCTATGTTTTTTGATAAGGGAACTACAGCAAGAGCTATAAAATTATTGGAATATAATGGGTATGTAAAAAAGAATGAGAAGAGATGATGATAAAAGGGCATATAGCATTATGGCAACAGAAAAGGCTGAAAGTATAAAAAAGGATGTATTTTTAATACTTGATTCTTGGGAAGAAAAATTATTTTACTATAGATGAAGAAAAGCAGTTTATAAGTTTGTTAAGCAAATTGAAAGATAATAATTTTTGTTAGAAGGAGGATGTGTAATGAACGGACAAAAAAGGCTGGGAGAAGAAAAAATAAGTAAGTTATTATTAGAATTTTCTATACCTGCAATCATAGGTATGCTAGTAAATACTTTATATAATATAATTGATAGAATATTTATAGGTCATATACCTGTAGTAGGTAATTTAGCAATAGCAGGAGTAGGAATTACTATGCCTCTAATGACTATAATAATGGCTTTTGGGATGCTTATAGGTATTGGAACTGCTACAAGAGTCTCTATTAATTTAGGTCAGCATAATAGGGAAAAGGCAGAAGAACATTTAGGAAATGCATTTACATTAATAATTATAATAAGCATATTATTAACCGTATTTGGATTAGTATTTATGGATAAAATATTATTTGCATTTGGCGCAAGTGAAAATACTATTTTATATGCAGAACAATATATAGAAATAATATTTGCAGGGTGTATATTTAATTTAGTAGGATTTGGTCTTAACCATTCTATAAGAAGTGATGGAAGTCCTAAAGTAGCCATGCTTTCTATGATAATTGGAGCAATAACTAATATAATATTAGATCCTATTTTGATATTTATATTTAATTTAGGAGTAAGAGGTGGAGCAATTGCTACTGTAATTTCTCAATTTGTTAGTGCAATTTGGGTTATATATTATTTCACTAAAGGTAAAAGTATATTAAAAATAAAAAGGAAATATTTAAAATTAAATAAGCTTATAGTATTAAGTATTTTTTCAATAGGAGTAAGTCCATTTAGTATGCAGATTGCAAATTGTGCAGTTCAAATTGTAGCTAATAATTCTCTTCAAACTTATGGTGGTGATTTAGCTGTTGCAGCTATGACTGTTATAAATAGTCTTGCCATGGTATTTTTAATGCCTATATTCGGAATAAATCAGGGAATGCAGCCTATAGTAGGATATAATTTTGGAGCAAAGCAGTATAATAGAGTAAGAGAAACGGTAACTTATTGTGTTATTGCAGCAACTACAGTAGTTACTATTGGATTTTTAGTAATTCAATTTTTCCCAGATAAAATGATAATGGCATTTAATAATGATCCTAATTTAATTAATATTGGTGTTAATGGAATAAGAATTTTCTTGTGTATGCTTCCATTCATAGGGGGACAAATAGTTATAACTAATTATTTTCAATCAATAGGTAAGGTAAAAATATCTATGTTTCTAAGCTTATTAAGGCAGGTTATTCTTTTAATTCCATGTTTAATAATATTACCTACATTTAAAGGATTGGATGGGATATGGCTTGCAGGGGCAACATCAGATTTTATATCTGTTATAATAACAGTTCTTGTATATAGAAAAATGTCTAAGGAATTATCAAAAGATAATATTGAAAGAAGTGCTACTGTTTAAGGCAGTAATAAATAAAATATTAAAAGCTAGATAAGATATATAAACTTATCTAGCTTTTTTATGTACTTTTTAAAGGATTCCTTCACTTTTTAATATATCTTCTAATTTTTTTACTCTATCAGTTAAGCAGATAAATTTCTCTCTTAATTGTTCTTTTGCAGGGTCATTGTTAGCTATAAAATTTTCCATATCTTCTACAGCTTTTAAAGCTTCTTCTACATCTTGTTGAGCGATTTTTAAATTTGAGTCTTTCATAAAAAGTAATCTCCTTTTAATTTAATTAAGTTAATTATATCGTATCACTACTAAAAACTAAGTGCAAGAAATATAAATATAAAGATAATTATATTTAATTTTAGGGTGGAGGTGAATTATTACTATTTATTATAGTAATTAAGATTTATGATAAATTACATTTGGTTTGCCTTAATTTTTTTTGGTGTATTAGTAGGTCTTATAACTGGAGCTGGAGATAATATTTCTAAGGCAATAGTAAATTCGTCAGCAGATACAGTAACATTCATTATAGAACTTACAGGAATAATGTGTTTTTGGTGTGGAGTTATGAAAGTTGCAGAGAAAAGTGGATTTACAGAAAAGTTATCTAAAATTCTTAAACCAGTATTAAAATTAATCTTTAAAGGTGCAGCACAAGATGAAAAGGCACTTGGAGCTATAGTTATGAATCTTACAGCTAACATGATGGGATTATCAAATGCAGCAACTCCTTTTGGAATTAAAGCAATGGAGGAAATGGATAGACTTAATAATACAAAAGAAAATGCATCCAATGATATGGCATTATTTTTAGTACTAAATGCAGCATGTATTCAAATTGTACCATCTACAATAATATCCATAAGAGCAGCATGTAACTCAGAAAACCCAGGAATAATAATATTGCCAGCAATAGTGTCTACAGCTACAGCAGCACTAGTCGGTATAATATGTTGTAAAATTTTGCAGAGATATTTTTAAATAGTTGGTTAATAGTAATGAAATGTATTTTATAGGATGAAGTTTTGAGTGGAGGGAAGTTAATGTTTAATTATCTAAGTAAAAGTATAATACCTATAATTTTTTTACTTATTATAACCTATGGTATGTTTAAAGGAAGAAAGGTATATGAATGGTTTATTGAGGGGGCCAAAGATGGACTTAAAGTGTGCCTTAGAATTTTTCCATATCTTTTAGCAATGATAATAGCAGTACAGGTATTTAGGGAAGCAAAACTTATGGATATGTTGAATAACTTAATGGCACCTGTTGTAAAACTAATAGGGCTTCCAAAAGAATTACTACCTTTAATCATAATCAAACCCTTATCTGGAAGTGGAGCCATTGGGGTATTTACAGATATAATAAAAAATATTGGACCCGATACTAGAACAGGCCTTATAGCATCTGTAATAATGGGAACTACAGAGACAATTTTTTATACAATCACTGTTTACTTTGGAGCAGTAAAAGTTAAAAAAATAAGACATACATTATGGGCTGCAGTTTTTGCAGATATTGCGGCTATAATAATGGCTATTTCTATGGTTGACTTATTTTTAATATAAAATATTTAAATTTTGAATAGTATACAATTTTGGAGTATTATAATCTTAAAAGATAAACTAGAAAATTACAGAAAGAAGAGGGAGTATGAATAAAGAAGTATATAAAAATAATAGAAGCAATTTAATGAAAAACATGGCAAATAATTCAGTTATAGTATTATTTGCAGGTAATGCACCTAAGAAAACAGGTGATGAATTATATCTATTTTCACCAAATAGAAATTTCTTTTATATAACAGGGATAAAGGAAGAAGAACATGTAGTAGTGTTATCTAAATTTAATGATATAGTAAATGAAAAATTATTTTTAAAAGAATTAAATTTAGCACAAGAAATGTGGACTGGAAAAACATTAAGGGATTATGAGGGAAAAGAAATTTCAGGTATAGAAGATACAGTTTATATGAATGATTTTTATCCATATATGAATAGATTAATAAAAGGTGCAGAAGAAATTAATTTATATCTAGATTTAGAAAGACAAAGTTTTGAAGAAAATGATTCTGAAAGCTTTAAATTCGCAAAAATATTTAGAGATAAGTATCCTCAATTATGTATAAAAGATGTATCAAGTAGAATAACACCACTTAGAATGATTAAATGTCATGAAGAAATAGAAGAAATGCAAAAGGCTATAGACATAACAATTTCAGGTGTTGAATCATTAATGAAAAATGCAAAAGCAGGCATGAAGGAATATGAACTTGAAGCATACTTTGATTTTGAATGTAAGAAAAATGGAGTTAAGGATTTTGCATTTAAAACTATTGCAGCAGCAGGTAAAAATGCAACTACTCTTCACTATGTAGAGAATAATAGTGAAATTAAAAATGATGATTTAATATTATTTGATTTAGGAGCTGCATGGAACTGCTATAGTGCAGATATAACAAGAACTTTTCCTGTAAGTGGTAAGTTTACAGAAAGACAAAAGCAGGTATATGAAGCTGTTCTTAGAGTTAATAAAGCAGTTATTGAAAAAATTAAGCCAGGTGTTGTATATCAAGAGCTTAATAAGTGGGCTACAGATTTAATAGCTGAAGAGTGTATTAAGCTTGGAATAATAAAAGAAAAAGAAGAAGTAAGAAAATATTATTGGCATAGTATAGGACATAACTTAGGTTTAGATACACATGATGTAGAACCACAAGGTAGAAACTTTATATTTGCTGAAGGAATGGTATTTACAGTAGAACCAGGTATCTATATTGGGGAAGAAGGTATAGGAATAAGAATAGAAGATGATGTTTTAGTTACTAAAGATGGATGCACAGTATTAACTAAGAATATGATTAAAGATGTTGATGATATAGAAAGATTTATGGCAGAGAATAAATAATAATATTTTAATACAATATCATAAAATTCAAAGAAAAATAATATAAATTAATTGAAATAAATAAAAAAGTGGTGTATAGTATATACTATAATTTAAACAAGTGAATATTTTAATAAGGTAGAGGTGCAGTATTTAAGAGTACTATTACAGAGGTAAGCACTGTGAAGTAATAGGAAAGGAAATATTGCCGAAGTATATAACTGATGCTTTAAGGTTATAGAGCTGGGGTTATGCAGAATATGTATAACACTGTCACAAAGGTGTGATTTTGTGGTGAGCTATCATTCATTGATTGTAAAGTTGGTATCTTTATACTTTTTTAAGATCTTGAGTGTAGACTCAAGATCTTTTTTTATGATCTCGATAGTCTATCTTAAATTTTTCACGATAATTAATGGGGGGAATTATAAATGAAAAATTTCAGAAAGTATTATGTGTTTTTATTAACACTAGTAGTAATGACAATGACATCAACTGTAGTATTTGCAGCTGATGAAGGAGTTGCAGCAGCTAATTCTGCTAAATTTGGTATATGGACGATATTGCCGCCTCTTGTAGCGATAGCGTTAGCATTTATAACTAAAAATGTAGTTATTTCTTTATTTCTAGGAACTTTGTCGGGATGCTTTTTATTGCAGATTACAGATAATGGCGTTATTTATTCAATAATTCTTTCATTTTTAGATTTTGTACAGAGAGCATTAAATTCATTAGCTGACCCATGGAATGCAGGTATAGTACTTCAAGTTATGGCTATTGGTGGAGTTATTAGTTTAGTAAGTAAAATGGGTGGAGCAAAAGCAATAGCTGAAACATTAGCTAAAAAAGCAAAATCACCAAGAAGTGCTCAACTTATTACTTGGTTTTTAGGGATATTAGTATTCTTTGATGATTATGCAAATTCATTAATAATTGGACCAATAATGAAGCCAGTAGCAGATAAAATGAATATTTCAAGAGAAAGATTAGCATTTATAATTGATGCAACAGCAGCACCAATTGCAGGTATAATGATAGTTTCAACATGGATTGGTTTAGAGGTAGGTTTAATAAAGGATGCATTCACATCAATAGGAGAAAATGTGGATTCATTCGGAGTATTTTTAAACACTATTCCATATAGATTTTATAATATATTAATATTAATATTTGTTGCTACAACTTCATATTTTTTAAGAGATTTTGGCTCAATGAGAAAAGCCGAAGTTAGAGCTAGACAAGGATATCAATCAATTGAAAATAAAGAAATTGCTCTTGATACAGCTGCTGAAGATGAGATAGCACCAAAAGAAGGGGTAAAATTAAGTATATGGAATGCAATTATTCCAATCGGTGCACTTATGATATCAGCATTAGCTAGTTTTTATTACAGCGGGTATACTTCAATAATGGGTGGAGATGATACTGCACTTCAAACATTAATGACTACTGCACCAGCATCATTTACTGCTATAAGAGAAGCATTCAGTGCAGCAGATGCATCAGTAGCTTTATTCCAATCAGCATTATTTGCATCAATTGTAGCTATAGTAATGGGAGTAGTTAAAAAGATATTTACATTTACAGAAGCAGTTGAAGTTTGGGTAGATGGAATGAAAGGCCTTATAATTACAGGAGTTATATTAATACTTGCATGGTCATTAAGCTCGGTAATAAAAGAACTTGGAACAGCAGCATTCTTGGTAAAACTTCTTTCAAATTCAGTACCACAATTTTTATTACCAGCTATAATATTTATATTAGGATCTGTAATATCATTTGCTACAGGTACTGCATATGGAACAATGGGGATATTAATGCCACTTGCTATTCCATTATCATATTCAATATCACCAGATATGGGATACGTTGTTTTAAGTACAAGTGCAGTATTAACAGGTGCAATTTTTGGAGATCACTGTTCACCAATCTCAGATACAACAATAATGTCGTCAATGGGTGCAGGATGCCATCATATAAACCATGTTAAAACCCAGATGCCTTATGCATTAACTGTTGCTGCTATTACTATACTATTTGGGTATATTCCATGTGGTCTAGGATTATCAGTATGGATTGTACTTCCAATTGCAATATTAGTAACAATTGCAGTGGTTTATTTTGTAGGAAAACCTGTTGATAATATTTCACTAGAAGAAGTAGGACTAGAAAACTTAGAAGAAGCTTAAGATAAAGATGCGAGATATATGTCACTATATATCTCGTATTTTTTATAAATTATTATATTTAGAGTTTAGTATTGAATATAATAAAAATAAAGATTATAATGTAATTAATTTTCCAGTAACATTTATATAGTAGATGTATTTTTTAAAAATTTGATTGATTCTGCTGATAAAATTGGATAAAATATTTATTGTTAATAGTATAAAAATGCAATGAAAAGAAGAGTAATAAAAGGAGCATTCTATAAGAGAGCCAGTGTATGCTGAAAGCTGGTGTCTGCGAATTTTATGAATATGGTCTTGGAGCATACTATTTGAATTCAATTTATAGAATTGATTTAGAGTAGTACGGGAGTAACCGTTATATTACAGGGTGATGATAGTCACCTAGCGAGTTATTTATTGTGAAATAAATAAGAAATAGAGTGGTAACGCGTATAATACGTCTCTATATAGGTTTTAATATACCTATATAGAGATTTTTTATTATAGAAATAAATTAAAATAACAGTTAACTTAGGAAAGTGGAGGTTTTAAGATGTGTAAAGATTGTAAAAAACCATATTATATTACTACACCAATTTATTATCCATCAACAAAGCTACATATAGGTAATACATATACTACTGTAGCAGCTGATGCAATAGCAAGATTTAAGAGATTAACAGGCTATGATGTAATGTTTTTAACAGGAACAGATGAACATGGTCAAAAGATCCAAAGAATTGCTGAAGAAAAAGGAATAACTCCAAAGGAACATGTAGATGAAATAGTTGCAGGAATCAAGGACCTTTGGAAGATGATGAATGTAAGTTATGACAAATTTATAAGAACTACTGATGAATACCATGTTGAAGCAGTTCAAAAAATTGTTGAAAAGTTATATGAACAAGGAGATATCTACAAGAGTTCATATGAAGGATGGTACTGTACACCTTGTGAATCATTCTGGACTGATACTCAATTAGTAGATGGAAACTGCCCAGACTGTGGAAGACCAGTTGAAAAATCAAAAGAAGAAGCTTATTTCTTCAAAATGAGTAAATATGCTGATAGATTAATTAAATATATAGAAGATCATCCAGAATTCATTCAGCCAGAATCAAGAAAGAATGAAATGCTTAATAATTTCTTAAGACCAGGGCTTCAAGATTTATGCATTTCAAGAACAAGCTTTGACTGGGGAATTCCAGTAACTTTTGATCCAAAACACGTAGTTTATGTATGGATTGATGCATTATCAAACTATATAACTGCTCTTGGATATGGTCAAGAAAACACAGAATTATTTGATAAATTTTGGCCTGCAGATGTTCATTTAATAGGTAAGGATATTTTAAGATTCCACACTATTTACTGGCCAATAATGTTAATGGCTTTAGATTTACCACTTCCAAAGCAAGTATTTGGTCATGGATGGTTACTTGTTGATGGTGGAAAGATGTCAAAATCTAAAGGGAATGTAGTAGATCCAGTTGTTTTAGTAAATGAATTTGGTACAGATCCAGTTAGATACTACTTATTAAAGGAAATTCCATTTGGATCAGATGGATTATTCAACAATGAAATATTCATTAAGAAAATAAATTCAGATCTTTGTAATGATTTAGGTAACTTATTATCTAGAACAATTGCAATGATAGAAAAATATTTTGGTGGAGATATGCCAGCTCAAACTGAAAGTGGAGAATTTGATGACCAGTTAATAAGCTTAGCTTTAGAAACTCCGGCTAAATTAGAAGCTGCTATAGATGAATTAAATATTCCATTAGCTATTGAATATGTATTTGAATTAATCAGAAGAGCTAATAAGTATATTGATGAAACAATGCCTTGGGTTCTTGCTAAGGATGAGAGTAAGAAAGCAAGACTTGGAACAGTTCTTTATAATTTGGCTGAAACATTAAGATTTGCTTCAGTAATGATTTCACCATTCTTACCTGATACAGCTAAGAAGATAAATGAACAATTAAATACTACAGTAACTTCATGGGAATCATTAAAAGAATTTAATGGTACTGTTGCAGGAACTAAAGTTGTTAAAGGTGATAACTTATTCCCAAGAATAGATGTAGAAAAGAAATTAGCTGAATTAGAAGAATTAAGAGCAAAGATGAATCCAGCTCCAGCTAAGAGAGAAATAACTCCAATAAAAGAAGAAATCACAATTGATGATTTTGAAAAAATAGACTTAAGAGTAGTTAAAGTATTAGCTTGTGAACCTGTAAAGGGAGCTAAGAAATTACTTAAATTAAAAGTAGACTTAGGCGGAGAAGAAAGACAAGTGGTTTCAGGAATAGCTGCACACTATAAACCAGAAGAATTAGTTGGTAAGAATGTAGTTTTAGTAGCTAACTTAAAGCCAGTTAAATTAAGAGGTGAATTATCACAAGGTATGATTTTATGTGCTGCAACAGATGATGACAGCATATTAAAAACAGTAGATCCAGGTGATTTAGAAAGTGGAAGCATAGTTAGATAGTTAGCAGTTAATGCCCTTTATGGGTAATCTGTGATCAAGTAACAATTAGCAGTTAGCAGTTTAGGTGAAAAAAGTTACGGATTTTTCCAAAGTATATAATATAATAAAGAAATTCCGCAAGGAATTTCGCACAAAACTGTTAACTGTACACTGTTAACTGCTAACTAAATAAATGGGGGGCTTTTTATGAATATAATAATAGGGAATGCTTGGCCTTATGCCAATGGAGAATTGCACTTAGGTAGGCTTGCTGTATTACTTCCAGGAGATATATTAGCTAGATATCATAGATTAATGGGAGATGATGTGGTTTTTATTTCGGGAAGTGACTCACATGGAACACCAGTTGCAATTAAAGCTAAAAATGATGGAATTACACCAGAAGAGGCGTGTTTAAAATATCATAAAAAAATAGAGACATGCTTTCAAAAATTAGGTTTTTCTTTTGATATATTCACTAAAACTCATACAGATTACCATTATGATAAAGTTAAACAGTTTGTTATGGATTTATGTGATAAAGGATATATTTATGAGAAAGAGGTAGAACAGACATATTGTGAGCATTGTAATGAATATTTACTTGATAGATATATTGAAGGAAACTGTCCTCATTGTGGAGCTCATGCAGTAGGAGATCAATGTGATGAATGCTCAGAAATATTTGAGAGTGAAGAGCTTTTGAATAAAAGGTGTATTTTTTGTAAATCTGAACCTATTAAAAAAGAAACAAAACATTTATTTTTCGCATTATCAAAGCTTGAAAATGATGTTAAGAGAATGTACATAAAGCAGGATGGATGGAGAGAAAATGCTCAAAAGATAACTAAAAGGTATCTTGATGAAGGATTAAGAGATAGAGCAGTAACAAGAGATTTTGATTGGGGAATAGATGTTCCACTAAAAGGATTTGAAGATAAAAAAATTTATGTGTGGATAGAAGCTCTTATGGGCTATCTTACTGCTAGTATAAAATGCATCGAAGAAAGAAATGAAGATTATATGGAATATTGGAATGGTGATGATAGTAGAATTTATTTTGTTCATGGAAAGGATAATATACCATTTCATACAGTAATATTTCCAGCAATTTTAGCAGGATTGGATATAAAGAAGCCCGTAATTAGAGAAATTTCAAGTGAATATATGAAATTAGAAGGAAAGAATTTTTCGGCTGCTAAGAATTGGGCTATTTGGCCTGATTACATTTTAGATAAATATAATGTAGATTTAATTAGATATTATCTAATAAAAAATGGCCCTGAAAATAAAGATTCAGATTTTTCTTGGAGGGATTTTATAAAAGTTAATAATAACGAATTAGTAGGACTTTTGGGTAATTTAGTAAATAGAGCTTTAGTGTTTGTAAATAATAATTTCCAAGGAAATATTCCAAAGGGATGTATAGATAAAAAGTTTAAAGATAAAATGTTTCAAATATATTGCAATGTAGGAGATAAAATAGAAGAAGGAAGATTTAGAGAAGCATTACAAGATATTATCTCATTGATAAAGTCAGTAAATAAATATTTTGATGATGAAAAACCATGGGTAACTATAAAGAATAATAAAGAAAAATGTGCGCAAAGTATGTATATATGTATTCAATATATAGGAAATCTGTCTAATCTAATAGAACCATTTATGCCATTTACAGCAGAAAAAATAAGGAGATTTCTTTGTATAAAAGAACCTATATGGAGACCTATAGAAATAAAAGAAGGAAAAATCCATGATATTCAGATATTATTTGAAAGATTAGATAAGTCTATTAGTGATGATGAACTTAAAAAACTTAAAGAAGAAAAATTTTAATAAAAAGAGAACGTCTCATTTAGGGGTATGAGGCGTTCTTTAATCATACAAAATAGATGATTAATTAGGGGTAAATAATAATGCTTTAACTACTTTACAAATATTATTCTATATAGTTAATATGTCAATTTGATGTCAATAAGAAGATTTGGAGGAAAAATAAATATGAATAATAAATTTAAAATAATAGACAGTCATGCTCACTATGATGATGAATCATTTAATGATGATAGAGAAGAGGTATTAAAACAAATAACAGAGAATGGAGTTATTGGGATTATGAACTGTGCATGTTCATATGAAAGTTTAAATACTACTGATAAATTAACTAAAGAACATGATTATATATATGGAGCATTAGGAATTCATCCTGAAAATGCTTATGAATTTAAAGATGATACTTTAGACGAAATAAAAGAATATATTAAGAAAAATGATAAAATTGTTGCTATTGGAGAAATAGGGTTAGATTATTATTGGGATGAAAATCCACCTAAAGAGGTTCAAAAAGAAGCTTTTAGAAAACAAATGAATTTAGCAAAAGAATTAGATATGCCTGTAGTAATACATGATAGAGAAGCCCATATGGATACATTAGAAATAATGAAAGAATTTCCTGAGGTAAAAGGAGTTGTACATTGTTTTTCTGGAAGTAAAGAATTTGCAATGGAATGTATTAAACTTGGATATTATATAGGATTTACAGGAGTAGTTACTTTTAAAAATGCTAAAAAGATAGTAGAAGTGGCTAAGGAAGTACCATTAGATAGAATTTTGGTTGAAACAGATTGTCCTTATATGGCTCCAGAACCTAACAGAGGAAAAAGGAATAAGTCTGATTATATAGAATATATAATTAAAAAAATTGCTGATATTAAAGAAATTGACCCTTATGAAGCAAATTTGAAGTTTAATGAAAATTTCTTACGCTTGATAAAAAAGGAAAAATAAGGTAAAATAATATTTGTACATTCAAAGTTATCTATATACCTAATGATGAAATAATATCATATTCTTAACATATTAGTTTGAGAAGAAAGAAGATTAGAGATTATATGGATACATTTTCCGTGATTTAGGATATATTAATTAAAAATGTAATGAAGTTAATAGAGAACGCTATCATTAAATTTTATTTTTATTTATATAGGAAGTGCATATTTACAATTACTTCAGTACATTTGCAAGAGTTGGATAATTTGACAACAGAAAGAGATTAATATATAATTCTAAAGACACTCTTGCCAAAGGAGGGAAATTATAATGGTAGAAAAAAACAAAAAATTTACCAAAAAATGTTTTTCTAACGGTCCGAAGGCAAAAATTATAGTCGGTGCAGTTACAGCTTGTGTTGTAGTTGCAGCTGCAGTGACAGTAGCGAGTATGAGAAAAACGCTCGTAGTAAGAATAGACGGAAATGATGAAACTTTTGTCACGTACAAGGGGACTGTTAAAGATGTGTTGCAGGACCAAGGTATCACTTTAAGTGATAAAGATAAGGTGCAGCCATCGTTGGAATCCAAAGTATCTGAAAAAGAAACTATAGAAGTAAAAAGAGCGATACCAGTAGAAATTACGGCAAATGGTGTACAAGTAGAAGTACAAACAGCAGAAGATACTATTGGGCAAATGCTAGAAAATGAAAGAGATACATTAAAAAATCAAGGAATTGATTATAATCAAGGTATTGATGAAGTATCACCTGGATTAGATCAAAAAATTACAGACAATTTAGGTGTAAACATTGTAAAAGTTGAGACTAAAGATGTAGTTGAAACTCAGCCAATTAACTATGAAACAATAGTTGAGAAAGATGAAAATCTTGACAGTAGTGTTCAGAAGGTTAAGAGTGAAGGAGTTAATGGTGAGAAAGAAATTACTTATCAAATCTTATATAAAGATGGGGTAGAAGTTTCTAGAGATGTAAAAAGCACTAAGACATTAGTTGAGCCACAGAATCAGGTGCTAGTAAAAGGAACTGGTCAGATTTATGCAAGTAGAAGTGGAGAAAGCATACGTTATAAGCAAAAGTTAAGTTGTGAAGCAACTGCTTATAGTGGACATTCAACTACTGCAACAGGAAGAACACCTGTAAGAAATTCTGGTGGAATAAGTACAATTGCAGTTGATCCATCTGTAATACCTTTAGGAAGTAAATTATATGTTGAAGGATATGGATATGCAATTGCAGCAGATACTGGTGGTGCTATAAAAGGAAATAAGGTAGATTTATATCTTAATTCTGCAAGTGAATGTAGCAGCTGGGGAAGAAGAAATGTGAATGTTTTAGTTATTGCTTACCCAGGTGAATGGTAGAATATTGAAAGAGATAACATTAATTTATGTTATCTCTCTTTTTTTTCTTTAAATTATTGACATTATAGAATATTATAATTATAGGTAAAAAATATTAGTACGAAGAAAATTTATATATTTAAAACATAATATATTAATAAATTTTATCTTTAATGAAAGGAAGTATACTAGTGATAAAGGAAGTAATTGTAGTAGAAGGCAGAGATGATATTGATGCAGTTAAAAAAGCAGTAGATGCTGAAATAATTGCAGTAGGTGGATTTGGTATAAATGCAAAAGTAATAGAAAGAATAAAAGAAGCACAAAAGAGAAAAGGTGTAATTGTATTAACTGATCCAGATTTTGCAGGAGAAAAAATAAGAAGAATAATATCAAAAAGAGTAAAAGGAATAAAGCATGCATATATAGCAAAAGAAGATGGTCTTAAAGATGGTGATATAGGAGTAGAAAATGCTAAACCAGAAGTAATTCTTAAGGCATTAGAATGTGCAAAAGTTACTAAAGAAGAAAAAACAAGTTTCTTTGATATGCAGGATATGTTTTATTTTAAACTTACAGGAGATGCTACATCTACTGCTAGAAGAAGAATACTTGGTAAATTACTTGGCATAGGATATGGAAATGCTACACAGATGATTTCAAGATTAAACAATTATGGAATAACAAAAGAAGAATTTTCTAAAGCTATAGAAGAAATAGAAAAACAGATGGAAGCAGGTAAATAATAAATGGATTTAAAAGATATTAAAACACAGGAATTAGTTAAAAAATATAATTTTAAATTTTCAAAAAGTCTTGGTCAAAACTTTTTAATAGATGATTCGGTCCTTGAAGACATAGTAAATGGTGCAGAAGTTAATGGAGAAGATTTTGTTATAGAAATTGGACCTGGAGTAGGAACATTAACTGCACAATTATTAATGAAGGCAAAAAAAGTTACTTCAATAGAATTAGACAATGATTTAATTCCTATATTAACAGAAGAATTAGGTAATCATGAGAATTTTGACCTTATACATAATGATGCATTAAAAGTCGATTTTAATGAAGTAATAGGAGATGAAAAGAGCGTAAAACTTGTAGCCAATCTTCCTTATTATGTAACAACTCCAATTATAGTGAAATTATTAAAGGATCAATATAATTTTAAATCATTAACAATAATGATTCAGAAAGAAGTTGCTGAAAGAATAGATGCAGAACCAAATTGTAAGGAATATGGTTCTTTATCGGTTCTTGTTCAATATTATTGCGATACTAAGATAGTAAGAAAAGTTGCGCCAAGTTCATTTATACCAAGACCAAAGGTAGAATCAATAGTAATTAGACTAGATAGATTACCAGAACCAAGAGTAAAAACTAAAGATGAAAAACTTATGTTTGAACTTGTAAGAGCTGGATTTAATATGAGAAGAAAAACATTATGGAATGCAGCAAAGGCATTCAATCTAAGTAAGGAAGACCTTGAAAAGGCTTTTGAAAATTCTGGAGTAGATCCAAAGAGAAGAGCTGAAACATTAACATTACAAGAATTTGCAACTCTTGCAGATTGTATTTATGATATGAAAAATAAATAGAATTATTAATAAGTATTCTTATAAGTTTTTAAGGATGCTTATTTTTTTATAAAATCATAATAATAGTTAGCTTGCATATACTATATGGAATAAATATATGTGGAGGGAATAGAGGCTTGGCACATAGTAAATTGTATAGAAATTTTATAATATTACAAGAAGATGAAAGAGGATATTCATCTTCAAATGATAAAGCGCTATCTGGCTATGCAAAAGTCGAAGCTAAAGGTGATAAATGTAAGGTGTCTTTCTATGCTCAGAATTTAAAACAAGACGGACGCTATTCTATGGTACTTATATGCTGTAAAAAAGATTTTAAACAGCTTATAGATTTAGGGCCTTTAGAAGTAAATGATGTTGGAAAAGGTGATACCAGCAAAGAATATTATGTTAATAACATAGCTGGAATGGGAATTTCTTATGATAAAATATCAGGAGCAGCAATTTGTAAAATAAATACAGGTGATATAACAGTAATAATGCATGGATTTATGAATGGGGAAGAAGCTACAGACAATTGGAGAAAATATAAAATAGTCAAAGCTGATTCTAATAAAATTGAAGATAAACAACGTTTTAATAATGCTATAGATACTAGTGTAAATACTGTAAAGAAAAACGATATTAAGAAAGAAAAAATTATTGATGTGGAACCAACTAAAGCAGAACCTATTAAGGCAAAATCAATTGAAGTTAAGCAATTAGAGCCTAAAGTAATAAAGTCTGAAGAAATTGAGACTGAAAAAGAAAACATAACTAAAAATAGAGTTAATACTAGAATACCAGATATAGAAGTAGATACTGATACTAGTACTGAAGATAGACATAAAAAGAAGTGTGATGATAAAGAAAAATCTATAGATGATCATATCAAGGAGATATATGATAAATTAGATACTTATGAATGCGATATTAGCTTAAATATTAAAGATTTAAAGAATGATATCGTAGTATATGGATTCATAAAAAATAAAAAAGGTGAAAAATGTACTTGGAAAAAATTTAAGATTGAAAAGTCTTGTAAGAGAGAAGAGCTTTCAATACCTCAAAATTCACGAAGGCTTGAGGAAAATATTAATTTAGATAAAATTGATTTTGAGAAGTATGAAAAATCAATAAGTAATATTAATTCAACAGATGATTTTGAGATTAAAGGAAGTACTGGTAAGTATTTTGAAAGTATTGCTAAAGGATTTGAACCTTATAGAGAAAAATTAGAAGATATTAATTATTGTAAATGGTATAAAATAAATGTTAATAGTATGGATGACCTTTGCAATAAGTCTAATTATAATCAATATACATTAGCATATTATCCAATGATAAATTATTACCCATATATAAGTAAGGAAAAATATTTTTTGATCGGCTATAAATGTGATAGTTCAGGTGAATTGCAACATATAGTATATGCTATTCCAGGAAGCAAAGATAGAAGTGATCAACCATATGGAGGAAAAACAGGATTTGTAACTTGGACTAGAGATAATACTAGAGGAAATGGGTACTGGTTAATGTTTTATGATTATAAGAAGTGCTCAATAGTAGTACCTATTAAATAAAAGAAAAGGGTATTATGAATAAA
Organism: Clostridium sp. SM-530-WT-3G; assembly: GCF_012843905.1. Lineage (GTDB taxonomy): Bacteria > Bacillota > Clostridia > Clostridiales > Clostridiaceae > Clostridium. The sequence goes on from NZ_JABAGC010000006.1 coordinate 73,978, forward strand.
AAGCAATTAATAGTTATATCTGTTCTAGTGTTTTCTATGCTTGTATTAGCCGTATCTCAGGGGTTTTTTGAAAGTAATTTTCATAGAATAAATACAACTGATAAAGTAGTAAATCAATTTAAGAAATATAAGCTTAATACAGATGAATGTTTTATATCTATTCCAGATGGATGGATTGTAGACGAGGAAAAGTCAGAAGGACAATATATAAGTTATAAACTTAAATTTAAGAGTGCAAATGAAGATATTACAGGTATTATTCAAGTAATAAATACAAAAGAAGATGTAGACGTATTTGCAAATCGTGATGTTAGAAATCAGCTTCTTAAATTTTCAAATTTAAAGATATCTCCTATTAATAATAAAGATAAGAATGGAATATTAAGTGAATATACTACATCTATAAGGAATGGAAATAATTATGATAATAAATGTTACTATTTATCTCTTAACGATAATCAGATATTAAAGATGTTATTTAATATAAGAAATACTTGTTTAAATGATGATACTAATTTAGTCTTAGAAGACATTATTTCTAGTTTGAAAGATACTAATTAGTGTTTGCTAATAGGTTGTATAAGTATTATAATTTAAGTGTTAAGGAGAAGTTTTTAGCTTCTCCTTAATATTTATTTTTAATTAAGGAGGGAGTTAATGAGAATAACTTTATTTGAAGCATTTGGAGTAAGTATAAAGAGCTATGGTTTGATGATTGCTATTGGTATAATAGTTGCATCAATGCTGTTTATATATAAGGGTAAAAGAAAAAATTATGATGAAGACAGCCTATTAAATTTAATAATTTTTGCAGTTATAGGTGGAGTACTTGGTGGAAAATTATTATTTATAATAACTGAATTTAAGAATATTCTTTCTGAACCTAATATATTATTAAATTTTGGTTATGGATTCGTAGTTTATGGAGCTATAGCAGGGGGAGCACTAGCAATATACTTATACTGTAGACATAAAAAGTGGAATTTGCTAGAGATTTTTGATATAACGGTTCCTGGTCTTGCAATTGCACAAGGTTTTGGAAGAATAGGATGCTTTCTTGCAGGTTGCTGTTATGGCGCTCCAACTGAACTTCCTATAGGCGTAGTATTCCCAGAAAATTCTCTTGCACCATCTGGTATACATCTACATCCAACTCAAATTTATTCATCAATATTTGATTTTGCTCTTGGTATATTTTTGCTTTTTTATAGCAAAAAAACAAGAAAAAATGGTAGAATATTAGGGATGTATTTAATTATATACAGTATAGGAAGATTTCTAGTAGAATTTTTAAGGAATGATCCAAGAGGGAATGTAGGATTATTTTCAACGTCTCAGTTTATTGCAATATTTACTTTAATTCTTGGAATTATAGTATTTAATGCTGATAGGTTTTTTAAAGGAGCGAATGAAAACAGTGAAAAATAGAAAGTTTATCTTTATAATCTTATCTGTACTAATCGCTGCAACTATGCTATCTGGATGTACCTTCATTGACAATATGAAAGTAAAAATGAATCTTAGAAATGAAAAGTTTGATTATATGAAAGAAAATACCGTTGATAAGATTATCATACAAAATGTTAGAGATAGTGGATTTAGATTTATAGTTAGTGATAGTCAAGCAATTAATGATATATATAAAAGCTTATCTAAAGGAAGAATAGAAAAAGAAAAGACAACACTTGATCCAGACTATACATTTGAAATATGGATGGGTGATGAAGTAAAAAAATATAGTTATGTAGTTGGGACTGATTCAAGAAATGTAGGAAATTTTTATGATGACGAATACTCTTTTTCAGTACCAAAAAATCTTGAAAATTCAATAATGCAAAATCTTTCGTTCATTAGGAAGCCTAGAGATTTTCAATATATATACTATCAATCAATATTAAAAGTTGCAGAAGCTAAAAAAAGTACTATTGGCGATTTAAAAGTAGGTATTGATATTTCAGGAGATACAGATTGCTTGAAATATGTTTTTTCTAATCAGTTAGAAGAGTTTAAGAAAAATCTGAGAAAGATTTTACCTAATTCTGATATTGTAGATAATAATTCAAAAGATTTTGATGTTATTATAACAGTGAATAATAGAGGATTTAATAGTAAAGTATTTAAAACTTTAATTTCAGTTGAAAATAAGATTGATAAGTCTTTAGAGAAATACTATATATCAGCAGAATACAATTTAAAAACATGGGATATCAATGTTAGTGAGGTAAACCAAAAACCTCAGGATTGGTAATTATTAAGGAGGAAAAGAAAATGGGAAGCTGTGAAAGTTGTCCAAGTAAGGATAAATGTCAAAGCCATAGCAAAGGTACAGGATGTGAAACTCAAATTCCTAAATTATCACCTAGATATGGAAATATAAAAAAAGTAATTGGAGTAATGAGTGGAAAAGGTGGAGTTGGTAAATCAACTGTAACTGGAATAATGGCTACTATGTTATCTAAGAAAGGATATAAAGTTGGTGTATTAGATGCAGATATAACAGGACCATCTATGCCAAGATTCTTTGGAATAAATAATAAGAGATCTCTTATAGAACCACTAGATAATGAAATGGTAAGATTTAACCCAGTAGAAACAAAGGGTGGAATTAAGGTTATGTCAATGAATCTTGTAACACCTGTAGAAGAAGAACCACTTATATGGAGAGGTGCAGTTATCAATGGAGTATTAAAACAATTATATTCTGAAACTGCATGGGGAGAATTAGATTACTTATTAATAGATATGCCTCCAGGTACAGGAGATATAGCATTAACTGTAATGCAGGAATTTCCTATTGATGAAATAGTTATAGTATCTACACCTCAAGATATGGTATCTATGATAGTTAAAAAAGTCGTAATAATGGCTGGAAAGATAGGTATAAATATAAAAGGTTTAGTAGAAAACATGGCATATATTAATTGTCCAGATTGTGATAAAAAGATTAGAGTATTTAGTAAAAAGTCTTCAGAAGAACATGCAGAATATTTAGGATTACCTTTAATAGGTGAACTTCCTATTAATGTGGATCTTACTGAAGCATTAGAAAATGGAGTTGCTGAAGATTATATTAAGGAAAATCCATTATATTCATTAATTTTTGAAGGTTTATATTAAGAATTAATATATTTACATGGAAAACAGTACTATGAAGTATTATTACATAGTACTGTTTTTAATTTATTATAAAAAATAAATATATAATACATAAGATTGAATATCTTGGGAAATATTAATAATGTAAATTTTATTGAAAGGATGAAAAGAATGAAAGGACATGTAGATAAGGATACATGTATTGCATGTGGATTATGTCCATCAATAAGTCCAGAATGTTTTGATATTGAGGATGATGGAAAAGCAGGATGTATAGTAGATGAAATACCTGCAGGATGCGAGGATGATGCGCAAGAAGCAGCTGATAGTTGTCCAGTTAATGCAATATCTATAGAAGAATAAAATAAAAAATACAATTTAAGAATAATTCTTAAATTGTATTTTTTATTTTATTTAAAATTAGTATTGAATATTAGCAATATTGTTAGATGATGCAGTCACTATTCTTTCAACAGGAATAAATGTAATTATAATTAAACATATTAGTCCTTCTATTCCAATCATAGGAGCATTTACTGCTAGGGAATAAATTGTAGGAGACATTCCTTCAGGTGCGGATGATGCAAAGAATGCTATCCCTGAAATAAAATGACATACAAATCTTAAAAACACAGCTAGTACTATTCCTAGATATCTTTGATATTTATTGCTTCTAAAGAAACCTGCAATACCTAAGCACATAAATGGTAAGGGATAATCAAAAAGGACTTGTACAGGATGCAAAATGTAAGGGTCCATAAAAAGTGTTATTATTCCGTAAAGAAATCCTGTAAGACATCCTACTTGAGGTCCATATAAAAATGCTATAAATAATATTGGAATCATACTTCCAAGTGTTATACTTCCTCCTTGAGGAAAATGATATATTCTGAGCATTTTTAAAATAGTAGCTAAAGCTAAAGCAATTCCAATTCTTGCGATTAATTGTGGAGTAAATTTTATTTTTCTTGCTTTAACTAATACGATTAGTAGTATTACACATCCAATTAGTGTAGCTATTGATAGTGGGCTTTCTGCTATACTTTGAAAGTTTTCAGGTAAGTTAAGCAATTTTGAAAACTGCTTAGCCCAATCAGTAAAAATTTGCATAAAAAAACCTCCTTTAATAAACTTGTACAAAGGGTAGCAAGACAAAGTATAAGTGATTTTTATACTTTGATTTTAGGAGATTACAAACCAATATTAAATAAATATTATTTTTTATATTAGATTGCATTCCCTACGCTAGAATTAACTAGATCAGGTTCTATGGGTTTATGATAAAATCAAATCTCAGCCATATGGCTCCCCTTGCATGTTATGTATTATTTTAAACTTAATATTATATGTAGTCAATAAAGCTATAATTGCTTAAATTATCGTTTCTTTTATGATGAGTTATATAATTTAATTTATTCTGCTCTAAATCCATATGATTGCTTGTTATAGAATTATTTGGTATATGCTGAGAAGAAGTTATAGATAAACATCCATTATTATCAATAACAACTGCCTCTTTATATGTTGAATCTAAAATATAGTTTTTCAATGTAATCACTTCCCAATATATATAAAATTATATATATTATTTTTTACAATAAAACTTTATATATTCATGATTAATATAACGATAAATAATAAAAAGATGTTATTTCTATAAAAAGGATTGTAAAGTTAGTCATATACATAATTTGAGAAATGTTTCAAATAGTCAAATATAAAATTCATATAAAAAATAGAATAATATGAAGATAAACATATGTAGCTTATAATAATTAAAATATATTACTAAAAAAACTATTAATTAATAGCATTGCTAAGGAATATTTTATAAAGTATAATAGTACAGTATTAAATGTATACTATATATTGTGCCATGGAGGAAATAAGAATGCTATATGTTGTAAAAAGGGATGGACGAGAAGTTGAATTCAATGCCGATAAAATATCACAAGCAATTAAAGGGGCTGCAAGTGAAATAGGTGTGAATTTAAAAGAAAGTGAAATCTTAGATGCAGTAAAAAATATTACTGATAATATCGAATCAGAATATAAAAATAATGTAACTGTAGAAGAAATACAAAATTTTGTAGAAGAAGCTTTACAAAATGGAGGATATAAAGATATATCGGTAGCTTATTCAACTTATAGAAAAGAAAGAACAAAAATTAGAGAAATAAAATCTGATTTGATGAAGGCTATTCGTCAGATTGGAGTTGAAACAGATAGAGATAATGCAAATGTAGGAAATAATTTCAGTTCAAAACTTTTAAGAATAGCTTCTGAATCGAATAAATGGAATAATTTAGCTATTATGCCTAAGAAACTAGCGAGAGCTCATGAAACTGGAGATTTATATTATCATGACTTAGATAGTTATAACTTAACAACAAATTGTCTTCATATTCCAACTAGAGAAATGCTTGAAAATGGTTTTAATACAGGCTATGGGACAATAAATGCGCCAAAGAGAATAGAAACAGCAGCAGAATTATCTTGTATATTATTACAGTCAACACAAAATGATATGTTTGGTGGCCAATCACATCCAGACTTTGATAATGATATGGCAGTATTTATTGAACCAACAAGACAAGAAATTAGAAAAGAACTTGAAGAATTAGAAGTACCTAATAATAAAATAGAAGAATTAGTTGAAGAGAAATTAAAGAAAAGAGTACATCAAGCAATGCAGGGTGTTGTATATAACTTAAATACTATGCATTCAAGAGCAGGATCACAAGTACCATTCAGTTCTATAAATTTAGGATTACCAACAACTAAAGATGCAGCTTTAGTATGTGAAATTTTTCTTTTAGAATATGAAAAAGGATTAGGTAAAGGAGAACAACCAATATTCCCTAATATAATATTTAGAGTTAAATCAGGTGTTAATAGAGAAGAAAATGATCCATATCATTACCTTTTTAAAGTAGCCTGCAGAGTAGCTTCAAAGAGAATGAATCCTACATTTATGAATATAGATGCAGATTTCAATAAAGAATATTATGATCAAGGTTATATTCCTGCAACTATGGGATGTAGAACTTATCTTATGAAGAATGTAAATGGTGAGCCAGGATGTAAGGGAAGAGGAAATATTGCACCTACAACATTAAACTTGCCAAGAATAGGTCTTCAAGCTAAGGGTGATATTGATAAATTCTTTGAAATATTAGATTCTAGATTAAACTTAGCTAAGGAATCTTTACTTCATAGATATGAAGTATTAAAACACTTAAAGGTAAAAGATTTACCTTTTGTTGCAGGACAAGGACTTATGAAAGGTTCTGAAGATTTAGGACCAGATGATTCAATTGAACCAATTTTAAAACAAGGTACATGGGGAATTGGATTTATAGGACTTGCTGAAACATTAGTGGCTTTAGTTGGAAAACATCATGGTGAAGATGAAAGAGCTAGATTACTTGGTGTTGAAATAATCGAACATATAAGACAATATTGTGATAGATTAACTGAAGAATACAAATTAAACTGGAGCTGTTATGCAACACCAGCAGAAGGCCTTTCAGGAAAATTTATAAAGCAGGATCAAAATATATTTGGAATAGTTAAAGGTGTAACTGATAAAGAGTACTATACAAATAGCTTCCATGTTCCAGTAGGATATGCTATATCTATTAAGGAAAAAATAGATATAGAAGCTCCATACCATAAACTTTGTAATGGAGGCCACATAAGTTATATAGAAGTTGATGATTCTCCATCAGAAGAAGCTGTAAAGGATATAGTTAATTACGCATATAAGTATACTAATATAAGCTACATTGGAATTAACTTCCATATAAGATATTGTAAAGAATGTGGAACATACTTACACGAAAGTCAAAATACATGTCCTAAGTGTGGAAGCAACGACATTCAAGGAATTTCAAGAGTAACTGGATACTTAAGCTTAGATGAGAGATTTGGTCCTGGAAAATATCATGAAAGAGAAGATAGAATATCTCACACTAATAAACATGTGCATAATTATTAATATATATGTGTAAAATAAAAGGTAACGCAAATTTTGTTGCCTTTTATTTTTTATGTTTTTTTTATAAGTGATAATGAAATAATTATATTTAAAGCTAATAATTCAGCAAAATAAAATATTGCAATAAATTTATTAAAACTTGCAATAATAGAGCTAAATATTTAGTAAAATAGCTTGTTTTATATAAAAGTTGAATGAATGTAGAAGATTTATTGCAAGGAAAAAATTATAATACTTGTATATAATTGTTATAATGTGTTATTATAGAATTATATTGTAAAAATATTTACATTATAGATTAGAGCAATAAGTAAAATAATGAAATGGGGGAATTACAATGGCAATTATTAATCCTAAGGATGGGAATAAGATTACAATTGTTGATACTACGCTTAGAGATGGGGAGCAGACAGCAGGAGTAGTATTTGCTAATGAAGAAAAAATTGTAATAGCGGAAATGCTAAGTGATTTAGGGGTAGATCAATTAGAAGTAGGTATTCCTACAATGGGTGGAGATGAAAAATATGCCATTAAGGAAATAGTTAAAAGGAATTTAAAACCTAGTATAATGGCATGGAATAGAGCCGTAATTAGTGATATAGAACAATCAATAGATTGTGGTGTTGATGCTGTGGCAATTTCAACATCAGTTTCAGATATACACATTCAGCATAAATTAAAAAAATCCAGAGAGTGGGTTCTTGAAAATATGGTTAAAGCTGTAGAGTTCGCTAAAAAGAATGGATTATACGTATCTGTTAATGGAGAAGATGCATCTAGAGCTGATAGAGAATTTTTAGTAGAATTTATAAATGAAGCAAAAAAAGCAGGCGCAGATAGATTTAGATTTTGCGATACAGTTGGTATAATGGAACCATTTAAATTAAAAGATGAAATAAGTTATCTATATGAAAAAACAAAGTTTGATATAGAAATGCATACTCATAATGATTTTGGAATGGCAACTGCAAATGCATTAGCAGGTATTCATGGTGGTGCATCTCATGTTGGAGTAACAGTAAATGGGCTTGGTGAAAGAGCTGGAAATGCAGCACTTGAAGAAGTATTAATGGCGCTTATGATAGTTTGTGGATATAAAGAAGAAAATATAGATACAAAGATGTTTAGAGAAGTATCTGAATATGTATCAAGAGCTTCAGGAAGAGAACTTCCAAAATGGAAGGCAATAGTTGGGACAAACATGTTTGCTCATGAATCAGGAATTCATGCAGATGGCGCATTGAAAGATCCTAAGAACTATGAGGCATTTGATCCATCAGTAGTAGGGCTAGAAAGACAGATACTTATAGGAAAGCATTCAGGAAGAGCTGCAATAGTAAATAAATTTAAGGAATACAATATTGATTTATCTGATGATGAATCAAGAGGAATTCTTGAACTTGTAAGAGCAACATCAGTAAGGTTAAAGAGAAATCTTTTTGATAAGGAACTTGCTCAGATATACAAGGATTATCATAGAAGATTGGCTGAAAACATTAAGTAAAAAAGTTATTATTTATTCTAGCAATTAATAATTGTTTATTAATTGCTAGTTATACATATACAACAATAAATAAGCATAAGCAAGGGGAGTTTTTACGTGGGTGATAATTTAGTTTATAAAATTTTAAAAAGTCATATTGTTGAAGGAGAATTAAAAAAGGGTGAACCTATAGCGTTAAAGATAGATAGAACTTTAACTCAGGATTCAACTGGTACAATGGCATATCTTCAATTAGAAGCTATGGGTATTGATAGAGTAAAGACAAAAAAATCAGTAGCATTTGTAGATCATAATATGTTGCAACAAGGTTTCGAAAATGCAGATGACCATAAGTTTATTCAAACTGTAGCATCAAAATATGGTGTGTATTTCTCAAAACCAGGTAATGGTATATGTCATCAAATCTTTCTTGAAAGATTTTCTGTGCCAGGTGATACATTAATAGGTTCTGATAGCCATACACCAACAGCTGGTGGAGTTGGAATGCTTGCTATGGGTGCAGGAGGATTAGACGTTGCACTTGCTATGGGTGGTGGAGCATATAATATTAATACACCAGAAGTAGTAAAAATAAATTTAATTGGAAAATTAAATAGAATGGTTACAGCTAAAGATGTAATACTAGAAGTTTTAAGAAGATTTACAGTTAAAGGTGGAGTAGGAAGAGTATTTGAATATTCAGGTGAAGGAGTTAAGTCACTATCAGTTCCAGAAAGAGCCACAATAACTAATATGGGAGCTGAACTTGGAGCAACAACTTCAATATTCCCAAGTGATGAAAGAACATTAGAATTTTTTAAGGCTCAAGGAAGAGAAAATGACTGGATTGAATTTAAACCAGATAAAGATGCAGTATATGATGAAGAAGTTACTATTAATTTAAGTGAATTAGAACCATTAACAGCTAAGCCACATATGCCAGATAATGTTGTAAAAGTTAGTGAAGCAGGGCAAATTAAAGTAGATCAAGTATTCATAGGAAGTTGTACAAATTCTTCATATATGGATTTGATGAAAGTAGCAAGAATTTTAAAAGGTAAAAAAGTTAATCCTAATGTAAGTCTTGTTATAGGACCAGGTTCAAGACAAGTTATGGAGATGATTGCAAGAAATGGGGCACTTGCTGATATCATCAGTGCTGGAGCAAGAATTCTTGAAAATTCATGTGGACCATGTATAGGTATGGGTCAAGCACCAGGAACTAATGGAATTTCTTTAAGGACTGTTAATAGAAACTTCTATGGAAGAAGCGGAACATTATCAGGTCAAATATATATAGTAAGTCCAGAAACAGCAGCAGTCTCAGCTATAAATGGATATTTGACTGATCCAAGAGAAATGAACGATGTTGATTTAAATATTGAAATGCCAGAAGAATTTATAATAGATGATTCTATGATTTTACCACCAGCACCAACTAATGCTGAGGTTGAAGTAGTAAGAGGACCTAATATAAAACCATTCCCAATAGGAAAGGAATTAGGTAAAGAAGTAGATGGAAAAGTAGTTATTAAAGTTGAGGATAATATTACAACAGATCATATTATGCCATCAAATTCTAAACTATTACCATTTAGATCTAACATTCCTTATCTTTCACAATTCTGCTTTAGTACAATAGATGCAGATTTCCCTAATAGAGCTAAGGAAAACAATGGTGGATTTATAATTGCAGGTGAAAACTACGGACAAGGTTCAAGTAGAGAACATGCTGCATTAGCACCTTTATACCTTGGAGTTAAAGCTGTTGTAGCAAAATCATTTGCTAGAATTCATAAAGCTAATTTAATTAATAATGGAATAATTCCAATGGAATTTGAAAATACACAAGATTATGCAGAAATATCTTTATTAGATGAATTAAAGATGGAAAATATTCAAGATGCCTTAGTTAATGGAACTGTTAAAATTAAGAATTTAACAACAGGAAAAGAATTTGAAGCTAAAGTAGATTTAACTGATAAAGAAATTGAAGTTATTAAAGTTGGTGGAAGATTAAATTATGTAAAACATAATTCTTAAACTATAAATAGAGACTTTAAGTAATGAAATGACTAATTTAAGTATAGAAATATATTTAATTTAGTCATTTTTATATTGGGGCAAGCTACATTTGGAAATTTAAAATAATAGGTATACAATAGTTATATAACTAAATTATTGAATAATATGTTTAACTAACAAAGTAGAGAAAAAGGTGATAGCATGGAGAAAAATATTAGATTATCAGGAATTGCATATGAAAGCTTGGTTAATGGACCAGGTATGAGAAGAGTATTTTTCTCACAAGGATGCAAACATAACTGTAAAGGATGCTTTAATCAAGATACTCATGACTTTAATGGTGGTGAAGAAAGGAATATGGATCAGCTTATTAAAGATGTAATAGAAAATCCAATACTTAGAGGAGTTACATTTAGTGGAGGAGATCCATGGGAACAAGCTGATAAGTTTGCATATATGGCAAAAGCCTTTAAAGAACATAATTTAAGTGTATGGAGCTATACTGGCTATACATATGAGTATATTTTGGAACATAAAGATGAAAGAACAGGATGGGATAATCTTCTTAAAAATATTGATGTATTAGTTGATGGAAGATTTGAAGAAGATAAAATGAAAGATGGCTTAAAATTTAGAGGTTCATCAAACCAGAGGATTATTGATATTAAGGAAAGTTTAAAACAAGGAAAAGTTATTACACTAGATTATTAATTTATCTGTATTTCTAACAATAAGATATATATTAAATACAGGTTATTAAAATAAAAAACTGTTAACTGTTAATTGTTAACTGCTGACTATAATCATTGGGGGTATAAAATGAATTACATTTTAGAAAATTCAAATTTAAAGATTACAACTAGAAGTTATGGTGGAGAGATTACAGCTATAGAGAGCAAAACTGATGGAACACAGTATTTATGGGATGGAAATCCTGAATACTGGAAGTATCATGCACCTATTTTATTTCCTATTGTGGGAAAAGTAAATAATTCAAAATATAGGGTAGAAGGAAAAGTTTATGAACTTCCACAGCATGGGCTTGCTAGAACATCTGAGTTTAATATGATAGATAAAAAGGATAATGAAGTAACATTTGAATTAAAATCATCAGAAGAAACTTTAAAGGTGTATCCATATAAATTCTCTTTAAAATCTAATTATTCATTAGAAAATAATACTGTAAAAGTTACTTATACAGTAGAAAATATTGATGATAAAACTATTTATTTTTCAATTGGTTCTCATCCAGCATTTATGTGTCCAATAGACAATAATGATAAGCTTAATGATTGTTATATTGAATTTGAAAATCAGGAAAATAGTAAAAGAGCTGCTTTAAATGAACAGGGATATTTAACACATATTAAAGAAGAATGTTTAGAAAATACAAATTCACTTGGACTTTCTAAAGAATTATTTAAAGATGATGCATTGATTTTTAATGATTTAAAATCTAATAGTATGGCTATAAAATCAAAAAACAATAATAAAAGCCTTAAAGTTGATTTTTCAGGATTTCCTTGGATGGGAATATGGTCACCAAAAGATGGTGCACCATTTGTGTGCATAGAGCCATGGTATGGTCATGCTGATTACGAAGATTTTGATGGGGAATTTAAAGAAAAGGAAGGAATAATAAGCCTGGAAGAAGGTAAGAAATTTAGTTGTACATTTAAGATAACTGTAGGGTAAAATTAACTCTATAATTTTAAGCATCTTATTCACATAAATGTTGAAAAGTAAATTATTTATGTGGATTATTATTCTTGGGGTGTGGATAAAATACAAATATATTATGAACAAGATGGTGATAAAAGTGATTTTAAAAAAAGAATTTTTTAGGCAGGGAGCATTAGAACTTGCAAAAGAACTTCTTGGAAAAACCATTGTAAGAACTGTAGATGGAAAAATACTTAAAGGAAAGATAGTTGAAACTGAAGCTTATATAGGAGAAATAGATAAAGCATCCCATGCTTATAATGGAAGACGTACAGAACGTACAGAACCTTTGTTTAGAGAAGGTGGTATTGCATATGTATATTTTATATATGGATTATATCACTGCTTTAATGTAATAAGTGGAGAAGAAGATAAGGGTGAAGGAGTACTTATAAGAGCTGTTGAACCATTAAATGAGTTAGATTATATTTCTGAAAAAAGATTTAATAAAAAATATGATGAATTAAAGAGTGCTCAAAAAAAGGCACTTACAAATGGGCCATCAAAATTATGTATGGCATATTCCATTGACAAAAAGGATAATTATAAAAAGTTATATGAAAAGGGAGATTTTTATATAGAAGATTCTAAAGAAAAGAATCCATTTGAAATTGTAGAAACAACAAGAGTAGGAATTGATTATGCAGAAGAAGCAGTTGAATTTCCTTGGAGATTTTATATAAAAGGAAACCCTTATATATCAGTAAAATAAGTTTTTAAAAAAACCAGTAAAATAGATTGAATATTTTTCTGAAATAAAAGAGTATGATAATTATTTTTTGAATTATCATACTCTTTGCTTTTATATTAATCTTAGAATTCAGATGTTCCTGGAGTTCTTGGGAATGGTATTACATCTCTGATATTAGTCATACCAGTAATGTACATTATTAATCTTTCAAATCCTAATCCAAATCCAGCGTGTTTAGTTTCTCCGTATTTTCTAAGTTCTAAGTACCACCAGTAATCTTCTTTAGCAAGACCTAATTCAGCCATTCTAGCTTCTAAAACGTCAAGTCTTTCTTCTCTTTGGCTTCCACCAATGATTTCACCGATTCCTGGCACTAAAAGATCTGTTGCAGCAACAGTCTTGTTATCATCATTTAATCTCATATAGAATGCTTTAATTTCCTTTGGATAATCAGTTACAAATAAAGGTTTCTTAAAGTGCTCTTCTGTAAGATATCTTTCGTGTTCTGTTTGTAAGTCAATTCCCCATGATACTGGGTAATCGAATTTTTTACCACAGTTTTGTAATATTTCAACTGCTTCAGTATAAGTAACTCTAGCAAAGTCAGAGTTAACTACGTGATTTAATCTATCTAATAATCCCTTATCTATGAATGAGTTAAAGAATTGTAATTCTTCTGGACATTCATCCATTACATACTTGATTACATATTTAAGCATTGCTTCTGCAAGTTCCATATCATCTTCTAAATCTGCGAATGCTATTTCAGGTTCTATCATCCAGAATTCAGCTGCGTGTCTAGTAGTATTAGAATTTTCAGCTCTGAATGTTGGACCAAATGTATAGATATTTCTGAAAGCTAATGCGAAACATTCTGCATTTAATTGTCCTGAAACAGTAAGGTTAGTTTCTTTTCCAAAGAAATCTTTGCTGAAATCCACATTTCCGTCTTCTGTTAATTCAGGTGATTTTGGGTCTAAAGTTGTTACTCTGAACATTTCACCTGCACCTTCACAGTCACTTCCTGTTATTATTGGTGTGTTTGTATATACAAAGTTTTGATCTTGGAAGAACTTATGTATTGCATATGCCGCTACTGAACGTACTCTAAATGTAGCTGAGAATGCATTACTTCTAGGTCTTAAATGAGCTATTGTTCTTAAATATTCAAATGTATGTCTTTTCTTTTGTAATGGGTAATCAGAGTTTGACATACCTTCAATTACTACTTCTTTTGCTTGAATTTCGAATGGTTGCTTAGCATTTGGTGTAGCTACTAAAGTACCAATTACCTTTAATGATGAACTTATAGGTAATTTTGAAATTTCCTTAAAATTATCTAATTTGTCATCAAAAACTACTTGGATATTTTTAAAGAAAGAACCATCGTTAATTTCTATAAATCCAAAAGCATTAGAAGCTCTTAATGTTCTAATCCATCCTGAGATTGTTATTTCCTTTGATAAGAAATCGTCAGTATTTCTATAAAGGCTTCTTATTAAAGTTGATTTTGCCATAATACATGACCTCCATTTTTATAATTAATCTTGTTTTATAATATAAAGATGTAAAAAATTTTTCATAATTAATTTATATTATTATGAAAATATTACTAATACTTCGAGTAAAACATAGCTGTCGTAGTTAAAATCTGCTTGTAATCGTACATGTATACTATTAAGGTTAATGCTAAATAGATTTTACAATACTTTCTTGTTGAATGCAAATTAGCTATGTACACACAATGTGAAGAGTAAATACATTCTATGTATATGGTTTATTTATATAAATAAAAATATTATTCTATACCAGTTTTAAAGGTTTCTATAAGCATAGATGGAAATTCAAGCATAGTCATATCCTTAACTATCTTTTTAACATCATATTCAACTTCTTTTATTTCAACTTTGATACCTGAATCTTCAGTAACATCTAATATACAATATGTACTATTTGGTCTTCCTATTTTTGGTTTTCCGACGCTTCCACAATTTATATATAGTTTATTGTTAAAGTTTTTTGCTGAAGGTAGATGAGTATGGGCACATACAAGAACATCTTCGCTTAATTTTTCCATAATTTCAGCTGTATTTTCACCATTTTCTAAAAGATATTCATTAACTTTGTTTGGACTTCCGTGAACAAATAATATTTTTTTATTTGCTATATTTAAACTTATGCTATTTGGAAGATTTTTTAGATATAGTCTATTTTCTTCTCTTAATTCGTTTACTGTCCATGGTAATGAAAAGCTATTAAGCTGAGTTTCTCTTATATATGAATACTGGTTGTCTACAACAGAACTGTCATAGTTTCCTTTTATACATAATATATTTCTTCTTCTTATAGCTGCAACTACTTCATTTGGATGTGGACCATATCCAACTAAATCTCCAAGGCATATAATAGTATCTACTTTTTGGTCATCAATATGTTCTAAAATATTTCTTAATGCATATATGTTTGCGTGTATGTCTGATATTACTGCTATTTTCATAAGTATTCCTCCTAATTGACATGACATATAATATATTATATTATATCACCCATTCTCATTGGAGTAATGTTATTTTATACAGAAAAGATATATAATATAATGAAATGATATAAAAAACTAATGAAAGAAATAGAAGGAGGAATTGAAATGAAAGATGAAAGAGTACTTAAAGTAATTGAGAAAATGAAAGAAAATGATCTATCTCAGTTAATTGTTACATCTCCAGCTTCAATATATTATTTAACAGGAAAGTGGATATCAGCAGGAGAAAGAATGATAGCACTTTATATTAATACAAATAGAAATCATAAATTTGTAGTAAATAGATTATTTCCAATAGAAGAGGACTTAGGTGTAGATATAGTATGGTTTACAGATAGTGATGATGCTGTAGGAGTTTTAAGTAGTGTGTTAGAAAAAGGTAAAACTTTAGGGATAGATAAATTCTGGCCTGCACACTTCTTAATAAGACTTATGAATATGAATATAGTATCTGGATTTGTTAATTCTTCAGATATAATAGATGATTTGAGAATGATAAAAGATCATGAAGAAAAAGATTTAATGAGAAAATCATCTCAAATTAATGATAGAGTAATGAAGAGATTTTGGTCTGAAATTAAAGAAGGATACACTGAAAAAGAATGTGCTAGACTTTTAGCTGAAATATATGAAGACGAAGGAGCGCAAGGATTTTCGTTTGATCCTATAGTTGCTTTTGGAGATAATGGCGCAGATCCACATCATGAATGTGACAATACCAAGCTTAAAAAAGGTGATTGTATAGTTATAGATATTGGTGGATTATACAATCATTATTGTTCAGACATGACTAGAACTGTATTCTTTAAAGAAGAACCAGATGATTTCAAGAAAGAAATTTATGAAATTGTAAAAGAAGCTAATTTAAGAGGAATAGCTAAAGTTAAAGCAGGAGTTAAATTCTCAGAAATTGATGCAGCAGCAAGAGATTATATTACTGAAAAAGGATATGGAGAATACTTTACTCATAGAACAGGACATAGTATAGGAATAGAAGTACATGACAAAGGTGATGTAAGTTCCGTAAATAACGATACTGTTCAAGAAGGAATGATATTCTCAATTGAACCAGGAATATATTTAAGTGGAAAAATAGGAGTTAGAATTGAAGATTTAGTTTTAGTAACTAAAGATGGATGTGAAATATTAAATTCTGTTTCGAAAGAACTAACTGTTATTTAATTTTTGTAGATATTTAAATTAATAAAAATATAAATTTTACTAATAAATAAATTTAGATAGTAAATAATATGGATAGATGACTAGCTTTAGATAGTCATCTATCCATATTTAAAATATAATAATTATTTATTATTAGTCGTTAAGATATTTTTCTCCAACAATAACGACATCACCAGCACCAACAGTTAATAATAAATCTCCATCTGTAAGTTTTGATTTAACATATTCAACTGCTTCATCATGAGAGTGTACATTTGTACATTTAACACCAGTTTTTCTTATTGCATCACCTAATTCATCAGAAGAAACTAAACCAGTGTCTTTTTCACGAGCGGCATAAATATCCATTAGAATAAGTTCATCACAATTGCCAAAGCAATTTGCAAATTCATCAAATAATGATTTTGTTCTAGTGTAGGTATGAGGTTGGAATACGCAATATACTTTATTGTGTTCTATTTTTTGAGCTGTATTTAATGTAGCTTGTATTTCTGTTGGATGATGAGCATAGTCATCTATTACAGTAACTCCATTCTTTTCACCTTTATATTCGAATCTTTTGTGCGCACCTTTACATTTTTCTAATCCAGCAATTATAGCTTGAGAATCAATGTTAAATATTAAAGAAACACATACAGAAGCAAGGGCATTTAAAACATTATGCTTTCCAGGAACTTTTAATGAAAGACTAAATAATGTCTTGCCATCTTTTACTACATCAAAAGAAGCACATCCCATTTTGTTGAATTTAATATTTTTAGCTGTAACATCTACTCCATCGTTAAATCCATAGCTTATAGTGTTACATTCAGCTTTATCAAGTATTTTCTTTACTCTTTCATCATCACCACATCCAACTAGGTATCCATTGTTAGGAATAATTTTTGAGAATTTTTCAAAAGTGTCTGCAATATCATCTATATCTTTGTAACAATCTAAATGATCTGCATCTATATTTAATATTACTCCTACATATGGGAAGAACTTTAAAAATGAACGTTTATATTCACATGCTTCAGTTAAGAAATATTCGCTCTTACCTATTCTAAAGTTTCCGTCTATTATATCTAATTCTCCACCAACTAATATTGTTGGATCTAAGTCTGCAGCAAGAGTTACATGTGATAGCATAGATGTACATGTAGTTTTTCCATGAGTACCAGAAATAGCCACATTATATTTATGTCCTTTCATTATATGACCTAAAAATTCAGCTCTATCCATTAGTTGAATATTTTTTTCTTTTGCCTCCATTATTTCAGGGTTATCAGAAGGGATTGCAGCTGTATAAACTACTAAGTCTACATCTTTAATGTTATCTCTGCTATGGCCTATGTAAATTTCAGCACCTTCAGTTCTTAGTTTTTCAACAATTGGTGAGTTTTTAGAATCTGATCCTGATACTTTAAAACCACTGTTTAAAAGTACGGCAGCTAATCCGCTCATGCTAATACCACCGATGCCGATGAAATGAATTTTTTTATCTTTATCTTTTATAAAATCAAAAGACATGAAATCAACTCCTTTTATTGATTTTGGAATATTATTTGTATATTAGGATTAAAAAAGAGTTTATTAAATAGATAAGGAAAATTCCTGATTATCTATAATGAATAAACTTTTATGAAAAGACAACATACTATAATAATATTAATAAATATATGAATTATGTTCACATTATTAAATCAGAAATACCTAAATTATTTAGAAAAACAAATTTTTAATTTTACACTTTAACTATAATTATATACATTTTTTTTAGAATCAACCATATAAAAAAATAAATATGCAATTAAAATAGAAAATATACTCTATACAATTGATTTGGACAATTATATATAATATAATTTTATGACTAAAAGCATTGATATTGGTTTAAAATTAGAATAAAATATGAATATTAAAGGGATTTAATAAAATAAAATTCGTGTAGGTGATTTGAGTGGAAAAGTTTACGAGAAATAAAAGAGTGGTGGCTATAACTAAAATTTTATTAGAAAATCCAAATAAAATATTCGGATTAAATAGATTCTCTGAGTTGTTAAATGCAGCAAAATCAACAATTAGTGAAGATATAGTTGTAGTAAGAGAAGTTTTAGAAAGATTAGAGATGGGGAAAATTGAAACTATTGCTGGAGTAGCAGGTGGGATAAAATATATTTCAGGCAATGGTGATGAAAGTAATAGAGCTTTTGCGTTAGAATTATGTAGGTTATTAGAGGATGATGGAAGAGTCATACCAGGCAACATAATATACATGACAGATTTGATATATAATCCTACTATAATAAGTAAGGCTGGAGTTATGCTTTCTTCATGTTTTCAAGGAACAGATTTAGATTATGTAATAACTGTTGAAACTAAAGGTATCCCATTAGCTTATGAAGTAGCTAGAAACTTAGGAGTACAGCTCGTTATTGCTAGACGTGATAGTCAAGTGACAGAGGGACCTACTGTTACTATTAATTATGTTTCAGGAAGTAACGGAAGACTTCAACAAATGTCTTTATCTAAAAAGTCAATGAAGAATAATAGCAAATGTATTTTCATTGATGACTTTATGAAAGGCGGAGGAACTGCTGTAGGAATAAAGGATTTATTAAAGGAATTTGATAGTGAATTAGTTGGAATTGGAGTACTAGTTGACAATAAGAAGAGTGAAAAGAAATTAGTAGATGAGTATGTATCTATTGTTGAATTAGAAGAAGTAGATAAATCTTCTATAATAGGAATAAAACCTTCAAAATTATTTGAATAAATAAATTATTTATATGATTAAACCTGTTTCTAGTGGGATTATATAAATTTATATAAATTAATTATTTAATATTTTTATTTAAATTCAAAGGAATTTACAAATATATGGAGAATTTATATAATATTAAATATTTTATAAGCAACTGGGAAGGGGTGGATATGATGCAAATTACAGATGTAAGAATTAGAAAAATCGCATCAGAAGGAAAAATGAAAGGAATAGTTTCTGTTACATTTGATAATGAATTTGTTGTTCATGATATCAAGGTTATAGAAGGTCAAATGGGGTTATTTATTGCTATGCCTAGTAGAAAAACACCAGATGGTGAATTTAAAGATATAGCACACCCAATTAATACTGAAGCAAGAGAAAAAATTCAAACAGCTATTTTAGATGCTTACAAAAAAGCAGTAGAAGAAACAGAAGACGAAAATAATTAGAATTATAAATAAGAGGGAGTCAAAGCTTCCTCTTATTTTTGTGTATAGTATTATTCATACATTAATAATGTTTATGCATATGAAATATATATGGGCATTAATTTCATATAGCTTGAAATAAAAAGTTCTTTCAAATATAATTAATTAGGATGAATAATAGACATAAATTTTATAGGGAATAATCGTTTTAATGTATTATAAATGAGGTGTTGTAAATGTATAAATGCGCATTAGTTTTAGCAGCAGGACAAGGAAAAAGAATAAAATCAGATTTACCTAAAGTATTACATAAAGTATGTGGAAAAGAAATGGTAAACCATGTTATAGATTCAATTAGAAAATCTGGAATCAATGATGTGGATGTAATTGTTGGTAAAGGTGCTGAACTTGTAAAGGAAAGAACAAGTGATAGAAATGTATCATATTCTTTACAAGAAGAACAATTAGGAACTGGTCATGCAGTAAAATGTGCAGAAGATTTCTTAAAAGGAAAGAAAGGTGTTGTAGCAGTATTTGCAGGAGATACACCATTAATAAAGCAATCAACAATCGAAAGATTATTTAATGAACATATAGAAAATAAAAATGCAGCAACTATCTTAACTTCAATGGTTGAAGATCCAACTGGATATGGAAGAATAGTTAGGGATTCTAACAATGAAGTTTTAAAAATAGTAGAACATAAAGATTGTAATGAAGAAGAATTAAAAATTCAAGAAATGAATACTGCAATATATTGCTTTGACATAGAATTATTAGTGAGCTCATTAGGTAAGATTAATAATAACAATAATCAAGGTGAATACTACCTTACAGATGTTATAGAAATATTAAAGTCTGAAGAAAAGAAGATAGGAGCAGTTGTTACTGAATTTGAAGAAACAATAGGAGTTAATTCAAGAGTTCAATTAGCAGAAGCTGAAGAAATATTAAAAAATAGAATTAACCTTATGCACATGGAAAATGGAGTTACACTAATTGACCCTAAGACAACATATATAGGAATAGATGTTGAAATAGGAAAAGATACTATTATATATCCAAACAATATACTTGAGGGAAATACAAAGATAGGAAGCAATTGTGTCTTATATCAAAATTCTAGAATAGCTGATAGTGTTGTAGGAAATGAAGTTGACATCCA
Organism: Clostridium sp. SM-530-WT-3G; assembly: GCF_012843905.1. Taxonomy (GTDB): domain Bacteria; phylum Bacillota; class Clostridia; order Clostridiales; family Clostridiaceae; genus Clostridium. The sequence continues at coordinate 95,058 of NZ_JABAGC010000006.1, forward strand.
ATCTTCTGTTATATTAAATAGTAATATTGGTGATAATACGACTGTTGGGCCTTTTGCATATATAAGACCTGAAACAACAATAGGAAAACATGCTAGAATAGGAGATTTCGTAGAAATTAAAAAATCAACAATTGGTGATGGAACTAAAGTATCTCACTTAACATATATAGGAGACGCAGAAGTTGGTTCAGAATGTAATTTTGGATGCGGTACAGTAGTTGTTAATTATGATGGAAAAGAAAAGCATAAAACAATAATTGGAAATCATAGTTTCATAGGCTGTAATACAAATCTAGTTTCTCCTGTAAAAGTAGAAGATAATACTTATATAGCAGCTGGTTCTACAATAACTTCAGAAGTAAAAGAAGGGGAACTTGCTATAGCAAGAGCTAAACAAAAAAATATTAGTGGATGGGTAGAAAAAAAAGGCTTAAAGAAATAAAGTTTTAAATTTTCTAAATTATAAGGAGGTCTTCTAAACAATGATAACTCATAGAAGAAATATAAAAGTTTTTACTGGAAATTCACACTGTGAATTAGCTCAAAATATTGCAGATATATTAGGAGTACCATTAGGTAAATCTAAGGTTTCCACTTTTAGTGATGGAGAAATATCAGTGGATATAAATGAAACTGTAAGAGGAAATGATGTATTTATAGTTCAATCTACTTGTGCTCCAGTAAATAATAATTTAATGGAATTATTAATAATGATAGATGCATTTAAGAGAGCATCAGCAGGAAGAATTACAGCTGTTATACCATACTATGGATATGCTAGACAGGATAGAAAAGCTAAATCTAGAGATCCTATAACAGCAAAGCTTGTTGCAGATATTTTAACTGCTGCTGGTGCAAACAGAGTATTAACAATGGATTTACATGCAGCTCAAATACAAGGATATTTTAATATTCCAGTTGATCATTTATTAGGAGGACCTATACTTGCTGAACATTTCATAAAGATGGGACTTGAAGATAAGGATGATGTTGTAGTTGTATCTCCTGATTTAGGAAGTGTTACAAGATCGAGAAAATTTGCCGATAATCTACATGCACCAATAGCAATCATAGATAAAAGAAGACCTAAAGCAAATGTTTCAGAAATAATGAATATAATTGGTGATGTTGAAGGAAAAAGATGTATCTTAATAGATGATATGATTGATACAGCAGGTACTATAACTAATGCGGCAAATGCATTAAAGGATTTAGGAGCTAAAAATGTTTATGCATGCTGTACACATGGTGTATTATCTGGCCCTGCAATAGATAGAATTAATAGTTCAGCAATTGAAGAATTAGTAATGCTTAATACAATACCATTAAGAGAAGATATGGACACAACTAAGATTACTTCAATTTCTGTTGCACCTTTATTTGCAGAAGCAATAAAGAGAATATATGATGACCAGCCAATAAGTAAATTATTTGAATATCAAAAGTAATTTATTATATAGAATAGAACTCCCTTTGTGGTTATGGTATAGCCGTAGAGGGAGTTTTAAGATTATAATTAATAATATGTGGAGGGAGTATTTACATTATGGAAGGATTTACAGCAAAAGTATTAATTGTTGATGATGATGAAAATATTAGTGAAGTTATAAATATGTATTTAAAAAGCTCAGGATATAATGCGAAAATTGCAACTAATGGAAAAGAGGCACAAACAGTATATATGGAATATGATCCAGATTTGATTTTATTAGATGTTATGATTCCTGTAATAGATGGAATTGATTTATTAAAGTGGATAAGAAAGCAGGGGGAAAAATCTGTAATAATGCTTACTGCTAAGGGCGATACTTTTGATAAAGTGTTAGCATTAGAATTAGGTGCAGATGATTATATAGTTAAACCTTTTGAACCTAAGGAACTTTTAGCAAGGGTAAAGGCAGTTCTTAGAAGATACTCTATAGAAAGTACTAAGAGTGAAGTTATTAAACTAAGTAATTTAATTATAGATTCTACATCTTATAAAGTAGTTTATAGGAATGAAGATATAAAAATGCCTCCTAAGGAATTTGAACTTCTTTATTATTTAGCAAGTAATAAGAATAAAGTTTTTACTAGAGAGCAGTTATTATGCGAAGTTTGGGGATATGATTATCCAGGTGATTCTAGAACTGTAGATGTACACATAAAAAGATTAAGAGAAAAATTAAGTAGTGGAGAAGAATGGCAGATAGAAACTGTATGGGGCGTAGGTTATAAATTTGAGGTTAAATGATGAGGAAAAGTCTTCTTTATAAATTAATAATAGTAAATGCTATTATATTAGGATTTGTTTTTATTTTTTTGGCATTGACTTTGTCGGTTTGGTTTAAGGGGAACTTCTTCGATAAAAAAAGAGTTCAACTTCAAAATACATCACAGTATATATCGAAAGCATTTATTTTAAATAAATATAAAAATAATTTTTCAAGAGAAGAATTACAGTCAGAGATTAATATAGCTAGCATATCGGTAGATTCACAGATTGCTATTATTAATTCAGACAATGAAGTATTGTATTTGTCATCTAATATTATAGGAAAAGATCTTAAAAAATTATTTTCAAATATATCAGATGAAAGTATGAATATACTTGAAAATGGTGAATGTATTGAATATATAAATGATTCATATACGCATATAGATGCAATTATGGATGGAGAAGATTTTTTAGGATATATAGTAATGATATCACCACTTTCTATAATAAATGGTCAGCTTCATAAGATATATATGATAATATGGATATCATCTATCTGTACAATTATATTTTCTATTTTTGTTATAGCATTGTTTACAAAAACTATGCTCATAAATCCTTTAGAAGATATAAACAGCGCAGCAAAAAAAATTGCAAATGGAGAGGTAGATAAAAGAGTTAGTATAAAATCAAAAGATGAAATAGGACAGCTTGCATCTTCTTTTAATAGTATGGCGGAGTCATTAGAAAAAGTAGAAAAGAATAGAAGAGATTTTATTTCTAATGTTTCACATGAGCTAAGATCTCCAATAACTTCTATAAAAGGGTTTATAGCAGCGATAATAGATGGAGTAATTCCTAAAGAGCAGGAAGGTTATTATTTAAAAAGAGTTTATAGTGAGATACAGAGATTAACTAGACTTATTAATGACTTACTTGATTTATCTGCAATAGAATCAGGAAAATTAAAATTTAATATAGAGAAAATAGATATTAACGAATTAATTAGAATATGCATTATAAATAATGAAGGAAAGATTAAAAAAAAGGGAATAATACTAAATGTTAATCTTATGAATGATAAATGTTATGTGAATACAGACCGAGATAAAACTATGCAGGTCATAACTAATCTTTTAGATAATGCAATCAAGTATTGTAAAAATAATGGAAACATAAAAATAGATACATACTCAAGAGGACATAAGATTCTTGTAGAAATTTTTAATGATGGTCCTCAACTAACAGATGAGGAACTTATTCATATATGGGATAGATTTTATAAATCTGATAAAGCTAGAACAAATAAAGTAAGTACAGGACTTGGTTTGCCAATAGTAAGAATGATTCTTATGCAGCAAGGAGAAGAAATATATGCAAAAAATGATGATGTTAAGGGAGTCTCATTTATTTTTACACTTACAAAGTATTCACTACATAATAAATTAGTAATGCTATCCAATAGGAAATAAATATTTTTATTTAAATATAGGAGGAAAAAGAGATGCATTTAATAGTAGGATTAGGAAATCCAGGAGCTCAGTATGAAAATACAAGACATAATATAGGATTTAAAGTTATAGATAATATTGCAAAAGAGTATAATATTGAAATAAATAGGCAAAAATTTAAAGGTGTATATGGTGAAGGATTTATAAATGGCGAAAAAGTAATTTTATTAAAACCTTCTACTTATATGAATCTTAGTGGTGAAAGTATAAGAGAAGTTGTTGATTTTTATAAATTAACTAATGAAGATGTTATAGTAATTTATGACGATATAAGTCTAGATGTAGGAAGATTAAGAATAAGAGAAAAAGGTAGTGCTGGTGGGCATAATGGGATTAAGAGTATAATTGCACATCTTGGCACAGATGTATTCCCAAGAATTAAAGTAGGGGTAGGACAACCTGATGTTGACTTAGTTAACTATGTATTAGGTAAATTTTCAGATAAGGAAATGGAAGTGTTATCTGAAAGTATAGATGCTTCAACAAAGGCTGTAGGGGAAATGATAAAAGACGATGTGAAAACAGCAATGAATAAATTTAATGGATTTAAATCAACTAAAAGTATTTAAGGATGGTGCATAAAATGAGATTAAAAGGGTTATTGGAGCCCTTGGAGGATAGTAGGGAATTTAATAGTATTTTAGAAAGTATAGAACAAAAGAGGTTTCCCATTGGAATATATGGGGCTTCTGAATCAGGGAGAGGGTATATAGTAGATGGAATTTTTGAGAATATAGATAAATCTATTGTAATTGTTACTCAAAGTGATGTAGAAGCTAAAAACTTCTATGAAGATTTGTTGTTATATACAAATGAAGTGTACTATTTTCCAGCTAAGGAAATGGTTTTCTATAATATAGATGCTATTTCAGGTGATTTGAGATGGGAAAGGTTAAAAGTAATAAATTCGATACTAAATAAAAAGAAAAAAATAGTAGTTACTTCTATTGATGCATTTTCAGCAAGGTATAGTCCACGTAAATTATTTCAAGATTATACTATGAAATTAAAAGAAAATGATGAAGTTAATTTTAATGAAATAACTAAAAAACTAGTCCAATCTGGATATGAAAGGGTTGAAATAGTAGAGGGAAAAGGTCAATTTTCATTAAGGGGAGGAATTCTTGATGTATTTCCAACATGTTCTTCTTATCCATATAGAATTGAGCTTTTTGGAGATGAAATAGAATCAATAAGAACTTTTAATGTTGAGTCTCAGAGAAGTATTGATAAAGTAAAAAAAATTGAGATATTTCCAGCAAAAGAAATAATTATTACACAAGAAAGCCTTGAAAATGGATGTAATGCATTAAAAGAAGATTTTTTAGCAATAGAAAATAGTAATACAGATAAAGAAAGAATTGAAAAGTTAAGAGCAATATTAAATAAAAATCTTGAAATGCTTGAAGAAACATCTTCTTTTGAAACTATAGATAGTTATCTTCCTTATTTCTGTGAAAAAACAGAAACTCTTTTTGATTATTTTAAGAATTACTTTTTTATTGTAGATAATTCTCAAAGATGTAAAGGTAAATTAGATTCTACTTATTTAGAGTTTGAACAGAATTTCACTGCATTTTCTGAGAGAGGTGATATTTTCCCAAAACAAGGACAGCTATTAATAGGAAAAGAAGAAGTTTTTGAATTATTTTCAGCTAGAGATATTGCTGTTCTAGAAACTCTTGAAAAGAATATAGAATGGCTTAAGCCATTTTCTAAAATTAATTTATCTGAAATAACTTTAAATAATTATCAAGGTCAGCTTGATTTATTGATAGAAGATATTAAAAATAAGAAGAATCAAGGCTATAAGACAGTTATTTTATCAGGAACTAGAGCTAGAGGAGAACGTTTAGTAGGTACCCTAAGAGATATGGGGATAGAAAGTTCATATAAGGATACTATAGATAGTATTCAATATGGAGAAGCTATTATAACATTTGGTAACCAGCTAAAGGGATTTGAGTATCCAGATTTTAAAGTATGTGTAATATCAGATAAAGAAGTTTTTGGTGAAGCTAAAAGAAAATTAAAAAAGAAAAAATCAAAGAGAAAAGGTGTAGCAAAAATTAAGAGTTTTGCTGAACTAAAACCTGGAGATTATGTAGTTCATGCAAATCATGGTATAGGTGTATATAAAGGTATTAAGCAAATTGAAGTCGGAGGGCATAAAAGAGATTATCTAGATATTGTGTATGATAAAGGAGATAAACTTTATGTTCCTGTAGATCAGCTTGATTTAATTCAGAAGTATATTGGAAGTGAAGGAAAATCACCTAAGATTAATAAATTAGGAAGTGCAGATTGGCAGAAGGCTAAAGCTAAGGTAAGAAAATCAATTAATGAAATTGCAGAAGATTTAGTTAAACTTTATGCTATGAGATCAACTGTTAAAGGCTATAAGTTCTCAAAAGATACTGAATGGCAGAAGCAGTTTGAGGAAGAATTCCCATTTGAAGAAACTCCAGACCAATTAACATCATTAGAGGAAATAAAAGCTGATATGCAATCTAATAAGCCTATGGATAGACTTTTATGTGGTGATGTTGGTTATGGAAAAACAGAAGTTGCTATAAGAGCAGCATTTAAAGCGGTTATGGATGGTAAGCAAGTAGCATTTCTTGTGCCAACTACTATTTTAGCAGAGCAGCATTATAAAAATATGGTGAAAAGATTCTCGGATTTTCCTATAAAAATAGATATGGTGAGTAGATTTAGAACTACTAAAGAACAAAAGGAAACTCTTCAAAAAGCCAAAGAAGGAAATATTGATATTTTAATTGGAACTCATAGACTTGTATCTAAAGACGTTCAATTTAAAGATTTAGGGCTTCTAATAGTGGATGAAGAACAGAGATTTGGAGTAAAACAAAAAGAAAAGATAAAAAATATAAAGAAAAACGTTGACGTATTAACTCTTAGTGCTACTCCAATACCAAGAACACTACATATGTCGCTTAGTGGTGTAAGAGATATATCTGTAATAGAAACTCCACCAGAAGAAAGATATCCTATTCAGACTTATGTTGTAGAACAAAATGATCAGCTTGTAAGAGATGCTATACTTAGGGAAATAGGCAGAGGTGGCCAAGTTTATTTTGTATATAATAGAGTTGAAAATATAGAAGCTATTGCTGAATATGTTCAAAATTTAGTTCCTGAATGTAAGGTTGGAATCATTCATGGACAGATGAATGAAAAGCAGCTTGAACAGGAAATGTTTGATTTCATGGAACAGAAATACAATGTGTTAGTATGTACAACTATTATAGAAACAGGTATGGATATACAAAATGTAAATACAATTATAGTTTCTGATGCTGATAAAATGGGATTATCACAACTTTATCAATTAAGAGGAAGAGTTGGAAGATCCAATAGAATTGCATATGCTTATCTTTTATATACTAAAGATAAAGTATTAACAGAGGTAGCTGAGAAGAGACTTAAGGCCTTAAAAGATTTTACTGAGTTAGGATCAGGTTTCAAAATAGCAATGAGGGACCTTGAAATAAGAGGTGCTGGAAATATGATGGGATCATCCCAGCATGGACATATGGCTGCTATAGGGTATGATTTGTATTGTAGAATGCTTGAAGATACAGTAAAACTTATAAAAGGTGAAATTACCAAGGAACCAATAGAAACAACAGTTGATCTTAAGGTAGATGCATATATTTCTGCTAATTATATACATGATGAAATTCAAAAAATTGAAGTATATAAGAAAATAGCTGCAATAGATAATGCAGAAGAATATAACGATATAAAAGAAGAACTAGAAGACAGATATTCATCAATACCAGATCCAGTACGTAATCTTATGGATATTGCATATATAAAGAGTCAGGCTAAATCCTTATTTATTGAAGAAATAAAAGAAAATCCTAAGGATATAGTATTTAAATTTGCAGATGGAGATAATGATTACAAAAAAATATTTAAGATTCTAATTAATAAATATAAAGATAGTGTGGTATTGAAATTTGGAACAAAACCATATTTTGCTTTTAAATTAAAGGATATGAAGAAAGAGGAAAAATTAGAGTTTCTAAAAGAAGTTTTTAATGACATAATATTGTAACAAAAATATGATATAACAGAATAAGTTGGAAATAGCATAAAAAATTGAATTATAAATTTAATATTGTTATACTAAGAATATAACTCTATAGTAATTTTTAGAAATAAGTGAGGGGAAAACTTTGAAAAAATTAAGAAAATTTATTGCTTCTATAGCTGTACTTTCGTTATCAGTTTCAGTTATGGGATGTAAAATGATAGAAAAAACACCAGAAGCAATACAAAAAACAGTATATGCTACTGTTGGGAATACTAAAATAACAAAAGCTGATTTTGACGAGGATTTTAATAGTTATTTAATGAATAATATTGGAATAAGTGTAGATCAACTAAAACAACAATATGGTGATGACTATGAAAATAATGCTAAAATAAAGGATAGAATCAAACAAATTAAGAAGCAATGTTTAGAAAATGAGATAAATGAACAACTTGCATTAGAACAAACAGAATTTCAAATTTCTGACGACGAAATAAATAAACAAGTTGAAGATAATATAAGTAAATTAAAAGAACAGTATGGAGATAATTTTGATCAAGTATTAGAACAAAATGGATTTACAGAAGATTCATTTAAAGCAGCTCAAGCTAAAGAACTTAAAGTTCAAGAAGTATATGATGATATAACTAAGGATATTGAAGTAACTGATGATGATGTAAAAGCATATTATGATGAAAATAAAGATTCGCAATACACACAATCAGCAGGAGCAAATGCTGCTCATATTTTAATAGCTGAAAAAGATGCTGATGGAAATATAGATTTTGATGCATCATTAGCAAAGGCTGAAGAAGTTAAGGCTAAATTAGATGCAGGTGAAGACTTTGCTAAATTAGCTTCTGAATATGGAACAGATGGAACTAAGGATAACGGTGGAGATTTAGGATTTGTTACATATGATCAAGCAAATTATGATAAAGATTTCTTAGAAGGATTTAAAAATTTAGGTGAAGGTCAAATTTCTGATCCAGTTAAGAGCCAATTTGGATATCATATAATAAAAGCTACTGGTCTTAAAGATGCAACAGTTATACCATTTGATCAAGTTAAGGATCAAATAAAAGTTCAATTATTACAACAAAAGCAGAGTCAGGCTATTCAAAATAAATTAAATGAATGGAAAGAAACTATAAAGGTTAAAACTTACGAAGATAGATTATAGTTTTATTAAAAAGAATTCCTTATTTTAAGGGGTTCTTTTTTTGTGAAAATACTTAAGTATAGCGTATAAAATTTAGTTATAAGTGTATAAAATTTCTAGAAATTCAAATAATAATAATGCAACTAATTAATAGAGTTTTAAAGGAGGGTTAAAAACCTATATGAAGGCAACAGGAATAGTTAGAAGAATTGATGATCTAGGAAGAGTAGTTATACCTAAGGAAATAAGAAGAACTTTAAGAATAAGAGAAGGAGATCCGTTAGAAATATTTACAGATAGAGATGGTGGGGTAATTTTAAAAAAATATTCTCCAATAGAAGAATTAACTGATTTTTCTAAGGAATATTGTGAAAGTTTGCAACAGGTAATCGGACATATTGTCTTAATATGTGATAAGGATGCTTTTGTATCAGTAAGCGGAGCAACTAAAAAAGAATATCTAGAAAGAAAAGTAAGCAGTGAATTAGAAAAGATAATGGATGGAAGAAAAACCGTATTGTTGAATAAATCTGATAATTCAGTAATACCTCTACATAACGATGATGAAGAAACATCATATAATAGTCAGGTTATTGCACCAATAATAGCAGAAGGTGATGAAATAGGTGCAGTAATTATTTTGTCTAAAGAAGATGTAGAACTAGGAGAAGTTGAAACAAAATTAGTTGAAACAGCTGCAGCTTTTTTAGGAAAACAGATGGAGCAATAAGATAAGTGATTTTATGTAAGCGTTGTAAAGAAAAATAAAATGATTTATATGAAATTAATAAGAGTCATTAATGCCTTTAAATTCACATAAAAATTAAGTAGTAACATATGTGAGTTTGGAGGCGTTTTATGAAAAAGCAATCTTTAATTAAGGGAAGCCTTATATTGGGTATAGCAGGAATATTAGCTAGATTTTTAGGATTATTTTTTAGGTGGCCTTTGATAATGCTTATAGGAGATGAAGGAGTAGGATATTATCAAATGTCATATCCTTTGTATATGTTTTTTATTGAAATAGCATCAGGACTGCCAGTTGCTATGTCAAAAATGATTTCTGAAAGGAACGCATTAAATGATATAGATGGCAGTTTTCAAGTAGTAAAAGAGTCAGCGTATTTAATGATAACTATAGGAATAGGCACAACTTTTGCATTATTCTTTTTTGCAAAGCCTATTATTTCATTTCTGAAATGGGATTCTAAAGCTTATTATTCATTAATAGGAATATCTTTTGCACCATTTATAATATCATTTACAACAATATTTAGAGGTTTCTTTCAAGGTTTTCAAAATATGACTCCTTCAGCTATATCTCAGATTCTTGAACAAATAGGAAGAGTAATATTTGGAGTAGGACTAGCCATAATATTACTTCCTAAAGGTATAGAATATTCTGCAGGAGGCGCAGCATTTGGAGCAACAGCAGGTGCAGTACTAGGAGGATCTTATTTATTTTCGCAATATAAAAAAACGAAGAAAAATTTTAAAATAAAAAAAATAAAGACTAATACTGAAGTATTAAGTTCTATACTAAAAATAGCAGTTCCAATATCTCTTGGAACAACAGTTGGCAGTATAATGAATTTAATAGATTCAATTTTAGTACCTCAAAAACTTTTACAGGCTGGATTAAATAATACACAGGCTACTATTTTGTATGCACAGTTAACAGGAAAAGCTGCAGTCATAACAAATATACCTTTAACTTTATCTATGGCTATATGTACATCATTAATTCCTATAATTGCTGAAAATTTTATATTGAATAAGAAAGCAGAACTTAAAAATAAAATAGATGCAGCAATGAAGATGGCAGCAGTAATAGCTTTGCCTTGCATGTTTGGATTATTCTTTTTATCAGGACCGATATTAAATTTAATTTTTCCAGGAAGATCGGAAGGTTCTGAAATATTAAAATATTTATCAATTTCGATTCCGTTTATTATTGTTACTCAAACAACAACTTCTATACTTCAGGGAACAGGGCATTATATAAAACCAGTAATTAATTTATTTATTGGATGTATAGTTAAAATTATTCTTACATCTATGCTGGTTTCTATTACTGAATTTAATATTTATGGAGCTGTTATAGCTAGTATAGGAGCCTATGTAACAGCTAGTATATTAAATATAATAACTCTTAGAATATGCATAAAGGTAACAATGAACTTTTATGAAATATTGATAAAACCTTGTTTTGCTGCAATTATTATGATGATAGTTGTGCTGTTAAGCTATAATAGTATATACAAGAATATAGGGAGTAATGGATTATCTTGCTTAATATCTATATTTTTAGGTATGATAATGTATATAATATTGATACTTGCTTTTAAAGTATTTGAAGTTAATGAAATAAAAAATAGATTTAATAGAAAGAGATAAAGGAGAGATAACCCAATGATTAAAATACTTGGATTAGGACCTGGAGCAGAAGAAGCACTAACTATAGGAACAATTAAAGAACTTAAAAATTGTAAAAATGTTTTTTTAAGAACTGAAAAACATCCTACAGTAGATTATCTTAAAGAACAAGATATTAAGTTTGAAACATATGATAATATTTATGATACAATGGAAAGCTTTGATGAGGTATATTTAAATATAGCTGATGACTTAGTGAAAAAGCATGAGGAATTAGGGGATGTAGTATATGCAGTTCCAGGTCATCCATTAGTAGCTGAAAAATCAGTTTTTAATTTAGTGGAAGCATGCAAAAAGAATAATATTAAATATAAAGTAATTCCTGCTGTAAGTTTTATAGATGCTATGATGGAAGCTCTTATGATTGACCCTATAGAAGGATTAAAAGTTATAGATGCTTTTGATATAAATAATCAGATATTAGATAAGAGAATAGGAACTGTAATAACACAGGTATATAATCCTCTTATTGCATCAGAAGTAAAATTAAAGCTTTTAGAACAATACAATGATGAGACAGAAATATATTATGTAAGAGCAGCTGGAATAAAGGGTCAAGAAAGTATAAGAAAAATACCTTTATTTGAATTAGATATGCAGGAAGATATAGATTATTTAACTTCTGTATATATTCCAAAGGATTTAAATAATAAAAAGGATTTTAATGATTTATTACAAATTATTGAAGTTCTTAGAGGGGAAAACGGCTGCCCTTGGGACAGAGAACAAACTCACAAATCTTTAGAAAAAGCATTAATAGAAGAAAGCTATGAAGTTGTAGATGCAATTGAAAAAGATGATGATGATGCCATTATTGAAGAGCTTGGTGATGTGCTTTTACAAGTTGTATTCCATGCATCAATAGGAAAAGAAGATGGATATTTTGATATTGGAGATATAATAAGTGGAATATGTAATAAAATGATAAATAGACATCCACATGTATTTGGAAATTTAAATGGAGTAAATTCTTCAGAAGATGTACTTGAAAAGTGGGATGAATTTAAAAAAGACGAAAAAGGATTTAATAATCTTACAGAAGAAATGGAGGCAATTGCGAAATCTTTTCCTGCTTTATTAAGAGCACATAAAGTTCAAAGTAAAGCTGGAAAAGTAGGGTTTGATTTTGAAAGCATAAATTCTGCTATAGATAAGGTAAATGAAGAACTTAAAGAAATAATGGATGTATATAATACAGAAAATATGGATAAAATAAAAGATGAGGTTGGCGATTTATTATTTTCATGTGTAAATGTTGCTAGAATATTGAAAATTGATGAGGAATCAGCATTAAATTCTACAATAGACAAGTTTATAAAGAGATTTGCCTATATCGAATTAAAGGCACAAGAAAAAGGTATGAGCTTAGAAGAAATTTCGCTAGAAGAAATGAATAAACTTTGGGAAGAATCAAAAAACTAAATCAATAATAAAGGATTTTTTTAGTTTATGAAGAATAATATTTTATAAAGAACTATGTTGTAAAACTTTATTGCATGATTTGGTTATCTATAGTAAAAGAAAGAGATTGCTATAGACGGCTAGCTAAAGAGGTTATATAATAAAGGAGTGCAATTTAGTACATATATGAAAACAGTTAGAAGAATATGTAACTGGATTTTAAGGAGGATGTTATTGTGAATAAAGCAGAATTAATAACTAGTATGTCAGAAAAAAGTAAGTTAACAAAGAAAGATGCAGAATTAGCATTAAAATCTTTCATTGAAAGTGTTGAAGAAGCATTAGAAAACGGTGAAAAAGTTCAATTAGTTGGATTCGGAACTTTCGAAACTAGAGAAAGAGCTGCAAGAGAAGGAAGAAACCCAAGAACTAAAGAAGTTATCCAAATTCCTGCAACAACTGTTCCAGTATTCAAAGCAGGTAAAGAATTCAAAGATAAAGTTAACAAATAATATTAGTTAACAGCGAAATTATAGATAATGAAACGAGCAGTATTAAGATAATTACCTATAGTGTTTGCTCGTTAAGAACCCGAGGATTACTCGGGTTCTTCTAATAAAAGGAGTTAGTATGAGATTAGATAAGTATTTAAAAGTATCTAGAATAATAAAAAGAAGAACTGTAGCAAAAGAAGTATGTGAAAGTGGCAGAATATTAATTAATGATAAAGTAGCTAAACCTTCAACTAAAATAAAAGAAGGTGATATTATTCAAATTACTTTTGCAAATAGAATATTAAAAGCCAAAATAGTTAACATTGCAGAGCATGTGAGAAAAGAAGATGCCAAAGAAATGTACATAATCCTTGAAGGTGAAGAAGATAAAGAGTAGTTGAGAAAAAGAAACTACTCTTTATTTTTTTATCATCATAGCTATCCATATAGTTACTCATTCTAAAACAAAAATATAAACATATATATTTAAATATGAAAAATAATTTGGAGGGAATATCTCATGGAAAAGCGTGAAGAAATTAAGATGGAAGATTCAAAATCAAATTTATTATTAGAAAATAGAAAAAAATTGACATTAAGTGGTGTTGTTGAAGTTATGAGCTTTGATGAAGAAAAAATAGAATTATCAACAAAGCTTGGCAACTTAACTATTAAGGGTTCAGATTTAAAAATGAATAAGTTAGATGTACAAAATGGAGATGTAATAATAGCAGGAAGTATTGCCTCTATGGTTTATAATGGCAAGAACATAAAAAAGAACAATGAAAGCTTATTAAGTAAATTATTCAAGTAGGTTATTAATATGCTTTTAGAGATTAATATGCAATTTAATATAGTTATTTATAGTATAATAGCAGGAATTATAACAGGAATATTATTTGATATTTACAGAATAATACGTGATTTAAATTCAAAAAGAGTAGTAGCTATGATAGAAGATATATTATTTTGGATTCTTGCTGGGATGATTATATTCACCTTCTTGCTATATACTAACTATGCTTTTTTAACTCCGTATGTATACATCTTTATTATTATTTCACTTTTATTCTATTTTAAATTTATAAGCCAATATTTTTATAATGCAGAAAAAATTATAGTAAACGGTATATGTAGGATTATAAGGGTTACTATAAAAAACTTATTATACCCACTAAAGTTCATTTTATATAAAGTTACAGATAGGAAGAAATGATAAAAAAACTACTTGAATATTAGCAATATAGTGTTTACAATATACTTAAGAGAATTTGTAAAATAGAGGTTCTATAGATGAAAAAGAAAATACTAATAAAAAAATTGGTAATCATAGGATTTGCTATATTTTTTGTTTGTAGTTATGTAAGACAATTTATGACAATGAACAGAATTAAAGAAGAGATTTCTAGTAAGCAAACACAATTAGAAGAAATTAAGCAAAAGAATGAACGACTTCAAGATGAGGTCGATAAGATCAATTCTGGCTCAGACGATTACCTTGAAAAATTAGCAAGAGAAAGACTTGGTATGATTAAACCAGGTGAGAAGGTTGTTAATAGTGATGATAAAGGAACAGGCTCTAATTAACTTTTATTTTATGGATGAACCTAAAAACTTTTGAATAATATAATAAGAATTAAAGAATAATTAAATGTGTATTTAAAAAAGAATAATTTAAATTTTATTCTTTTAATAATATATTTTTAAATTTAAGGAGGAATCTTTTAAACATGACCTTAATGGCAGGAAACATAGTAGAAGGCACAGTGGTAAATATCACAAATTTTGGAGCTTTTATCGAGGTAGAAGGCAAGACTGGATTAGTTCACATTTCAGAAGTTGCAGATTCTTACGTAAAAGATATTAGAGAACACCTTAGTGAACAAGATAAAGTTAAAGTAAAAGTTATATCAATTGATGATAATGGTAAAATTAGTCTTTCAATTAAGCAAGCAAATGTTCAAAAAAAATCAGCTAAACCAGCAGAAATTGATTGGAAAGCATCTGAAAAAAAGAAACCAGCAGGAAATTTTGAAGATATAATGTCTAAATTCCTAAAGGATAGTGAAGAAAGAATGCAAGATGTTAAGAAGCATCAAGAATTCAAGAGTAAAGGTGGAAAGAAGGGTTATTAATATCCTTTATACCACATAATTATAGATATTATTATTTAGTATAAGATGTAGGATAAAATGCAGTAAAATAGGGCTTTATTCTACATCAATTACATTAATAAATATAGATATAAAGCAGAATTTAATATAATTTATAAAAAAATATAAAAAATTTGTTGACATAGTATAAATTATACTTTATAATTAGTTTTGTTGTTGACGAGATATTCGTTAAGGTGATAAGCCGAAGTGGCGGAACTGGCAGACGCACAGGACTTAAAATCCTGCGGTGGTTAAACACCGTACCGGTTCGATTCCGGTCTTCGGCACCAAAATTATATATGGTAATGGTTTATCGCGGGGTGGAGCAGTCGGTAGCTCGTCGGGCTCATAACCCGAAGGTCGTAGGTTCAAGTCCTGCCCCCGCAACCAATTAATATGGCGGAATAGCTCAGCTGGCTAGAGCACTCGGTTCATACCCGAGGTGTCGTAGGTTCAAGTCCTATTTCCGCTACCAATATGTGCCGAAGTGGCGGAACTGGCAGACGCACAGGACTTAAAATCCTGCGGTGGTTAAACACCGTACCGGTTCGATTCCGGTCTTCGGCACCA
>NZ_JABAGC010000060.1 GCF_012843905.1 Clostridium sp. SM-530-WT-3G
AAGAAAATATTCTAATAACATATAGAAAAATAGGCTACCGCCGGCGGATTTTATCCGCCTAGTGCGACAGCCTCTTTATAATTCTTAGTTATTTCTAAAATTCATTCTCTCTTAATTAATAATATTAATACATTTCCTCTGTTCTCACAGTATTGAATACCTCATTTTCATTAATGCCTAAATCTTCACATGCTTGTTGAAAACTACATCCCATTTCATCCATATACCTTGCAACATATGAATTAATATCCACACCAGAATTGATAAAATCCATTTAAACTACCTCCTCTAAAATTACTTTAAATATATAATAAATCTACAAACTGTGTATTTTAGAACAAGTATCTTCCCCCTAAAATATACAGTCATGAATATTTATTATTAAGCAAAACAAGATTGTATATACTCTTTTTATTCACAAGTTTTACTTTATAATAATTAATATTTTACCCATAGAAAAAAAATATATTCCTTATTGAAAACATTATCATATTTTTATCTGAAATATTTATTCTGGAATTATTTTTAACCATTTCAAATATATTTAAATATATTCATAAATCAGGAGTATTATTCTAATATGAAATTCTTATTTTTTTTAATATTATTAATCATAATAGGAGGAGGTGGATTTATAGTATTTTATAAATTTCAAGAAAATATGACATCTATATTAAGAGAAAATCATTTATTAAAGAATCAGCTTTCTACTGTCAGAAATAAATATAATCAGCTTTTAGATTCTCAAAAAAACTACCTACTAGAGTTTTTGACTGTAGATAATTTATATGGACTTCTTCCTCAAAAAACTAATATATACTTATATCCAGATAAAAACGCACCTATACTTAAAATCCTTGATATTGGAATGCAGGTTGGAATTTTAGAAAAAGTTACTGTCAATAATGCAACATGGTACTATGTTGCTCTACCAATTGATAATAATATAAACTCTAGAGGATGGGTGCCAGACGATTCATTTTCTAATCTCTCTTCCTCACCTACAGAATTATATAGAAAAAATTAATAAAATTAACTTATTAATTTTCTCGTTTTGTGTATAAATAGAATATCCTTTGGTAATAATTATAATGAAGTATTTAACTTCAATATTTAATCGCCTCTCCCCCATTTTTATTTATATACAATTAACAATAGTCACAGTTGTATTAACCCAAATATAACTGTGACTATTTTGTTTTATAAAATACTCTTTATAATTTTACTCTATTTATATTCAAACATAGTTTTACACTATATTTATCTTATTTACACAATACAAAACCCATCTGAAGTATTTCTCAGACAGGTTCTACATTTAAACTATATATTTTTTAATATGCTATCCCTATCTTTAATGATAAGGATAGCTTATATAAAAAATTTTTTCATCTCATTTAATTCTAAACAAATACTCAAATCAATTATGAAAAATCACCTTGTAAGTACTTATCCAAAATTAAATTAATAAAAATATGTATGAGATTGAAAAAATTCAGTGCTTGAAGGATTTTTTCTAATATTATCTTATGTACATAACTTCAGTTTTATTCACGAAATTTTTTAATAATTTTTATTTGCATTTATATAATAATTTCCCTTTTCATCATACTTTGTATACTTTATATTAAACTGATTTTCTTGAAGCATAGAATTTATTAGACCTATATCATCTTTATTATTTTTATTAATTTTTATAATAAAATTATCATCCCTATCTATTATTTTTAAATAATCAAAAATATTACTATAATCGGCCAATCCTATATCCCCACTAATATCCATGCTATAATTTGACATTAGTTTATATCCTCCTTATTAAAGTCATTTTTATACTAGAATAGTATTCCTTTTTTTCAATGATTTTATCCAAAAAACTAAAACCACCTTTCAATATAAATATTTGTTTTATAAAGAAAATTTTATATTGAAAGGCAGCATATTATCTTTTATTTATTATTTTTACCTTCATTTATACTGTCTATTACTTTGTTTACTTCAAACTCCGGTACTTCCTCATACCTTATGAATTCTTTACTAAAGCTTCCCCTTCCTTGAGTAATAGATCTTAATTCTGTTGCATATTTCCTCAATTCACTCATTGGAACTTCTGCCATAACCTTTTGTTTATCTTTATCAGGTTCCATTCCCATAACTCTTCCACGTTTCTTATTAATATCTGCAATAACATCTCCCATATATTGTTCTGGAATTATAACTTCAAGTGACATAATTGGTTCTAGAAGTATAGGTTTCGCCTGTTCTAAGCCTTTCTTATATGCAATAGATGCTGCCATCTTAAATGCCATTTCAGATGAATCTACAGGATGATATGAACCATCATGAAGAGTAGCTCTAAGTCCTATAACCGGACATCCTGCTAAAACTCCATGAGTAATACACTCTCTTAATCCTTTTTCAACTGCAGGTATAAAGTTTCTAGGAACTGCTCCACCTACAACTTCATCTACAAATTCCAGATCTTCTCCGTTATCTTTCCTATGTTCAAATTTTATTACTACATCACCATATTGACCATGACCTCCAGATTGTTTCTTATGCTTACCTTGAACATCTGATATTCCTTTTATTGTTTCTTTATAGGGAATCTTTGGTAGGTCTAAATTTATATCTACACCATATTTACTCTTAATTTTACTTGCAATTACACTTATATGAGTTTCACCAAGCCCTGAAATTATAGTTTCTGCATTTTCTATATCTCTAGATACATCAAATACAGGATCTTCTTCTTTTAATTTACTTAAAGCCTGTGATATTTTTTCTTCATCACCTTTAGCCTTAGGTATTGCTGCCATAGAGCATACTGTTGCTGGGAAATTCATCTTATCGTATTTTATCTTAAAATCTGGACTACATAATGTATCACCAGTACTTGTATACTGTAATTTTGATATTGCTCCAATATCTCCTGCTATTATTTTTTTTGTTGGAATTTGATTTTTACCTCTTAAAAAACATATGTGTGATAATTTTTCATTCTTATCCTTATTTGTATTAAGCACTGTCATATCATCGACAGCTTCTCCTGTAATAACTCTAAAGAATGATATCTTTCCTACAAATGGATCTGCAATTGTCTTAAATACCAATGCTGAAAATGGTTTATCATGATCCAAAGTTACGAAAACCTCTTCATTGTTTTCAAGATTTAAAGCCTTTTGTGGTATTGCATATTCTGGTGAAGGGAAACATTCAATAATATCTTCTATTAATGTATCCATTCCAATTACTTTTAATGCACTTCCACACATAACTGGTGCAATGTCACCACTAGCACATCCTTTTATAAGTCCGTTATAAATTTCTTCATCACTTAATGTACCTTCACTAAAATATTTATCCAATAACTTTTCATCTGTCTCTGCAACTGACTCCATAATCATTATCTTACATGCATGAACCTTTTCTTTTAAATCTTCTGGAATATCAACTATTTTTACTTCCTTTTTATCAGGATCATATATTCTTGCTCTTTCAGATATAACATTTATTACACCTTTAAAATCATCTTCTTTTCCTATTGGATATTGAATCGGAACTACACTTATCCCAAATTTTTGATTAAGAGAATCTAATACGTTATCAAAATTTGCATTTTCTCTATCTAATTTATTAATAAATATAGTTCTGGGAAGTTTGATTTTATTACAGTACTCCCAAGCTCTTTCTGTTCCTGCTTTTATACCAGATACTCCACTTACTACAATCATTGCTACATCTACAGCCCTCATCCCTTGAATCCATTCTCCATTAAAGTCGGCATAACCAGGAATATCAATAATATTTAATTTAACCTTATCAAATTCAATAGGTGCTACTGACAAAGAAATTGAGAATTGTCTCTTTTTTTCCTCTGCATCAAAATCTAATACTGTTGTTCCATCTTCAATTTTTCCTAACCTATCTGTCACTTTAGAATAATATAATAGGCTTTCTGCAAGAGATGTTTTCCCTGTACTATTATGACCTATTAACCCAACATTTCTTAAATTTTTAATATTATAATCCTTCATAAATTCTGCCAAACCCTAACCTTCATTAGAAGCTGGCTCCACCTACCTTTCATAATATAGTGATATAAGTCTTTATTAAATAAAATCTATTATTTTAGATATTACCAACATTCTTATATAGTATATGTATTATCTGGAAGTATAATTATAAATATTCTATTTATATTGCTAAAACCCTTTATATTATTCATAATTTTCTGAAAACTTACCTTTAAGTCCTTTCCCCTATCCCCTACATAAATATTAGTACCCAATTTTACACAATAATATTAATATAAAACTGAACATATCCTATGGTTTTTGTATTATAATTAGTTGTATGTAAAATTCATATTATACATTTCTAAATTTAATAATATATTAAGGAGATATAGTAATTATGGCTAGTAATGCAAACCATTCACTAACTAAAAAGAATGCGAAATCAGGTAAATTCGAATTACTTTTTACACGATTCATAATATGCGTTCTTACAGTAATGTTCATTATCCTTTTTGCAACATCTGTAGGTATTGCAATCCGATATAAAAATATGAATTATGTAAATATAACTATATTAGCAATTTATATTATCCTGCTAATAACATTTATCTATAGCATCCGAAAAAAAATCGATAAAAGCAAAGTACTTATAGGCACAATAGCAGTAGGATTTATTTTGAGATTTATATGGGCATTTATTACACCAAGTATACCTACTTCTGATTTCAAAAACATGTATGATACAGCTCAGAACTTATTAATTGGAGATAACAGTGCTCTTACTGGACTAGGATACTTTGCAAGATTTCCTCATATGACACCATATATTTTATTCCTTTCATATATGATAAAATCATTTGGAAGTAATGCTTTAATGGTTGTAAAAGGAATCAATGTAGTTTTGTCTACATTCTCAATATATTTAGTATACTTAATCTGTAATTCTATATTTAATGATTCCAAAAGACCTTTAATCGGTACATTTATAATGTCAATACTTCCTGCATCAATTTTATATGTGCCTGTATATTGTTCTGAGAATATTGCTATACCATTTTATTTATTAAGTATGTATTTATTTATATTAGTATTTAATAATAAGAAAAACTCATTATATTTAATATTATGCAGCTTATTATTATCAATAGGACATTTATTTAGAATGATAGCATATATAGTACTTATAGCTTATATAATGTATATATTAATTTATAATAAAGACACAATATTAAAAAAATTAAGAAATATTATTTTTATAATAATTCCTTTTTTATTGGTATTTATATTCGTAGGAAATTATCTTGTTAAAGTTGGTATTACAGATCAAAAATTATGGGGAGGAAGTGAACCAAGCAATATTACATCAGCTGTAAGAGGAAGTAATATTGAAAGTGGTGGAAGTTGGAATCCTGAAGATGCTGAATTTATAGCAGATCTTTTAGATAATAGAGAAGCTTTAGAAAAAGCATGTAAAGAAAGAATTATTGAAAGATATACTACAACTCCTCCATTGAAATTAGCTGGTTTCTTCCTGGAAAAATTTGCTTCCCAATGGTCAAGTGGTGATTGTGCTGGTGCATACTGGTCAGAACTTGGTATTCCAGATAAGGATATAGTATTTGATATATCAGGCAAAGGTAACTTTTCATATCAAATAATCTATTCTATATTACTAATTCTTATAATAATAGGATTTTTTAATAGAAAGCAACAATCTGAAAATAAAATAATAAATCTTTTCTATATAATATTATGTGGATTTGGAGCTATATTCCTTGTACTAGAAACTCAATGCAGATATTCGTTTATAGTAAGCTATATATTTGCTATACTGCCTGTGACTGCATTCAATTTCAGTTTTAATCCTAATAAATAATAAAAACACCTGAAGATGAATATTTTTCAATAATGCATCTTTCAGGTGTTTTTATTATTATTCTAAAATTTAATTATCCATTGCTGTGTTTTCTTTTTTTCCAAATGCAAATAACTTCATTATTACAAAAGTTACAGGTACTCCTATAATAGCTGCTAATGCAAAAACTATAAGTTTATTCCAGCCCAGCATGTTATAGAATAGCAATACGCATATATTTTGTATAATAAAATTAGGAATATATGATATGCAGAATTTTATATATTTATAAAATTCCATATTTTCTTTAAATACTATAGTACTATTTAGCAAATAAGAAATAGTCATTGAAGTTATATATCCCACAATAAATGCTGTATTTACTTCTAAAAATAATGAATAAATGTAAGAAAATAATATACCATTAATAGTATTTATTCCGCCGACAATTAAAAAGTTAAAAAATTGTTTTGATAAAAACATTGATTTCAACTGTTTTATTTTTCCTGGTTTATATTCATCCCAAACAATAATATTATTTCCACTTACTATAAATCTCTTCTTTGCTAATAATGATAAAGGCGCATCGCTTAAAGAATCAGAATAAAATTCTTCTATTTTATGATCTTTAAATGTTTCATTCAGTCTTACTACTTTTTCCTCACCATAGCAGTTCTTACCTTCACATACACCAGTATTTTTATTTACTTCTGAAGCAATTAAATGTTTGATTCCTATTCTTCTACATATTTCATTTAAGAGAAATGTAGGAGATGCAGAAATAATTAAATCATCATCCTTTTGTGAATCAATATACCATTGTTTTATCTTATGTTGATTATTATCCCAGAATTCATTTACAAAGTTATCTGTATCATTTATACCATTTAAAAATGAGTAAAACTTCTCTTTAAATTTTAGTTTGGGATGTATTCCAAACATATATTTTATAAATCCTATAATTTGTATAGGTAAATATTTTATTAAAGATGGTTTTTTCTTTAATGAAAATTTATAAAAGTCTAATGTGCTATCGCCATCATATATAGTTTTATCGAAATCATAAACGTTCATCTCATCTATCCTTATATATTATTTTGCAAGATACCCACTTCAAATTATGAATATCTTGCAATAAAAAACTTATTTGTATTTATTATATAATTATTAAAGTTTATAAGTATATTATTAAAAGCACAATAAGCGCATATAAGAATACCATTCCCATAAGTATTTTATCTTTTAATAATACACTCACTGGATCTCCATCTGAATTTCCTTCTACATCAAGACTATATTTCATGCATATAAGCATAACCAATGGTACTGTCCATACAATATTACTATTAGAATATCTTGCAATAGTAGTACCGTCTACACACCATAATGAATAAAATACAATAGTAAGTCCAAGACACATATACATGTTCTTATCTAAGAAATCATGATTATAGAATTTAAGTACTTTTCTTGATTTACTTCCCTGAGTATCTAATTCATTTCTTCTCTTTCCAAGACCTAAGTAGAAAGACATAGCTATTACTGTAAGATAAAGCCAGTTAGATACTTGTATAGATGTTACTGCTGCTCCATAAAGAACTCTTAATAAGAATCCAGATACTAATATAGTAATATCTATAATAGGCAGGTTTTTTAATCCCATACTATATGCAAAATTTAATCCTACATATAATAAAACAAATATCCATCCCCAAATATTAGATCCACAAGCAAAATAATTTAGCGTAATCCCAACAATAGCAATGACTATAGCCAATATATATGCATTCCTTACTGAAACTGCTCCTGACGCTATAGGCCTTTTACATTTCGTTGGATGCTTCCTATCCTTTTCGACATCTTGTATATCATTAATAATATACACTATGGATGAAAGTATACTAAATGAAAGAAATCCTAATATTGTTTTCCTTAATAAAGTTAAGTCAAATAAGTTCTGACTAAAAACAAGGGGTAAAAAAATTAATACATTCTTTAAATAATGATGAACTCTCATCAATTTTAAATATTTTTTCATACACTTCTACCTCAATTCAAGATTAATTCAAGATTAATTCTTAAAGTACATTATAATTTTGTGCTTTTATATTATACTATATCAATTATTTTTTAACAATTCTCCCCACATTTTCAATAGATATAATTCGTCTTAATACCAAAGATATATCAATATTGAAGAAATAATATTATTTATTTTTATACAAAAAAGGCAGCTATAAAATGATTATATTAATTATCACTTTATAACTGCCTCTCTTGTATATGTCATAATAGTAATTAGAATTTAACTTATTAATTTTCTATGGTTTACATGAACATTCCAACTCCAACTCCTAATGGAAGTTTTAATATAAACCAAACTATAAGAAGCACACTCCAGCCTATTAAGAATACTATTGAATATGGAATCATTGTTGAAATTAATGTTCCTATTCCAGATTCTTTATCATACTTTTCAGCAAATGCAACTATCAGTGCAAAATAACTCATAAGAGGTGAAATAATATTAGTAGTTGAATCACCTATTCTATAAGCCATTTGAGTAAGTTCTGGTGTATATCCTATTCCCATTAACATAGGAACAAATATAGGAGCCATTATAGCCCATTTAGCTGACGCTGAACCCATGAATAAGTTAATGAATGCTGAAACTAATATAAATGCAATTAATAATGGAACACCCTGTATTCCTGTTCTCTCTAAGAAGTTCGCTCCATTAACAGCTATTACAGTTCCAAGCTTTGTATAACCAAAATAAGCTACAAATTGTGCTGCAAAAAATACTAAAACAATATATGAGCCCATTGATGACATACTCTTGCTCATAAGGTTAATAACTTGCGAATCATTCTTTATACTTCTTTCACCTATTCCATATGCAATACCTGGTATCATGAATAATAATGAAATAATAACTACTATAGAAGTCATAAATGGAGACTTTAAAATCTCATGTGTCTGTGGATCTCTTAGTACTCCATTATAAGGAATTACTAATAATCCTATTAATACTAAAGTTATTAAAAAAGCTATACCTGCAAATATTAAACCTCTTTTTTCATTATCGGATATATCCATACTTTCATCTGCTTGTCCGTATTTTCCCGAATACTTACCTAATCTTGGTTCAACAATCTTTTCTGTAACTATTGTCCCTAATATAGTGATAAGAAATGTAGATGCTATTACAAAATACCAGTTGCCTGTTATTCCAACTTCATATGAAGGATTAGCTAACTTAGCAGCCTCTGTACTTATTCCCGCTAATAATGCATCAGTTGATCCTGGAAAAAGATTTGCACTAAACCCACCTGATACCCCTGCAAAAGCAGCTGCAATCCCTGCAAGTGGATGTCTTCCACAACTCCTAAAAATAACTGCACCTAAAGGAATTAATACTACATATCCTGCATCAGAGGCTATACTAGACATTACTCCAGCAAATACAACAACTAGTGTTACAAATTTTTTAGGTGTACTTATTACTAATTTCTTTAGTAATGTTGCTATAAGGCCACTTCCTTCTGCTACGCCAACTCCAAGCAATGCAACTAATACTGTTCCAAGTGGTGCAAAACCTGTAAAATTACTTATTGCACTTGTAAATATATATCTTATTCCATCTGGACTAAGCAAGCTGACAACATTAACAGTAGATAACTTTAACTCTCCACTTGCAATATCTATACTCTCATACGTAACTCCTACTCCCAGCTTATAAGCAATATGAGAAATTATCATTATCAATGCACATAATATTATGAATAAAGTCGTAGGATGCGGAAGTACATTCCCAACTTTTTCAATAACACCAAGCATACCTATTTTTTTCTTTTTGCTACTCATAAATTTCTCCTTAGTCAATATATAATTTATAGTAAAGTTAATTTTTAATATTTCACCATAATTATACATATCGACTAAATATTTAACAATATACTTTTATCATTTTTACTGTTTTTCTATTGTATTATACTATTTTTTATCATTATATGAATTTACATATATATTCTATATAATTAAATATTAAACTATTAATTGAATTTATTTACAATTTGTTTTTTGTAGTAATACATTTGTATTTATATAGTGAACTCTTAATATTTTATAAAATAAAAAGCACTCTAGAATTTACTTTTTCTATAGTGCTTAATAACATATATAAATAATTTTTAGTTTTTACTATTATTCTTTAGACATTTTCCTCGAATAATTCTAAATAGTATATAAAATAATATGAATGTTAATCCGCCACATGTATCAATCATAACATCTCTAAATGCACCTTCTCTTCCTGGCACAAATAATTGATGAAATTCATCTGTGCATGCATATAAAAATACACCTATTAAAGTTATTAATGAACTAATTTTGAATGCATAGTACATTCTTACTACATTCATTATTAAAAATCCCAATATCATATACTCTAAGAAATGGGCACATTTACGTACTATAAAATTAGCAAATTCACCAAACATTCCGTTAACATCAATATTTAGGTTTTTTAAGATAGACATAACCTTAAAGCTTTGACTATCAGATATATTTGCTGGCTGATTAGACATATAAAATATAATGCCCATCCAAAATATTAAAAGACACCAGTTTATAATCTTTCTTTTGCTGTTCATCATCCTTATCCTAATTATTATAAAATTCTACTGTGACATATATTTATTTATATAAGCAAGTGATTCTTCTAATAATTCCTGTCCTTTCTCCAAACCTTCTATTTTTATTTCTAAATTACATACTCTCTGATCAATTTGATTCATAAGTTGTCTTATATCCTGTAATAACTTTGCATCATAACTTACCTGTACACCTTCTGCATCAATATATACCTTCTCTGGAGGATTTCCGCACTTAGTACATTTAGCATAAATAGTTCCCTTATCTAAATCGTGAAAAACCTTAAAAATATCATTATTACACTTCTGACAGTTTGACAGCATTGTATATTCATAATACCCTACATCATAATAATAGACATTTCCACATTCCTTACAAGTTAACATCAATTTATTATCTTTAGTTGTTATATAAAATTCATTTCCACTGCAGCCATCTTTTTTACAAACAACAGTCCTAATCATAACACTAACCTCTCATAAATTAATTATTTAATAACCATTTAATAAAACAGTTATGTAAGTCATTATATTTATTTTTCACATAATTTTTTATTTCTATATTAATATATTTTTACTTATCTTCTTTTCCGTTCTCTAAAATAGCACTCTTTAATTTATCCTCTATTAATTTTATTTTTACATCAACACTTTCTGTATTTTTTCCTTCTAACAAAAAGCTTCTCTTAGTCAATTTTAAATTCTTAAGTTCATCTTCTAAATTACTCTTACTGCACAAATTAATTCATCTCCATTCTTAATACTGTACTTCTATTTATATGGTAATATACTTTTAATTTATACTTAATGATAATTAAAATTTACCTTTAACCTAAGTCTATTGATAATTAATAAAGTTACAGTTTATATATTATATAATACTTTTACAAATAAAATTATAATATATATGGTTCATACTGTACACTTTTATCATTAGTCAAATTTGTATCTTTTATTTTATTATTTTACTATTATGTATAAGTTTCTTTATAATTTTATCTTTGTATTATTATTTCTTATTTTATTATTAATGCTGTAATTAATTCATAAAAACTATAATCACAATAATACCATTTAATTGCAAAATAAAAAACTATGAAGAAATATTCATAGTTTTAATGGTGGAGATAAAGAGATTCGAACTCTTGACCCCCTGCGTGCAAGGCAGGTGCTCTCCCAACTGAGCTATACC
>NZ_JABAGC010000061.1 GCF_012843905.1 Clostridium sp. SM-530-WT-3G
CATAGCTCAGCTGGGAGAGCACCTGCCTTACAAGCAGGGGGTCACAGGTTCGAGCCCTGTTGTGCCCACCATAAGATATGGCTCAGTAGCTCAGCTGGTTAGAGTGCCGGCCTGTCACGCCGGAGGTCGAGGGTTCGAGCCCCTTCTGAGTCGCCAAAAAAAACAAGCTTATAAAGCTTGTTTTTTTTGTTTCTAACTTTAATTTAAGTGTAATAAATCAGATGTAAAAAGGATTTAAATAATCCTTTTTACATCTGATTTCTCATTTTCTGAAGATTTAATTTAATTCTAATGTCTTCTGAGTAAAATTTATATAGTTTAAAGTCGCCAAGCAATCTAGAAGAAATTCTTTCACTATATTTTTTTATTATATCTGGTATTGTTAAATTAGTAGATATAATCATCTTTTTCTTATTTAAAATTCTCTTGTTAAGTATATTAAATAATTCTGTTATAGAAAATTCGTTTAAATGCTCAGCACCCAAATCATCTATAATAAGTAAATCGCAATCAAATAATAAGGATTCAAGATTTGTGTCATTGTTAAATCTTATTTCTCTTAAATTATGAATTAACTCATCTGATGTTTTATATACAACCAAATACCCTTTATCTAGTATTTCTTTTGCAATACAATAAGATAAATATGTTTTTCCACTTCCAGGATTGCCGTGAAATAAAAGATTAGTTGATATAGAAGAGAAGTTTGGAAGATATTCTCCGTGAATATACTCTAATATGTTTTCTATATTTCTTCTTGATGAATATTTTTCATCATTTATTTTATGTGGTGGATATAAGTTTATATTAAAATTATTAAAGTTATTTGTTTTTATAACATTTTCAAGTTCTGAATCTTTATAATAAAGTTTTATAAGCATTTTATTATAGCATTCACATTTTTGAGTTCCTATAAAACCTGTATCATTACATTTATTACAATGGTAATGAATATTTAAGTAGTCAGGAGTATAGCCCTTTTCAACTAACATTTCACATTTTTTTATTCTTAAATCTGTAATACGTTCTTTGTAGCTATTTAAAGTTTCATCTTTATTACTAGCTTTAATAACAGCTAATGCCATTTGTAAAGATAGTTTTTGAATTTGTTGGTCAATTTCAATGATTTCAGGGTATTTTTCAGATATTTCTTCTTTTCTTTTTCTTAAGGCTCTTGATTCTTCATCCCTGATTTTATCATATATACTTAATATTTCAGTTTGATATCCTTTAATCATCGTTATCCCATCCTAATAATTGTCTTTCTAAATTTTGTAAATAATTAGCATCATAATTTCTCTGCTCAAAGTCATTAAAGTTGAGTGTTTTTTGGTTATTATTATTGTTATTATAAGAATTATTTTTTTGATAGCTATTATTCTTCAATTGTTTATTATCTTTAAGAGCAATATCTTCTAAAGTTCTAATATTATTTTTATTCCAATTTGTGAGTATTCCATCAATATATTTAAAATCAGCTCTATTTAATCGTTCAAAGCAGATATCACATGCTTTAAAAATAATTTCAGTTGGAAATTTATATATTAAAAGCCATTTTTCAATTATATCTTGTTGAGGCTTCATAATATCAGTATTATTTATACCTAAGTATGTTAAAATTTTTCTAATATTAATCCACTTATCTTCTGTTTTCTTTATTAAGTTTTGAGCCTGCTCAACTGTAGTTATTTTTTGATCATGCCAAGCAAGGGCAACCTTCTCAATATATCTAGAATCGCTTTTACCTTTTGAAATACAGTACTCAATTAAAATTAAGATTAATTCTGATGAAAAACTAAATTCTTTTTGCCAATTTAGATATAAAGACATTTCATTAGGCGATAGTGGTCGTCCTAAAAGAACTTCAATATCCTTTAGCATATCTTTAGTATTATTGCTGTCCAATGCTTCTAATAAATCAACTTGTTTATCAGAAGTATCATATTCATTATTATCTAAATCTATAAATTCAACATTGAAATTTCCCATATTATCAATTTTATTTAATTTAATTACTCCTAGATCATGCCAGTATTTTAGGGCATTCATAATATCTGATTCTAGAAGATTTAAGGTTGAAGCAAGTATTGCTGAACTTACACCTAATTCTCCAGAAATATTATGCTTAAGCATTAGCAGATAAATCTTTATGAATTCACCACGTGCCTGAGGCATGTATTTTTCAATAAATACATTGCTTACAGGAGTGAATCCAACTGATTTGCTTTTTAGCATAAATGTACTCATTTGTTTTACTACCACCTTTCAAGATTAATATAATATGCACTTGGTAATAATTTATGTAAATAATTATATCATATTAGTTCAAATTTATATTAGATGTGAAAATATACTTAGATTAAAAAAGAGCTTCCGCAATATAGATAGAATAATAATTAGAAGATAATAATTTCAATTAAATTAAAAATATTAAATTCTATTATTTACTGCGGTAACTCAATTTTATGATTAATTAAGGTAAAATATTTTTATAAAAATAATATAAAAGAATTAATCGACTAATTTTTTTACATCGACAGTTCCATTACCCTGAATATACTTAGGAATATTTTCGAGTGAATTGCAACCAACCTTTAATAATGCGTTGATATCTTTAAATGTCATATCTGGCCTCTTTTCAAAAAGCAGTGCACATATACCACAAATATAAGCTGCTGCAAGTGATGTACCACTGAAAGCCTTATGCGAAACATCTAATTTTTTGGGATACAGCTTTATTCCATCTTTTTCAGAAATATAGTTGGAATCTGAATTTAAAGAAATAATATTTACACAGGCAGCACATAAATCAGGTTTTATTAATTTTCCATATGGTCCTGAAGAAGAAAAGTTATAAGGAACAATTGGATTTACAGAAGTGTTTAATCCTCCTACACTAATACAATTTGAAAGAGTTGATAATCCAATTATTGAATATTTATCGTTAGAATTGCTTCCACTTGGAACTATAGGTACTACACCTTTAGAAGCTGCATAATTAAATATGTTTTCAAAACAAGATATTATAAAAGTATTGTGGGTTAATAATTCGAATGGAAGACATAGCAATTTTATATTATGTTCTTGGGACATATTAATTAGACAGTCTATTGCATAAAATATATTAGAAGCAAAACCTTTACCTAGTCTATCAAAAGCCTTATAACAAAATAGTTTAGACTTGCTGCATATACCTGTATACATGTTATTGGAGGATATACCACTGCTACATAGTATTCCAGCAATTGAAGTGCCATGACCATTATCATCATATGGATACTTTAGATTATTTACTAAATCTACGAATAACTCTATTTTATTACTAGGGGATATTAAATCCTGATGAGGAAAAACACCACTATCAACGAGTCCTATACCGATACCTGAACCATTTAATTTGAATTTTTCTGAAAAATGTACCTTGTTGGCAGTAGTTACACTCATTCCACATAAAAATAAATATTCATCCAAATATATTTTTTCAACTTCAGGATATTCTGAAATTCTGTCTATACCTCTAGCATTAAGTTCTGCACTTATAATATTTATAGAATCTATTGTATAATAAACTAATCCTCTATATGAATTGATTTTCTTTGTAATTGATGATTGAAAATTTTTATATTTAATAAGTACCCTGTAAGATCTATAAGCATTTTTTAGTAAGTAGTACTTTAAATTGCTGTCTATTTTTTTCTTATATGAAAACATCATTTTCTCCTATATTCTTACTCTAGTATATATAATATAAAACAATCTAGTAGATTGTTAATAAGATTATAAGAAAAAATATAATATGTAGAAACGTATTCAAGTTAAAAAGAATATGTTTCTCCTATATCAATTATTTTTATACTATCATCTTTTAAATTTAATAATGTATTTTCTGTTTCTGCAAAATTTTCAAGAGAAATAATAAATGTCTTATAGTGTATAGGAATCATTGTTTTTGCATCCATCATTTTAAACATTTCATAACTTTCCTCAGGAGTACAGTGCATATATGAAAATCTATCAGGTTTATAGCAACCTACTGGCATTAATGCAACATCACATTGTATATTTTTATAATTATGTGTAAAAGCAGTATCGCCACCAAAAAATACTTTTTTATTATTACGTTCGATTAGATATGACAGACTTTCATTATCTATTCCTACATAAAGTCTTCTTCCGTCATGATTAGCTTCATATGCAGTTATTTTTATATATTCATCTTTATATGTTTCACCAGGATGAAGCACATGGACATTTTTAAAGCCTAATGCTCTTATTAAGCTTTTATATCCTTTTGGAACTATTATTACTGCATCTTTATTCAACTTACGTATAGATGGAAAATGTAAGTGGTCCATATGACCATGAGATAAAAGTACATAATCTACTTTTAAATCCTTTGCATATGAAGGTTTTTTTGCAACTCTTTTGAAGTACCCAAGCATTGTAGAAAATACAGGGTCTGTAATTATAATCTTATCGGACATGTTTATTACAGTAGTAGCATGCCCATACCAATTTATAGAATTAGGTTTAATTATATCATTTTTAATATCATTACTTTTTTTAAAGTATTGTTTTATATTATTACATGTTAAATGGAATAAAAAATTAATATTAGAAAATACTTTCAAAATCTATACTCTCCTTCTTAAGTCTTCCATTTAAATATTATAATACCTACAATCATGATAGCAATACCTATGAAATTATTTAATGTAAACTTAATTTTATCTGTTCCAAATAGGCCAAAGGCATCTATAATAGCAGCAGCAAGCAATTGTGCAACAAGAATTATTCCAATTCCCAAAGTAGCGCCCATTAAAGAAACACTTTTCACTACTGTGTATGTTATTACTACTCCTAGAACACCACCTAATAGATAATATTTATTTGTATTTTTCAAATCTGCATAGTTTCCATTACGAATAAATAATGAAATAATTATACTGCATATTAAAGCAATACCTTGAACTAATACAGTTGTTTCCCAAAGGCCTATTTTTTCGCTTAATTTAGTGTTAAACACGCCTTGTATGCTCATTGAAATTCCTGAAATAATGGCAAAAATTATTCCAAACATATCATCACCTCAGAAATATTATTCCCATGTAAAAAGTTAAATATTAAAAAATAGAACCATTAGATTTAATATGTTTAAATCTAATGGTTCTATTTTTTATAATTAAACTAATAGTAATGTATCTGATACTTTTAAAAATTCGTTTTGGATTTTTTCTTCTGAAAAACCAAGAGTTAAGCCAAGACTTAATAAATCTTCAAATAGAGTTTGATAATGGTCAACAGAAGGTGAAGCTATTAAATCATTTATATCAATATATAAATTTAAGAATTGGTCACTTAAACAATAATCATTAGGCTTCATTGAAATTTCATTTATATCTGAATATTTCTTATCAATCCCCAATGTTAATACTTGAGAAATACATTTGATATATTTAGTAAAAATTTTATCAATATCTATATCTTTAATATTATCTAATAAATAATTAAAGCAATTGGTTTCATTAGCTAAAGCACCAAGAGCTATTTCGAACTCTAAATTTTTTCGAGCTGTTAACTTATATGAATCAAGCTCTGTATTTATATTGAGAGTTTCATTTAACCTCTTTTGCATCTCTAACATTGGTTGAATATCCATAAAAAATCCTCCTATATACAATTAACAACTATTAATATTTTACAAAAACTTTAAAATAAATAAAAGAAGAGAAAACGAATACAAAAAAATTTTTTTAATATAAAAAAATAAGAATTATTCAGACAATAAAGTTAAAAACAAAATAAACCATATATGATTATATTTCTACTAGATATATCATATGTGGTTTATTTCATCAAATATATTATATAAAGTTATTAGAAATCTTTCTATTATAATATTAAAAATCCTTTAGCACGTATGTTTTAACAGGAGTATTCTTTTTTAATGTAGGCAACTTCCATATTTCAATACTTTTAATTCTAAGCTTAACATAATTATCTGAATTGTAAATATCAGGGAAGTTTAATTTTACATCCTGTTTTTTATAATCTTTAGGAACATATCCTAAGTTAGCTAGAGAAATGAAGTTATCTCCAAGAGATTTTACTGAGAAACCATGCAGAGATAAAGCATCGCAAAGAGAACGAGATAATCTTTTTATGTATCCCTTATTATCCATTTTTAAATTAACGCTTTTTGTTGGTTCTGATAAATATACTAAATCGTTAGCATCAATTCTGAAACTCTTATAAGGAGAGACTATTTTTTCTATTAATGGATAAAGCTTTTCTAGATTTGGATTATCTACAAAGGCCAATGGTATAAATGGCGCAGGAGAATTTCTATTTGCTCTGAATTTTTTCGACATATTTCGTTGTATTGGAGAAATTATTTGATATGTTTCTTCATCAAATAATGCTACTATATAATACTTCATGATACCCCTCACAATCTCAAATTGATTTTAATAAATTATAACATAATAAGAAAAATAAAAGAATAGAAGAATAATTAAAAAGCGCCAGTATATAATAAAATGTAAATATTTATAAAAATGTCATATAAAATTATGGTAATAGATTCTGCATAGAGTAACTATTAATAGAATTAATTATGTTAAATTTATTAGAAATAGCGTAAATCCCTTAAAAAAGTAGAGATAGACTGAAAAAATATATTTAAATAAATTTAGTTTATGTTATAATATTTAAAGTAGATTTAAAACATAAAATAGGTTAATAATGTAAATCTATATGACATATAATATATATTTTTATAGATAGGGTGAATTCAATGGAAAGATTAGTTATAAACGGAGGAAATTTGCTTAAAGGCACTGTTGATATCAACGGAGCTAAAAATGCAGCAGTTGCAATTTTACCAGCAACAATAATGGCAAGTGACGGCAAATGCAGAATTGATAACATACCAGATATTGAAGATGTCCACTGCTTAGAAAGAATACTTAAGAGCTTAGGTTGCGAAATAAATAAGATAGATAATAATACCTTAGAAATAGATAGCAAAAATGTAAATAATTTTGATGCATGTACGGAAGATGTAAGAAGAATGAGAGCATCATATTATTTTATAGGAGCTTTATTAGCAAGATTTAAAAAAGCTAGAGTAGTACTTCCAGGTGGATGTGCAATAGGGGTAAGACCAATAGACCAACATATAAAAGGATTTGAAGCATTAGGTGCTGAAGTTGTTATAGAACATGGAGCAGTTAATGTTAAAGCTGATAAATTAGTAGGAGCTAATATATTCTTTGATGTGGTTTCAGTAGGAGCTACTATAAATGTTATGATAGCTGCAACTTTAGCAGAAGGAATGACTGTATTAGAAAACGTAGCTAAAGAACCTCACGTTGTAGATGTTGCAAATTTCTTAAATTCAATGGGTGCTGATATTAAAGGTGCTGGAACAGATGTAATTAGAATAAAAGGTGTTAAGGAACTAAAAGGATGTGCATATAGCGTAGTACCAGATCAGATTGAAGCAGGTACATTTATGATAGCTGCTGCAGCAACAAAAGGTGATGTGTACGTAAGAAATGTAATTCCTAAACATTTGGAATCAATTACAGCTAAATTAATTGAAATGGGTGTCACTATTGAAGAAGGTGATGACTGTATAAGAGTATGTGTTGATAAACCATTAAAGGGAGTTAATATAAAAACAACTCCATATCCAGGGTTCCCAACAGATATTCAACAACCAATGTCTACTTTATTAAGCATTGTTCCAGGAAGAAGTTTAATAACTGAATCTATATGGGAAAATAGACATAAACATATAGATGAATTAAAGAAAATGGGTGCTAACATAAAAGTAGAAGGTAGAGTTGCCATTATAGATGGAGTTGAACAACTTACTGGAGCTGTAGTTAAAGCTACTGATTTAAGAGCAGGAGCTGCTATGGTTATAGCTGGTTTAGTTGCTGAAGGTACAACCGAAATAACTAATATAGAACATATTGATAGAGGATACCCTCATATAGAAGATAAGTTTAGAGCTTTAGGTGCAGATATAAAAAGGATAGAATGTGACGAAGAATAATTGATTATTTTGTGGGAGGGATTGGATGATATTTTGTTCTTTATATAGCGGAAGTAGTGGTAATAGTATGTTTATTGCCTCAGAGAGAGCTAAGATATTAATTGATGCAGGACTCCCAGGGAAAAAAATTGATGCTGCATTAAAGGAAATAAATGAGAATCCAAATGATATTAATGGAATATTTATTACTCATGAACATAGTGACCATGTAAAAGGGGTAGGAGTATTATCAAGAAAGTATGATATTCCTATATATGCAAATGCAGATACCTGGTCAGCTATGGAATCATCAATTGGAAAAATAAAAGAACATAATATAAAAATCATAGATAAGCGATCAATTACTCAAATTGAAGATATGAATATTAAAGCTTTTAATATTCCTCATGATGCTGTTTCTCCTATGGGATATACAGTTACAGATGGAATTAAAAGCGTAAGTGTAGCTACTGATTTCGGTACGTTTACTAAGGAAATTTATGATAATATTAAAGAATCAGAGGTTATTCTTCTTGAGAGTAACCATGATGTTAATATGCTTAAATTTGGACCGTATCCATATCCTTTAAAAAGAAGAATATTAAGTGAGATTGGTCATTTATCAAATGAAGATTGTGGCAATGCAATAGTTGAGTTAGTTAAGTGTGGACTAAATAAACAAGTTATATTAGGGCATTTAAGTAATACAAATAATCAACCAGATTTAGCATACCATACGGTAATTAATGTATTGAATGAGAATGGAATAAAGCTAAAGGAAGACATAACATTAACTATGGCAAACAGACACAATCCAAGTAGTTACATAAAAATTTAATATAAGTTATAATAGATAATGTTATTATATATAAGGATAATTAAGGGAGGACTTAGAGATGAGTTTATATACAAACTGGACAGATATGGTTGTTGAATACGTAAAAACTAAGGGAGAAAATGCTTTTTGGGCTGAATATAGCAAATTAGAAAAGTCAATATATAAAGATTTATTAGCTAATCATAAAGAAGCTAAGAAGACAACTTTAAATGATTTAGCTAAAGAATATGATTCTACAATAGAATTTGTAATGGGATTCTTAGATGGAATTAACGACAGTTTAAAGAATCAATATGATTTAGAAAAAGTTGAAGCAGATACTGAATTAGTATTAGACTTAAACTTAGAAGCATTATATTACAATATGTTAGATGCTAAAGCTGAGTATTTATATACATTACCACAATGGGATGCAATATTCTCAGAAGAAAAGAGACATGAAATTCAAAAAGCATATAAAGAATCTAAAATAGTTAGAAACATGGAAAAAGTAGGTAGAAACGATTTATGTCCATGCGGAAGCGGTAAAAAATATAAAAAGTGTTGTGGAAAATAATACTTGCTAAAAAACTCTACTTCAAAGGTAGAGTTTTTTTTCTGTAATATTTGTGGGGCTATATATGTAGAAAGTTATAAGATAATAGTTTTAAATAGATTCAAAATATATGGAGGATTATATGAAAAAAATTAAAAAAATTTTACCTCTTATGTTAGTAAGTTTTTTTATTACTAATATAATTGCGAACTTTACTACAGTATCAGCAGAGACTCTAGACCAATCAATAAATTCAATGTTTATATCTCAAGATAATTATAAAACTAAAATGCAAGATGATGTTGAACCATATATACAATCAGTAAAAGAGACAGGCTATATGGATATAGGAGAAGAAGATTTTAAAATATACTATGAAAAGTATGTACTACCAGACTCAAAAGCATCAATAGTTATAAGCCATGGATATTCTGAATCAT
Source organism: Clostridium sp. SM-530-WT-3G (assembly GCF_012843905.1). Lineage (GTDB taxonomy): Bacteria > Bacillota > Clostridia > Clostridiales > Clostridiaceae > Clostridium. Next base: position 9,858 of record NZ_JABAGC010000061.1, read on the forward strand.
TAGAAAAATATCATGAAATAATTTATTATTTTCTTAAATCAGGATACTCAGTATATGGTTTAGAACATAGAGGCCATGGAAGATCAGGGCATTTAGGTAAGGTTGATTCAACTCAAATAGACATTGATAATTTTGACGATTATGTACAAGACTTTAAAAACTTTTTAGATAAAGAAGTAAAGCCAAATACAGGAGACCAAAAGTTATTTTTATTTGCACATTCTATGGGAGGAGCTATAGGTGCTGACTTTTTAGAAGAGTATCCTGATTATTTTAGTGCAGCTGTGTTAAGTGCTCCGATGTTACAAGTTAATACTGGGATGGTTCCTGAATGGATGGCAAAATTAATTTCCTATTTAAAGATTGCCTTTGAATCTGGAGATGCTTATATAATGGGAAAATCAGCATATAGTTCAGATTATGATTTTGAAAATGCAGCTACAACAAGTGAAGAAAGATATAATTATTATCATAATATACTAAATGATAATACAGAGCTTCAAAGAGGAGATGGATCATATAATTGGTTGAATAATGCTCTTAATATAACAAAAAAAATAACTAGTAAAGAAGAAGCATCAAAGGTTAAAATACCAGTTCTTATATTTAAAGCTGGAAAAGATGATTATGTAAAAGAAAATGGAATAAATATGTTTGCTCAATATGCACAAAACTGTAAAGTAGTATTTTTCAGTGGAGCTAAACATGAAATTTACAGAGAAAAAGATTCTATACTAAAACCTTATATAAAAGCAGTTATAGAGTTTTATAATGAAAATCTAGAAGAATAAAAATTACTGAAGCTAAGATTATTAGCTTCAGTATTTTTTTGAGATTATTATTAATATTAATTAAGAATACTTTTAGCATAAAAGTAAAAAATATAGTAAGTTTTCTATAAGACTAAATTTTAAAGCTGATAATTAAATTCAAATTCATTTATTTGAATTGAAAATATTTTTAATATAAATAATATGTTAAAATATCTTGTAGAAATTAGAATTAACATTACATAGGGAGAGATTATGAATATAACAATTATTTCAGTTGGAAAGTTAAAAGAAAAATATTTAAAGCAGGCAATAGATGAATATTCTAAGAGATTATCAAGATACTGCAAACTTAACATAATAGAATTGGCAGATGAACAGACACCTGATAATGCATCCGAGAAAGATGAATTAATAATTAAAGATAAAGAAGGAAGTAAGATATTAAATTCTATTAAGGATAATATGTATGTTGTTACTTTAGATCTTAAAGGGAAGATGATTTCTTCAGAAGAGTTATCTAAGTTTATTGATAACTGTGGAGTTAGAGGTGATAGTAATATCTGTTTTGTAATAGGAGGAAGTTTAGGTTTAAGTGAATCTGTTCTTAAAAGAGCTAATTATAGTCTTTGTTTTAGCAAAATGACATTCCCACATCAATTATTTAGAGTAATGCTTCTTGAACAAATTTATAGAGCTTTTAGAATTAGCAATGGAGAACCGTATCATAAATAAATGAGGTTTTGGATAGAATTGGATATATAAATGGACGATAGGTGTGCTTTAATTTTTGCAATGAAACTTACAAAAATCTAAAGTTTGAATTTTTGTTGGGTATTTTAATTTTATTTATAGATTCTTCATTTTTCACTACTTGAGAAAATTAGAATTTGTTTTTCAGAATCTATAGCATTGAAAAAATTTTGACTAGTTGTAAAATGAAATTGAACTAATAAAAAATCCATAGTAGATTATCTGTGTTATGATTTAATCGCGAAACA
>NZ_JABAGC010000062.1 GCF_012843905.1 Clostridium sp. SM-530-WT-3G
CGTGTGGAAGAGTAGGACGTTGCCAGGTAAGTATAGGATAGTTAGAAATAACTATCCTTTTTAGCGTTCATAAATAAATTTACATAATTATCTATAGATTAATAAATTGGAGATAAAGAGAAATTTTCGTAAAAAAGAGAGGTAAACTAAGATAGTTTTTATATCTTGTTTACTTCTCTTTTTATTTATTTTGAATATTATCATTACCCTCTAAAAATAAATTTTAAGAAAATGTATAGAAAATATTTAAAAATGAGTGAAATATATTTCAAAATTTGGTAAAATAGATTTATAGGCAAAATAAGTAAAAAAAACAAAAGAAAGGATAAAGGCTATGAGAGGGATACTAAAATGGATGGGGGTAAGAATTAATGTCAGAGAAGCCTAGTAAAAGTAACAAAAATAATACAGAAGTAATAGTAGCTGAGGATACTAAAATGGAAGCAGATGGTGTGGAAAAGAAAGCATCTGTGAAAGCAAAATCTTCAGTATCCTCTGAAAAAGAGAAGACTACGAAGAAAAAGCGTTCATATAAATCTAAAGCTAAGATAGAACCAAAAGAAATATTAGAGGAAAGTTCAAATACTAAAGAAATTAAAGCTACAAAAAAGAAATCCACTGTTATTAATTTACTTGAAAATGAAGCTGACAATGAGGAGAAAGCAGCTAAGGTAGTTGATGAAAAAGGTGATAAGGATTTGGTTGTAGAAGACAAGGAAGTTAAGGTGCGTAAAACGACTAAAAAAACATCTACAACTAACACAAAAACATCTAAAAAGACTACAAATAAAGCTACTAAAACAGCTAAAAAAACAAGTGCTAAGAAGAGTGAAGGTAAAGCAAAAGTTAAGGCATCAACTGAAAAAGTAGAGTTAAAAGAGAAAAATACAAAAGAATCAATAGATATGGAAAGTTTAAAAAATGCTACAAGAAGTATTGCAGTAGAAGTGGATAAAACAAAACTAACAAATTTCAATGAATATTTATTTCATCAAGGAAAGAATTATGAAGCTTACAATATATTAGGTTCACATAAAACAATTGAAAATGATGAAGTAGGTATACAGTTTGCTACTTGGGCACCTAATGCAAGAGCTGTATATGTTGTTGGTGATTTTAATAATTTTGAAGTAAAAGATGAATATAAATTAGAGAGAATTACTGATAATGGGATATGGAAAGGATTCTTTAAAGAGCCACAAATAGGTCAAAAGTATAAGTATTGCATTATAGATGCCAATGGAAAGCAAGGAGAATTTAAGGCTGATCCATATGCAATACAAAGTGAATTAAGACCAGGAAATGCTTCTATTATATATGAAGCAGAAGATTTTAAATGGACTGATACTGAATGGATTTCAATGAGAGATAAGGTAAATGTTCTTGAACAACCATTAAATATTTATGAAATTCATTTAGGGTCTTGGAAGAGAAAAGAGAATGGAGACTTTTTATCTTATGAAGAAATATGTGAAGAACTTCCTTCATATATAAAGGAAATGGGATATACTCATATTGAAATTATGCCTCTTGTTGAACATCCACTAGATGCATCATGGGGATATCAGGGAACTGGATATTACTCTCCAACAAGTAGATATGGAAATTTAGAAGGTCTTAAAAAGTTAATAAATAGATTGCATGAAGAAAATATAGGGGTAATTATGGACTGGGCTCCAGGACATTTTTGTAAAGATGCTCATGGATTATATAAATTTGATGGGACACCAACTTATGAATATCAGGAAGAATGGAGAGCAGAAAACAAAGGTTGGGGAACATGCAATTTTGATTTAGGTAGACCAGAAGTAAAGAGTTTCTTAATTTCAAATGCTTTATATTGGTTAAGAGAATTCCATGTTGATGGATTAAGAGTAGATGCAGTTTCTAGTATTTTATATCTTGATTATAGTAGACAGCCAGGTGAATGGGTTCCAAACAAATTTGGCGGAAATGGAAATCTAGAAGCTATAGATTTTTTAAAGCAATTAAACGAAGCTGTATTTAATGAATATCCAACAACACTTATGATTGCAGAAGAATCTACTGCATGGCCAAATGTTACAAAGCCAGCAATTAATGATGGGCTAGGATTTAATATGAAATGGAATATGGGATGGATGAATGATACTTTAGAGTATGTAGAAATTGATCCTAAATATAGAAAACATAATCATAGAAATATAACTTTTGCTATGATGTATAACTATGCAGAAAATTATTTATTACCACTATCACATGATGAAGTAGTTCATGGTAAAAAATCTTTAGTAGAAAAAATGTGGGGTGATGAATGGAATAAGTATGCAGGTCTTAGAGCTTTTATGGGATATATGATGGGACATCCTGGTAAAAAACTTTCTTTCATGGGATGTGAATTTGCACAAGGAATAGAATGGAGAGAATATGAGGGCTTAGAATGGAATCTTATAAATGATAATGAGATAAATAGACAGACTCAATTATTCTTTAAAGATTTAAATCATTTATATTTAGATAATAAAGCATTCTGGGAATTGGATCATAATTATAAAGGATTTAATTGGATTGAAGCAGATAATAATGAACAAAGTATATTAATTTTTACTAGAAGAAGTAGAGATGATGAAGATACTTTAGTATTTGTAGTTAACTTTACACCAATTGTTTATTATGATTACCAAATAGGAGTACCTTTCCTAGGTGAGTATGAAGAACTATTCAATACCGATGATGCTAAGTATGGTGGTTCAGGTCAAACTATGGATACTCTATTAGTTGCAGAAAAAGCACCATTCCATAATCAACCATATTCATTAAAAATTAAAGTGCCACCTATGGCTACTTTAGTATTAAAGATAAAAGATATTAAAAAAGAAAATAATAAAAATTTATTAATAGATAATAGTGAACAACAATAGATTTAAAGATTAAAAATAAGTTACTTAAAATATGTTTGAATCAGACTAAGGGGGATAAAGAATGAGAGTTTTATTTGTAGCATCAGAAGCTAGTCCGTTTATTAAGACAGGAGGATTAGGAGATGTTGCAGGGGCATTACCAAAAGCACTTGCAAAGAAAAATGTAGATATAAGAGTTGTAATACCAAAGTATAAAGAATTAAACTGGGAAGTTAAAGATAAACTAAGATTTAATAGATGGTTTAATGTTTATGTTGGTTATAGAAAATGCTTCTGTGGTGTATGGGAATGTTTCTATAATGGTGTAACTTACTATGTTTTGGATAATGAAAGATATTTTAAAAGAGATGGAATTTATGGATTCTATGATGATGCAGAAAGATTTGCATTTTTCGACAGAGCAGTTTTAGATATGTTACGTCAGATAGATTGGCAGCCAGATTTAATTCATTGTAATGACTGGCAGACAGGAATGCTACCTGTATTATTAAAATTCCAATATAAGAAGAATGATTGGTTTTATTGGAACATGAAGACTGTATATTCTATCCATAATATTGCATTTCAAGGTGTTTTTGATCCTATCATTTTACCTGAATTATTTGGATTTGATATGGAGTTATATGATAATACATGCTTACAGTTTGATACAGGTGTTAGCTTTATGAAGGGAGGGATATATTACTCAGATATTGTAACAACAGTAAGTAATACTTATGCTGGCGAAATACAGACTCAAGAGTATGGGCATAGATTAGATGCTGTGTTAAGAGATAGATCATATGCATTAAGAGGAATAGTTAATGGTATTGATTATGATGAATTTAATCCAAAAACAGATAAATATATCTATAAAAACTACGATTTAAATTCAATTAAGAACAAAGCTGCAAATAAAACTGCACTTCAAAGAGATTTAGGACTAGCAGTCGATGAAAATATTCCAATGATTGCAATGGTTACAAGATTAACAAGTCAAAAAGGATTAGATTTGTTAGTTAATATTGCAGATAGATTATTACAACAAAATGTTCAACTCGTAATTTTAGGTACTGGTGAAAAGCAGTTTGAAGATCATTTTAAGTGGCTTGACTATGCTTATGGTAATAAAGTATCAGCTAATATTAGATTTGATAATGCGCTATCTCATAAGATATACGCTGCAAGTGATATGTTCTTAATGCCTTCAAAATTTGAACCTTGTGGACTTGGTCAATTAATAGCACTAAGATATGGATCTATTCCAATAGTTAGAGAAACTGGAGGATTAAAAGATACTGTAACAGCATATAACGAATATACTGGATATGGAAATGGATTTAGCTTTAAAAATTATAATGCAGATGAATTATATAACATAATACAATATGCATTATGGATTTATAGAAATAAAAATCATTGGTCAACACTTGTAAATCATGCAATGAATTCTGATAATAGCTGGGAGAAATCAGCACAAGTATATTACGATTTATATAGGGAATTAACTGGAAGAGATTAGGTACAATTTCAACAAGGAGGAGTGTTAATGCTCAAAATGGATAAAAAGGCATTCAAGAAGGCTTATGTTAACAAGTTCTTAGAAATGCATGGTATTGAGTTAATGGAAGGTACCAATCAACAGAAGTATGAAGCTTTAGCTAGTCTTGTAAGGGATTATGTCACTAGGGATTGGCTGAAGACTAATAAAAAGTATAAGAAATCTGGAGAGAAACAAGTTTATTATTTTTCTATGGAATTCTTATTAGGAAGATTATTAGGTGATTCACTATTAAACATGGGAATAAGAGATGTATGCAGGGATGCTTTAGCAGAATTAAAGATAAACTTAGAAGAGTTAGAAAAACTAGAGCAGGATCAAGGCCTTGGAAATGGAGGCCTTGGGAGGCTTGCAGCATGTTTTCTTGATTCCATGGCTTCGTTAGATATAGCAGGAAATGGATGCGGAATAAGATATAAATATGGATTTTTTGAGCAGAAAATTATAGACCAAAAGCAGGTCGAAGTATCAGACAATTGGCTAAGAGAAGGGAATATGTGGGAGAAAAGAAAGCCTGAGAAAGCCGAAATAGTCAAATTTGGTGGAGAAATTCAAATGAGTGAAGCAAATGGAAGGCTTAAATTTAATCATGTAAATTTTGAACCAGTACTGGCTGTTCCTTATGATACACCTATCATTGGATATCAGAATAACGTAGTTAATACATTAAGATTATGGAGTGCTGAAGTAGTATCTAATGAATTTGATTTTTCTTCATTTAGTAGAGGAGACTTTTTACAAGCAATAAAATATAAAAATTCAGTTGAATCTATTTCACAGGTTTTATACCCAGAAGATTCATTCTATGAAGGAAAAATTTTAAGGCTTAAACAACAGTATTTCTTTGTATCTGCAGGAGTACAGAGTATTGTAAGGCATTACAAAAAGTATGGTACTGAAGGAATTGAATTGTTAGATGAAAAAATTGCTATTCATATTAATGATACTCATCCAACATTAGCAATTCCTGAACTTATGAGGATTTTGTTAGATGAAGAGGGATTAGATTGGGATACAGCATGGAGAATTACTACTAATACTATTTCATATACTAATCACACAATTTTATCAGAAGCATTAGAAAAATGGCCTGTTGATATGTTCAAGCAGCTTCTTCCTAGAATTTATATGATAGTTGAAGAGATTAACAGAAGATTTTGCGAAGAATTATCAAATAAGTATCCTGGAAATTGGGATAAGATATCCAGAATGGCCATAATAGCTGATGATAAAGTGAGAATGGCTAATTTGGCTATAGTCGGGAGTCACAGTGTTAATGGTGTAGCAAAACTTCATACGGAAATATTAAAGAAAAGAGAAATGAGTGATTTTTATTATCTTTATCCAAATAAATTTAACAATAAAACAAACGGAATTACTCATAGAAGATGGCTTTTAAAGAGTAATCCAGAACTTACAGAACTCCTCAAAGAAACAATAGGGGATAGCTTTATCTATCACCCACTTGATTTAAGAAATTTTGAACACAAACTAAATGATAACTCTGTTTTAGAAAGACTTTCTATAATTAAAAAGAATAATAAGGAAAAATTGTCAAAATTAATATTAAAAAATGATAAAATAAATGTAGATCCTAATTCTATATTTGATATTCAAGTAAAAAGAATACATGCTTATAAGAGGCAGATTCTTAATTGCTTAAGAATAATGAATTTATATAATCAATTAATTGATAATCCAAAACTCGATATTGTGCCTAGAACTTTTATCTTTGGTGGTAAAGCTGCACCAGGTTATTATTTAGCAAAGAACACAATTGAATTAATAAACTGTGTTGCAGACACAATCAATAAGGATACAAGAGTTAATGACAAAATAAAAGTAGTTTTTATGCAGAATTATAGAGTATCTTTAGCTGAGGAAATTATACCAGGTGCAGATATAAGTGAACAGATTTCTACAACCACTAAAGAAGCATCAGGAACATCTAATATGAAATTTATGATGAACGGTGCTATTACAGTAGCAACATTAGATGGAGCAAATATCGAAATACGAGATGAAGTAACAGATGATAATATCATTATTTTTGGGTTAACTGCAGATGAAGTTCTTAATTACTATAGAAATGGAGGATATAAATCTATAGATATCTATAATAGTGATCCAAGAGTTAGAAGAGTAATAAATGATTTAATAAATGGAAAATATAGCAGTGATAAAAATAGATTTAGAAGCATTTATGAGAATCTAATAACCTATAATGATGAGTTCTTTGTATTAAGAGATTTTGATTCATATTTAAAGGCTCAGGATAAGGTTGATACTCTTTATAGAGATACGAATAAATGGCAGAGAATGTGTGGTATAAATATCGCTCATTCAGGAATATTCTCATCTGACAGAACAATTGAACAATATGCAACAGGGATTTGGGGATCAGAAGTAATTTATAAGAATCTATAGGAGGGTTAATCAATGGACGGCATACAGGTATTACACGACTCGCAAGACTTAAAATTTAGAAAACCATTTGGAGCAGTAGAAGAAGGACAAAAAGTAAAACTGTCAATTGATATTAATAAAAAAATAATAGTTGCATTAGAAATAATACAATTTGATGGGACAAGACTTAATATGGGAATGAAGAAGGAATATTTAAATGATGGATCTTACAGATATTCTGTAGAAATTGATACTACCGGTTTAAAAGGAGTATTAAAATATTACTTTATCCTTATTGATAAGTATGACAGATTGTATTATGGAAATAATGATGAACACTTAGGTGGAGTTGGGCAATTATATGCGTATAATCCTGTACCGTACCAGATAACAGTATACAGTAAGACAAGTATACCTGATTGGTATAAAGAAGGAGTTATATATCAAATATTAATAGATAGATTTTATAATGGAAATAAGGATAAGACTATAAATTCACCTAAAAAAAATTCATTTATTTATGGTAGATGGTCAGATGATCCTATGTATATAAAAGATTATCAAGGGAGAATTATTAGATGGGACTTTTATGGTGGAAATATTAAAGGAATAGCTGAGAAACTTGATTATATAAAGTCATTAGGAGTTAACATTATTCTACTTAGTCCTATATTTAAATCATCAAGCTGTCATAAATATGATACTGGAGATTATGAAGTAATAGATGAAATGTTTGGAACAAATGAAGAGTTTAAAGATTTCTGCAGATTAGCAGAGAGTATGGGAATGAAAGTTATACTAGATGCTGTGTTTAGTTATACAAGTTCTGATAGCAGGTATTTTAATAAACAGGGTAACTATAACGAAATAGGAGCATATCAATCTCCAAATTCAAAATATCATAGCTGGTATAAATTTAGAAGTTACCCTTTCCAATATGAGTGCTGGTGGGGAATTGATTCTAAGCCTAATATTAATGCTATGCAGAAATCTTATATTGAATATATGGTTACAAATCATGATTCTATTATAAAAAGGTGGATTAATAGTGGAGCAAGCGGATGGAAACTTAATGTAATAGATGAACTACCAGATGAATTTATAAAGCTAATCAGAGAAAAGTTACAAGATATGAATAAAGAGACTGTACTTATAGGAGATATATGGGAAGATGCTTCTAATAAAGTTAGTTATTCAAGGAAGAGAAAATACTTATATGGAGAAGAGGTTCAATCTACAACTAATTATCCAGTAAGAGAATCACTTATTAATTTTATTAAAGGATATACAAAGTCAGATAAATTTAGACAGAAGATAATGTCTATATATGAGAATTATCCAAGAGAAATATTCTATGGAAGCATAAATATTGCAGGTACTAATGATACAGAAAGAATTTTAACTGTATTAGATGGTAATATTGAGCTATTAAAATTATTGGTAGCAGTACAATTTACATTGCCAGGGGTGCCTATGATATGTTATGGGGATGAAGCTGGACTTAAGGGTGGTAAAGAACCTGATAATAGGAAGAGTTATCCTTGGGGAGAAGAAAATGAGGATATATTAGAGTTTTATCGTCGTATTGCAGATATAAGAGTACATGAAAAATCATTAAAAAAGGGAGATTTCTTTATATATAAGACAGAAGAGGATGTACTAGTGTTTGAAAGAAATTTTGAAAATGAAAAAATTATAGTGATTGTGAATGTTTCAAATAAAAATGTGATTATTAAGGATATAGCTTTTAATGGGGAATATATAGACTTATTTAATAAGGATGAAAAGTATAAATTTATAGGGGATACAAATATAATAAGTATCTCAAAACGTGATTTTAAAATATTAAGAAAAATGTAGTTTATTCATAAACGTGAAATCTAATATGTTGAACATATTATTAAATATATTATTTATAAAGTTATTTTTGAGAGTAATAACTATGAGGGGAGAAAAGATATGGGTAAAAATGAAATTGTAGCAATGATATTAGCAGGAGGACAAGGCTCAAGATTAGGGGTATTAACAAAAAAATTAGCAAAGCCAGCAGTTCCATTCGGAGGTAAATATAGAATTATAGATTTTCCATTAAGCAATTGCTCTAATTCAGGTATATATACAGTAGGGGTACTAACTCAATATAAACCATTAGAATTAAATGCACATATTGGAATAGGTGAAGCATGGGATTTAGATAGAGAAAATGGAGGTGTAAGCATATTACCACCATACCAAGAAGAAAAAGGCGGAGAATGGTACAAGGGAACTGCTAATGCTATTTATCAAAATATAGAATTTGTTGATAGATATGATCCAGAGTATATATTAGTACTATCTGGAGACCACATCTATAAGATGGATTATACTAAAATGTTAGATTTCCATAAAGAAAGAAATGCAGAAGCTACAATCGCGGTTATAGAAGTACCTATGAAAGAAGCTTGCAGATTTGGAATAATGAATACAAGAGATGACCTATCAGTATATGAGTTTGAAGAAAAGCCTAAAAATCCTAAAAATAATTTAGCTTCAATGGGTATATATATATTCAACTGGAAGACACTTAAGAAGTATTTAAGAGAAGATGAAGCGGATAAGACTTCTAAAAATGATTTTGGTATGAATATAATACCTAAAATGCTTCAAGATGGAAATAAGTTGGTAGCATATCCATTCAAAGGATACTGGAAGGATGTTGGAACTATAAACAGCCTTTGGGAAGCAAATATGGATTTAATAAGAGATGATAATGAATTAGACTTACAGGATGAAGAATGGAAAATCTATTCAAAGAATCCTGTTAGACCAGCACAATATATAGGAGAAAATGCTAAAGTAACTAATTCGCTTATTGTTGAGGGGTGTGTGGTTAATGGCCAAATAGAAAATTCGATTTTATTCCAAGGTGTACAAGTGGGTAAAAATTCTGTAATAAGAGATTCTATAATTATGACAGATGCAAAAATTGGTGATAATGTTGTAATTGAAAAAGCCATAGTTGGAAATGGAGCTATTGTAGGAAAAGACTGTAAGATATCTTTAGGAGATGAAATTGCAATTATTGCTGCTAAAGAAGAGGTAAAAATGGGTACAGTTATGGAAGAAAGCAATAAGGCTGTCTAATTGGGATGCAAGAGGGGGAGAAGAAAATGAAAAATTGTATAGGTATAATTAATTTATATGAAAATGAAAATAGAATGGGTGAACTGGTTGTTAATAGATCTTTGGCTTCAGTTCCAATAGCAGCAAGATACAGAGTTATAGATTTTGTATTATCAAACATGACAAATTCAGGTATTAACTGTATTGGTATTTTTACAAAGAATAAATCAAGATCTTTAATTGACCATATTAGTAATGGAATTCCATGGGATTTAAATAGAAAAACTGATGGATTAAGAGTTTTTAATTTTGGAAATGATGATCCTGTATATGATGATGTTCATAATTTTGCTGAAAATATGCAATTTTTAAATAGAAGCAGAAGAGAATATGTACTTCTTGCTCCAAGCTATATGATATGTAATATTAATTATAATGATGTTCTTGAATATCATAAGAGCACTGGTAAAGATGTTACAATGATATATAAAAAAGTGAATAATGCAGATGAAGCCTTCGGAGACTGCGGTGTAGTGAATATAGACGATGCAGGAAGCGTTATAAGCGTTGGAGAAAATATAGGAAAGAATCCTAAGGCTAATATCAACATGGAAATGTATATTATGAAGAGAGAATTATTTGCTAATATAGTGAATGACTGCGTTAGTACAGGAAGATATAGAAAAGTAAAAGATTATATTCATAATAATTTTAATACTTTAAATGTTGGGGCATATGAATTTACTGGACATTTAGATTGTATAAATTCAATAAAAGCTTTATATGATGCAAACATATCTTTATTAAGTAGAAAAATAAATAAAGAAATATTTAATGAAGATAGACCAATTTATACAAAGACCAAGGATGAAGGCCCAACACATTATTCAGATAGAAGTAATGTTATAAATTCTATTATAGCTAATGGATGCAGAATAGAAGGAACAGTTGAAAATTGTATTATTGGCAGAAGAGTATATGTAGGAAAGAATACTAAGCTTAAAGATTGTATAATAATGCAGAATAGTAATATTGATGATGATGCAGTATTAGATAATGTTATTGCAGATAAGGGAAGCGAAATAAGAAAAGGGGAAACCCTTATAGGATCTGCTATGTATCCATTAGTAATTAAAAAGAAAAAATAAAACAGTATTGTCTATAAAGAAATATTAGAAGAGGGTTTTTTTATCGATCCTCTTCTTTTTATATTATCAGATTATGTCACAAAACAAATTACTAAAACCTAGAAATATAATATGTGTTAAATATTTTGCAGAAAAGTGTTGACAGTATAATATTAAAGTGATAATATATAAAACGTCGCAGGGAGCTAATAAGAAGTTCCAAAGTTAAGAATTAAAAAACAAAAGTTTTTTAAAAAAGTTCTTGACAGTTAAGAAATCAAGTGATAAACTAAATAAGTCGCTTGAGGGCGACACAAAAAAGTAACAGCGAAAGTTGCGAAAGAAAATGGTCTTTGAAAATTGAACAGAATATATAATACATTTAAGTAAACCAGCAATTCTTTA
>NZ_JABAGC010000063.1 GCF_012843905.1 Clostridium sp. SM-530-WT-3G
TTATACAAAAAAACGGTCGGAACCCTTGAAATATAAAGAAAAATTAAAAAGCGTAGTGTAAACAACTTTACACTATCTATAGAAAAACGGAGGGATATGAAATGAAATTAGATTTTCCAGAAGGATTTTTATGGGGAGGAGCTTTAGCTGCAAACCAATGTGAAGGTGGATATAGAGATGGTGGAAAGGGATTAACTACAGTTGACCTTTGTCCAGCAGGTGAAAATAGAGTAAGCGTAATGAAAGGAAATATCCCTGAATTAAAAATAAAAGATGATGAATATTATCCATCACATGAAGCAATAGATTTTTATCATAGATATAAAGAAGATATAGCTTTATTTGCTGAAATGGGATTTAAATGTCTTAGAATATCTATAGCATGGTCAAGAATTTTTCCAAATGGAGATGAAGAAACGCCAAATGAAGAAGGTTTAAAATTCTATGATTCAATGTTTGATGAAATGATAAAAAATAATATTGAACCAGTAGTTACAATATGTCACTTTGATACTCCTATTGGAATTATAGAAAAGTTCGGAGGATGGAAGAATAGAAAGTTTGTAGATTTCTACTTAAACTACTGTAAAGTAATATTTGAAAGATATAAAGATAAAGTTAAGTATTGGATGACTTTCAATGAAATAAATATGATATTACACTTACCATTTATGGGAGCTGGAGTTAGATTCACTGAAGATGATAATAAACTTCAAGTTATGTATCAGTCAGCGCACCATGAATTAATTGCAAGTGCATTAGCTACAAAACTTGCTCATGAAATCATTCCAGGCTCAATGGTTGGATGTATGCTTGCAGCAGGAGAGTTCTACCCATATACATGTAATCCAAAGGATGTAATGGAAGCTAAGAGAAAAGATAGAGAGAATCTTATGTTTATAGATGTTCAATCAAGAGGTGAATACCCAGGTTATGCAAAGAGACTCTTTAGAGAAAATAACATTAATATAGTAATGGAAGAAGATGATGAAAGAATCTTAAAAGAAAATACAGTTGATTTCATTGGATTCAGTTATTATGCAAGTAGATGTGCATCTACAGATCCAGAAGTATTAAAAGGAAAAACTGCAGGAAATGCATTTAAGTCGGTGAGAAATCCATATGTTAAAGTTTCAGAATGGGGATGGCAAATAGATCCGGATGGATTAAGAATAACTTGTAACAGTCTTCATGATAGATATCAAAAACCTTTATTCATAGTTGAAAATGGCTTAGGTGCAAATGATGTTGTTGAAGCTGATGGTTCTATAAATGATGATTATAGAATTGATTACTTAAGACAACATATTGCAGCTATGAAAGAAGCTGTTTTAGATGGAGTAAACTTAATTGGTTATACACCATGGGGATGTATAGATTTAGTTTCAGCATCTACAGGAGAAATGAAAAAACGTTATGGCTTCATATATGTTGATAAAGATAATGAAGGTAATGGAACTTTAGAAAGAAGAAAGAAAAAGAGTTTTGACTGGTATAAAAAAGTTATAAGCTCTAATGGTGAAGATTTAGAATAAAAATATAATAATTGAGCGTGTTTTATAAATATAATTCAATAATTATTGTAGTTATAAGACTTACAAAAAATGGGGCTGTCGCACTAAATAATTAGTGCACAGTCCTTTTTATATAAGTATGACATAAAGAAACTGTTATATTATAATTAAAAATTCATATTTTCTTTAATACGAATATCTGCCGAAACATAATTTAGCTCATTACTAGGTAAACTTCCAGTAGATAAATAATCAAATAGTATATCTAGGGGCTTGGAACCTTGTATTTCTGGCTGTTGGCAAATTGTAGCCTTTATTATATTTTTATCAAGCATTTCTTTTGTAGTTGGTACATTATCAAAGGCAATAATTGAAATAGAATTTTGTTTGTTAGCAGATATTACAGCACGACAACCACCATATACTCCACCAGCAACAAAAAATAACGCATTAATATTATTGTTTTTTATTAATTCTGAGGTTATTTCAAAGCTTTTAATGTCATCATCATCATTATAAATAGTATTTATAATTTTAATATTAGTATAATTTTTAGCAATACATTCTTTAAAGCCCTCAATACGTTCGCTATGACACATAACATTTTCAGAACCACTAACAATACCAACATTAACTTCACCTTTAGTCACTAAATTCATTAATCCAGCAGCTGTTTTTCCAGAAAGATAATAATTACTTCCAACATAGGCTATTCGTTTAGATCCTTCAATGTCTGTATTTAAAGTAACTACAGGTATATTCATATCAAATAATTCATTAATTTTTTCAGCAATTCTTTTATCATTATATGGTGAAAGAGCAATTCCGTTGATTCCGTTTTTTATGAAATAATCGATGGCCTCTAACTGATATTCAGCCCCCATTGGAATACATTTAATTTCTACAGAGCAATTATAATATTCTAGTTCTTTTTTCTTTTCTTCAATTCCATTTTTTACTTCATCAAAGAATGGATTTGTAGTACCAAATAAAATTACACCTAATTTTATATTCTTTTTTTGAGCACTTAAAATTAAAGCAGCACGATTGGGCTTATAATTAAGTGCATCTGCAATTTCCTTTACCTTGCGGGCAGTATTAGGGTTAACCATGCCTCTATTATTTAGTACACGATCTACAGTACCACGAGACACACCTGCCAGTTCAGCTATTTCTTTTATTGTAGCCATAAAAAAACTCCTAAAATAAGATTTTATATATGGTAAACATATCATAAATTGTTATAAAAGTCAAAAACCGTGCTTGGGCACAAAAAAATAAAAAAATATTAAAAAAGGTATTGCATAAAATGCTGAATAGGTTTACAATAAAAATGTGCTCGAACACAAAATGAATGGGGAGTGTCAAGATGTTATATATAGGTATTGATTTAGGAACATCCGCAGTAAAATTATTGTTAATGGATGAAAATGGGATAATAAAGAATGTTGTATCAAAGGAATATCCATTGTATTTTCCTCAAAATGGATGGTCAGAGCAAAATCCTGAAGATTGGTATAATCAATCTATTGAAGGGATTAAAGAACTAATAAAACCATTTAATAAAGAAAATATTGCAGGAATAAGTTTTGGCGGTCAGATGCATGGTCTTGTACTGTTAGATAAAAATGATGAAGTAATTAGACCAGCAATTCTTTGGAATGATGGACGTACAGATAAAGAAACTAAATATCTTAACAATGTGGTAGGTAAAAAAGCTTTGTCTGATTATACTGCTAACATTGCATTTGCTGGATTTACAGCACCTAAAATATTATGGGTAAGACAAAATGAACCAAATAATTTTAATAAGATAGGCAAAATAATGTTACCTAAAGACTATTTAGCATACAAGCTTAGTAATGTATTTTGTACAGATGTATCAGATGCATCAGGAACGCTTTTATTTGATGTAAAGAATAAATGTTGGTCAAAAGAGATGTTAGATATCTGTGGAATTAATGAATCACAAGTACCACACATATTTGAAAGTTTTGATGTGGTAGGAAATATAACACCTCAAATAGCAAAAGAGCTTGGTTTAAATGAAGATGTAAAAATCATTGCAGGTGCAGGGGATAATGCAGCAGCAGCTATAGGAACAGGAACAGTTGGACATGGTACGTGTAACATATCAATCGGAACGTCTGGAACTATATTTATATCCACTGAAAAGTTTGGGGTAGATGAAAATAATTCATTACATTCATTTGACCATGCAGATGGAAATTACCATTTGATGGGCTGTATGCTTAGTGCAGGTTCATGTAATAAGTGGTGGATGGAAGAGATACTAAAAACAAAAGAATATAATGAAGAATTAAGTAATATAAGAAATCTAGGTGAGAATAAGGTATTTTTCTTACCATATTTAATGGGAGAAAGATCTCCACATAATAATCCAAATGCTCGTGGATGTTTCATAGGTATGAGTATGGATACTACTCGTAAAGATATGTCTCAAGCAGTGCTTGAAGGTGTTGCTTTTGGACTTAGAGACAGCTTTGAGGTGGCCAAGTCACTAGGAATTAAAATAGAAAGTACTAAGATTTGTGGTGGTGGAGCTAGAAGTGATTTATGGGTAAAAATAATTGCAAATGTTTTAAATATAAATGTAGAAAAAATATCAATTGAAGAAGGGCCAGCATTAGGAGCAGCTATGTTAGCAGCAGTTGGATGTAAGGAATTTAAAACTGTAAAAGATGCAGTAGATAAAATCGTAAAAGTGGTTGAAATAGTTAAACCTGATCCGGATCTTGTTTCAAAGTATGATATTGCATATAGCAAATTTAAGAAAATATACCCTACAGTAAAAGAATTATATGATGAATTAATATAGTGGAGGGATAGCATGAAAATTTTTAGTGTAAACGATAACGAGTTTAGAAAGTATGGACGAGTAATTAAGAATTATGAATTTAAAAGTATTTTAAATAAAATGAAAAATATTGAATGTCCCGAGGAAGTAGTATATGAAGCTTCAGTTAAAACTTTAGAAGACACTGAAGATATGAAGGTTTTATCTAATGAAGTATATGGTGGAATGCCAATACAAATAGGATACTGCAATGGACATAACAATAAATTGAATGCTTTAGAATATCATAGAGATAGTGAGATTAATATAGCAGCCACTGATTTAATATTGCTTCTTGGTTTCAAACAAGACATAAGTGATGATTTTAAATATGATAGTTCAAAAATACAAGCATTTTTAGTGCCAGAAGGAACAGCAATAGAAGTATATGCAACAACTCTTCATTATGCACCTTGTAATGCTAATGAAAATGGATTTAAGTGTGTAGTTGTTTTACCAAAGGGAACAAATACAGAAATTGATTATTCTTTTTCTAAAGAAGGAGAAAATGAATTATTATTTGCTAGAAATAAGTGGCTTATAGCTCATAAAGATGCAAATATAAGTAATGCCGTAAACGGAATAAATGGAATAAATATAGAATTATAAGAAGAGAGGATGTTTTATTATGAATAATATGCCAAAAGTAAAAATAGGAATAGTAGCAGTAAGTCGTGATTGTTTTCCAATGTCACTATCAGAAAATCGCCGTAAAGCAGTTGTTCAAGAATATAAGGAAAGATATGGAGAAATATTTGAATGTCCAACATGTGTAGAAAATGAAATCCATATGAGACAAGCTCTTAAAGAAATAAAAGATGCAAACTGTAATGCATTAGTAGTTTATTTAGGAAACTTTGGACCAGAAACTTCAGAAACTTTATTAGCCAAAGAATTTGGTGGTCCAGTAATGTTTATAGCTGCAGCAGAGGAAAGAGGAGATAAGCTTTTAGATGATAGAGGAGATGCTTATTGTGGTATGCTTAATGCCAGTTACAATCTAAAACTTCGTAATATAAAAGCATATATACCAGAGTATCCAGTAGGTACAGCTAGTGAATGTGCAGATATGATACATGAATTTGAACCAATAGCTAAATCAATTATTGGTTTACAAAATTTAAAAATAATTTCATTTGGACCTCGTCCACAAGATTTCCTTGCTTGTAATGCTCCAATTAAACAACTTTATAATTTAGGAGTAGAAATAGAAGAAAACTCTGAACTTGACCTATTTGAAGCATTTAATAAGCATGAAGGCGATGCGCGTATACCAAGTGTTGTTAAAGAAATGGAAGAAGAACTTGGAAAAGGAAATAAGAAACCTGAAATATTATCAAAGTTAGCTCAATATGAAATTACATTACTTGACTGGGTAGAAGAACATAAAGGATCTCGTGAATTTGTTGCTATAGCAGGTAAGTGTTGGCCAGCATTCCAAACTCAATTTGGATTTGTTCCTTGCTATGTTAATAGTCGTCTAACATCAAAAGGTATTCCTGTATCTTGTGAAGTTGATATATATGGAGCACTTAGTGAGTTTATAGGGACTGTTGTAAGTAACGATACAGTTACATTATTAGATATAAATAATTCTGTTCCAAGAGATATGTATGATGAAGAAATAAAATCTAAATTTGAATATACATTAAAAGATACATTTATGGGATTCCACTGTGGAAATACTGCATCAAGTAAATTATCTTTCTGTGAAATGAAATATCAAAAAATAATGGCTAGATCTTTACCAGAAGAAGTTACACAAGGTACTTTAGAAGGTGATATAATCCCTGGAGATATAACATTCTTCCGTCTACAAAGTACTTCGGATTCAAAATTACGTGCATATATAGCACACGGTGAAGTTTTGCCAGTAGCTAGTAGATCATTTGGAGCTATAGGAGTATTTGCTATACCAGAAATGGGTAGATTCTATCGTCACGTATTAATAGAAAAAAATTATCCACACCATGGTGCTGTAGCATTTGGTCATTATGGAAAAGCATTATATGAAGTATTTAAATATTTAGGTGTTTGTGTTGAAGAAATAGATTATAATCAACCAAAATCTGAACGTTATAAAACTGAAAATCCATTTTATAGATAGAAAAGAGGAAGATTTGATATGAGATTTTTTTTAGATACTGCAAACGTAGAAGATATAAAAAAAGCAAATGATACAGGAGTTATATGTGGAGTAACTACTAATCCATCGTTAATTGCAAAAGAAGGCAGAGTATTTGAAGAAGTAATTGCTGAGATAGCAAGCATAGTAGATGGCCCAATAAGTGGAGAAATAAAAGCCACAACAGAATATGCAGAAGAAATGATTAAAGAAGGACGTGAAATAGCTAAAATTCATCCTAATATGGTTGTAAAAATACCAATGACAATAGAAGGTTTAAAAGCTTGTAAAGTTCTAAGTAGTGAAGGTATAAAAACTAATGTAACATTAATTTTTTCAGCAAACCAAGCATTACTTGCAGCGAGAGCTGGAGCAACTTATGTATCACCATTTTTAGGAAGATTAGACGATATATCTGAACCAGGCATAAACCTTGTAAGATCAATAGCTGATATATTTTCTAAATATGATAACATAAATACTCAAATAATTGCAGCATCTGTGCGTAACCCAATACATGTAACTAATTGTGCTCTTGCAGGTGCAGATATAGCAACAGTACCATATTCAGTAATAGAGCAAATGGTAAAGCATCCCCTTACTAATCAAGGAATTGAAAAATTTAAAGATGACTATAAGAAAGTATTTGGTGAATAAATATGACAAAAGATGAAGAAAGAGAATTAAGCTTAATAGCATGTAATGTCCGTAAAGGGATAATTGAAGGGGTATACAATGCACATTCAGGACATCCAGGTGGAAGTCTTTCAGCAGCAGATTTGTTTACATATTTATATTTTAAAGAGATGAACATAGATTGTAAAAATCCTAAAGCTGATAATAGAGATAGATTTGTTCTTTCTAAAGGTCATACAGCACCAGGACTTTATTCAGCACTTGCTAATAGGGGATTTTTCAAAGTAGAAGATTTAAAGACTTTAAGAAAAATAGATAGTTATTTACAAGGACACCCTAATATGAATACTGTACCAGGAATTGATATGAGTACAGGAAGTTTGGGACAAGGAATTTCAACAGCTGTAGGAATGGCTAAGGGAGCTAAATATAGAAATTTAGATTGTAGAGTTTATACTCTTTTAGGAGACGGAGAAATAGAAGAAGGGCAAGTTTGGGAAGCTCTTATGTTTGCTACTCATTATAAATTAGATAATCTTTGTGTAATTATTGATAATAATGGATTACAAATAGATGGAAAAATAGATGAGGTAATGAGTCCTTACCCAATAGTAGAAAAATTAAAAGCATTTGGATGTGAAGTAAAAGTAGTAAATGGACATAGCTTTAATGAATTGGAAGAAGCATTTGAATTAGCTAGAAAAACTATGGGAAAACCATTTGCAATAGTCATGAAAACTATTAAGGGAAAAGGTGTGTCATTTATGGAAAACCAAGTAGGATGGCATGGAAAAGCACCTAATAAAGAAGAATATGATAAGGCTATGAAAGAATTGTCTGAAGAGTATGCAAGATGGGAGGCTAGATAGATGACAGCACAAGTAAATGAAATAAAAAAAATTGCTACTCGTGATAGTTATGGAAATGCACTAGTTGAGTTAGGCAAAATAAATAACAATCTTGTAGTTTTAGATGCTGATCTTGCTGCGGCTACAAAAACAAGTATATTTAAAAAAGAATTTAATGATCGCCATTTTGATTGTGGTATTGCAGAACAAAATATGGTTTGTGTAGCAGCTGGTATGAGTACAATGGGCCTTGTTCCTTTTGTAAGTACATTTGCAATGTTTGCAGCAGGAAGAGCATTTGAACAAATTAGAAATACTATTTCATATCCACATTTAAATGTTAAGATAGGGGCTACTCATGGTGGTATATCTGTAGGAGAAGATGGAGCTAGTCATCAATGCTGTGAAGATTTTGCATTAATGAGAAGTATCCCAGGAATGGTAGTATTATCACCTTCAGATGATGTTGAGGCTAGAGCAGCTGTAAAAGCAGCATATGAATATTATGGGCCTGTATATATACGTTTTGGAAGAATGGCAGTTCCAGTTTTTCATGATGAAGATAAATTTAAATTTGAAATTGGTAAAGGTGAAATTTTAAAAGATGGAAATGACGTTGCTATTATTGCTACAGGAATTATGGTGAATGAGGCAGTTGAAGCAGCTAAAAGATTAAAATTAGAAGGAATAAATGCACGTGTTATAAACATATGTACAATAAAACCATTAGATGAAGAGCTTATTTTAAATGCAGCTAAAGATTGTAAAAGGATTGTAACTTGTGAAGAGCATTCAATAATTGGGGGATTAGGCGATGCAGTAAGTGGATATTTATCTCAAGTAAATCCAGTTATTATTAAAAAGATAGGTGTAAATGATGAATTTGGTCATTCAGGACCAGCTAAGGATTTATTAAATCAATTTGGACTATGTGCAGATAACATTATTGAAGTAGTTAAACAACTTCTAGAATAATAACTTAAATAAAATTAAATATAAAACATAACTTATAAAGTTATGTTTTATATTTAGCAAAGAACTAGAGTAAAGTATAATAATAAGATTAATATGCAAATGGTAATTTTGCAACGTCAAAGTAAAGGTTTACATTTTAAAGGAGATGTATAGGAGGAATTTAATATGGATATTAATGCACAAGAAAGTATACAATCATTGAATATTAAATCTAGTTTGAAAAGTGAAAAAGTATCTTTAAGAGAAAAATTATGTTATGGAGTGGGAGATGTTGGTGCTAACTTAGTTTGGACTACAGTAGCATCCTTTCTATTAATATATTGCACTGATGTGGCAGGGTTATCAGCAGGTATACTTGGAACAGTAATGTTAATAGCAAGAGTATTTGATGGTGTTTCAGATTTATTCATGGGAATTCTTATAGATAAAACTAATACAAAATGGGGAAAAGCTAGACCATGGGTATTATTAAGTGCACCACCACTAGCAATTAGTTTGGTTATGATATTCTCAATTCCTAATATGAGTGATACAAAAAAGATGATATATCTTCTTATTGTATATATTTTTATGGCTGCAGTATGTTATACAGCAAATAACTTAGCTTATAATACAATGCTTTCATTAGTAACAGTAGAACAAGATGATAGAAACACAATGAATTCTATACGTTTTACATTAACAATGATAGCTCAACTAGTAATAAATGTTGTTACAATACCAATAGTTAGCCATTTTGGAGGAAATCAAAAGGCTTGGACTACAATGAGTATAATATATGCTATAATTGCATTTATTGCATTTACAACAACATTTGTAGGAACAAGAGAGAGATATAAACCTATTGTTAAAAAAGAAAGTCAAAATAAACAAAAAACTCATCCATTAAAAACATTTAAAATTCTTTGCAAAAACAAGTATTTTATATTATTAACTATAGCATTTTGTATTATATATATATCTTTAGCACTTACAAGTGGTTCAAGAATATATTATGCAAAGTATATTCTTGGAAATGAAATGATAAATAGCTCTATAACAATTTTTAATTATATACCAACAATATTAGCAATGATGATTATGCCGATGTTTACTAAAAAAGTCGGAAAGATAAAAGTGTTATTTTCAGGATACATATTCTATGCAATAGGATTTGTAATACCAATATTATCACCAACTAATGTTCTTATGATATATGTTGGATCAGTATTTCAAGGTATAGGTCAAGCAGCATTATATTCTTGTTTATTTGCAGTAGTAGGAGATGTTGTAGAATATAGTGAATGGAAAGATGGAGTACGTGAAGAAGGTTTGACATATAGTGTTACAAGTTTTGGAATGAAATTTGGTACTGGATTAGGAACAGCTGCTTTAGGTTGGATATTAGCATTAGGTCACTATGATGGTACAGCATTAGTACAATCAGCTTCTGCTATTATAGCAATAAAAACATTATTCTTATATCTTCCTTTAATAATAACGGCTATGGTTTTAATTATATGGTATCTAT
The DNA here is from genome assembly GCF_012843905.1 of Clostridium sp. SM-530-WT-3G. Classification (GTDB taxonomy): domain Bacteria; phylum Bacillota; class Clostridia; order Clostridiales; family Clostridiaceae; genus Clostridium. The sequence goes on from NZ_JABAGC010000063.1 coordinate 10,466, forward strand.
TCATGGGAATAGATAAATTATATCCAACAATTCAAAAAGATTTAGAGGAAAGAAGATTAAGTAATAAAACAGAAATTTAATTTAAAAAGATACTGGATTGTTTAATTCAGTATCTTTTTTGATTATTTGGTGAATAGTTTTTAAAATATCGAGAAAAATAAAAAAAGAAATTAAAGTTTTATTATTGACAATAAAAAAAATATAGTTATAATTAAATTATCGGTTGAATAAAATTAAATTTTATTTGATTAAATTTTAAATCATTAAATGATAGAGGTTGTTATGGATAAATATGATGTTTTAAAATTAGATAATCAGCTTTGTTTTCCACTATACGCGCTATCAAGAGAAATAATAAAATTATATAAACCTTATCTTGATAAATTAAATCTTACATATACTCAGTATGTTGCAATGCTAGTAATATGGGAAGAAAAAAAGATAGTGTTTAAAGAGCTTGGAAAAAAGCTTCACTTAGATTCTGGTACTCTTACACCAGTATTAAAAAAACTTGAGTCTATGGGACTTATAGAAAAGTATAGAACAAAGGAAGATGACAG
>NZ_JABAGC010000064.1 GCF_012843905.1 Clostridium sp. SM-530-WT-3G
GAAATACAAAAGTACTTTTCTGAATTATCCATATTTTCAAATGATGATGTTAGAATTATTGATAGCATGCCTATTCCGGTTTGTAGATTTGCAAGAGCTTACTTCAGCAAATCATTTAAAGACATTGCATCATATGGATATTGTGCTTCAAAATTTGTTCATATAAATATTTAATGGGTAATCTATAAAATGTAAAAGATTATTTAAAAAGAGAGAGTTTTTTAAATTGATAGTCTGTATAACAAATAATATACAGGAATTGTTTTGTTGAAAATTAAAAACTTGTATGATAATATGATATCATTTAGTAGATTCAGGACATAAGTATAATCCTGAAGATTATAAATTAGAATATTAATAATAAAATTAGAAAGGTGGATTACAAATGAAAAGAATAGCATTAACAACCATTATAATTAGTATGGGTATAGCTTTAATAGGATGTGGTAATCAAGTAACACAAAATAATGGAACTGCTAATAATAAAAGCAATACAGAACAAATTCAGACACAAGCATCAGGAGAAAGTAAAAATGAAATATCAGTTAATGAGGCAAAGGAAATAGCATTAACGAATGCAAATTTAACAAGTGATAAAGTTACATTTACAAAAGCTAAGTTAGATGTTGATGATGGAGTAAGGAAGTATGAAATAGAATTTTCTTATAACAATAAAAAATATGATTATGAGATAAATGCAAGTACTGGAAGTGTAATATCTTATGAGATGGAAAATTAAGTTAAATACAAAATAAGATTTAAATACATTAATAATAACTTTGTTGAATAAAAATAATTACAGCTTTAGGCATTAATATGTGTCTAAAGCTTTTATATTTTATAAGAGTATATACATATATAAAATACATCTCTTATATTTATGAATATTTTTATATTAAAACATTAAGGCATGAGATTATTCAAGATACTATTAAGAAAATAGATGATGCAAATAAATAGGGGCATTAAAATCCTATATTTTTTTATTGTTTATTGAATATTTTTAAAAATATCGAGAAAAATAAGAATGAAATTAAAGATTTATTGTTGACAATAAATAAAATATAGTTATAATAAAATTATCAATTGAACAAAATTAAATTTTGTTTGATTAAATTTTGAATTGTTAAATGATAGAGGTTGTTATGGATAAATATGATGTTTTAAAATTAGATAATCAGCTTTGTTTTCCACTATATGCGCTATCAAGAGAAATAATAAAATTGTATAAACCTTATCTTGATAAATTAAACCTTACATATACTCAGTATGTTACAATGCTGGTAATATGGGAGGAAAAAAAGATAGTGTTTAAAGAACTTGGAAAGAAGCTTCATTTAGATTCAGGTACTCTTACACCAGTATTAAAAAAACTTGAGTCTATGGGACTTATAGAAAAGTATAGAACAAAGGAAGATGACAGAGTTGTTATGATTGAATTGACAGAGAAGGGAAGTACTCTTAAGAATGAAGTCCTTGAAATTCCTTAAAAAATAGCCTGTCAATTAAAAATAGATAAAAATGAGGCTATTCAGTTTAAAAGTTTAGTAGATAAGATGTTAAATAAGTTATCATAATATAATAAAAAATTATTATTGGAAAAAACATAGAAGAAAAATTAAAAACTATATTTTTTAACTTAATTAGTTTTATTAAATTAAATTTTTCAAAATTATATAATTAATTTGATAGGAGATTTTAATTATGAATTTTTATGATATTACAGCAAAGAAAATGAACGGGCAAGAAATTAAGATGGAAGAATATAAAGGAAAGGTACTTCTTATTGTAAATACAGCAAGTAAATGTGGGTTTACTCCTCAATTAGCTGAACTTGAAGAAATGTATAAGGAATATAAAGATAGGGGATTTGAGATACTAGGTTTCCCTTGTAATCAATTTGGACATCAAGATCCAGGAACAAATAAAGAAATAAGTGAATTCTGTCTTATAAATTATGGAGTATCATTTACAATGTTTGAAAAGATAGATGTTAATGGTGAAAATGCACATCCATTATTTAAATATCTTAAAGAGAATACAAAAGGAATGTTAGGCAGTGAAATAAAGTGGAATTTTACTAAATTCCTTATTGATAAAGAAGGAAATGTTGTTGATAGATTTGCACCTCTTACAAAACCGGGTAAAATAAGGGGAGATATTGAAAGACTATTAGGATAAGTGGTTTGAAACATAAGTATAATTAAGTTGGTTAAAATATTAAATGTGGTAGTTTAAATTAATTTAGGAGGAATTTTTCATGAGTGAAAGATATGATATGGCAATAATAGGAAGTGGCCCTGCAGGATTATCAGCAGCACTTAATGCACAAATAAGAAAAAAGAAATTTATTATTTTTGGAAGTAATGAACTTAGTGGTAAATTAGTTAAAGCAGAAAAAATAAATAACTATTTAGGCTTTTATGGAAAGAGCGGAAGAGAGTTGGCAGATGAATTTAAAAAACATCTTGAATCAATGGATATAAGAATAACAGAAGAAAGAATAAATAATATTTATGCTATGGGTGATTATTATTCATTAATGGCAAATGACAAAATGTATGAAGCAACAACAGTAATATTAGCTACTGGAGTTAATTTCGGAAAGCCATTTAAAGGTGAAGAAGAATTATTAGGAAAAGGTGTTGGATATTGTGCAACTTGTGATGCACCTCTTTATAAAGACAAAATTGTTACAATAATCGCTTATAACAAGCATGATGAAGATGAAGCTAATTTTATAGGAACAATTGCATCTAAAGTATATTATATACCTATGTATAAGGAAGAAGTTGAAGTGAATTCTAATTTAGAAGTAATTAATGATGTTCCTAAAGAAATACAAGGTGATAAAAAAGTAGAAAAATTAATACTTAAGAATTCAGAAATAGAAACTGATGGGATTTTTATTCTAAGAGATAGTGTATCACCAGGTCAACTTGTACCAGGGTTAGAGATGGATGGAAGTCATGTAAAAGTTGATAGAAAAATGCAAAGTAATTTAAAAGGATGTTTTGCGGCTGGAGATATTGTTGGAACACCTTATCAATACATAAAATCTGCTGGTGAAGGAAATATTGCTGCATTATCAGCTGTTGCATATATAGATGAATTAAAGAGAAAAAAATAAAATTGATAATTATAAATAATTCAGTATAAACATATAATAAATAAGTATTTATAAAGAAAAAATATAGATAAACGTAAGGAGAAATAGATATGATATACGATTATAAAGTAAAAGAAGTAAATGGAAATGAAGTTTCACTAAGTGATTATAAGGGAAAGGTATTACTTATTGTAAATACTGCAACAGGATGTGGATTTACTCCTCAATATGAAGGACTTCAAAAAATGTATGACAAATTCAAAGATAGAGGATTTGAAATATTAGATTTCCCATGTAATCAATTCTTTGCTCAAGCACCAGGAACTGATGATGAAATAGTTAGCTTCTGTCAACTTAAGTACAACACTACATTTAAGACTTTTTCTAAAATTGATGTTAATGGTGAAAATGCAATTGACTTATATAAATATCTAAGAAGTCAGGCACCAAAGGCAGAAGAAGATGAATCTTCAGAAGGTCTTTATAAGATGCTTAAAGAACATGGATTTTCAACAGAAAATGATGAAATTAAATGGAACTTCACTAAATTCCTTATTGATAAAGAAGGAAATGTAGTAAAGAGGTATGCTCCAACTTATGAGCCAGAAAAGATAGAAAAAGATATAGAAGAATTACTTAAATAATATATAAATTAATTAGAGAAAAAATTACTGATGCAAAGTTACAGTAGAAAAGATAAATATCTTACTTTTATAAGTAAGATATTTATATTTTTTTATAAAAAATCGATTTATACTATACGTGGATAAGTGATTAACTTATAAAGAATTAATGTTGAAGTAAATATTGTGTTTATTTTGATGATTAAATTATGAGGTGAATAATTATGACTAATGAAAAAAAGATAAGACTAGCATCCATAGAAAAAATAAAACATTCTATTGATGACTTTTTTATGGAAGATAAGGAAGAAAGATTAAAAGCTAAATTTAGTAATAAAATCAAAAATAGTATTTTTACAGATGAAATATCAATAAAGCTTAATGAATGTGATTTTACTGGGCTTACTGATGAAGAAGATGATATAATCAAGCTTTTCGAAAGTATATTTCCTGTATTTGTAAAAGATGGTGCTTCAATCTTTAGATTATACAAACATAAAATAGAGGTTGATTTATCAGATGAAATGAAGGATAGATACATTTATATGTTTTCTAATGGAAGACTTACTTCTGGATTATTCCAATGTTTTAGTTTAACAGATGATGAGTATGTTTATGGAATAAAAAGAATAATAGATATAATTCCTAAAATAAGAGAGGAATTGCTCACAACTATAGAAAATTTTAGAAATAACATTCAAACTAGTATAAAGAAAGATAATGAAGAAATAAGGAAAATAGCAGATAGAAAAAAGATAGCTGAAGAAAATTATAATGAATTAGAAAAATATTTTTCACAAAAGATAATAAATAATTAATGAAAAAATGGCTTATGAATTAAAATATATAATATTATGTAATTCATAATAAGAATTATTACATTAATATGATTGATTTTATGGGGCGTGATTCTAATCACGAAATTTAATTATATGTGTAATTTTAATAGTTTAATAAATAAATTATTTTCATTGCTTATGGTAAGCGTTTCAATTTACTATATTTTCTAAAAATATACGTTGATAAATATGAAAAAAGTTATTTGAACACGCTTTCTTTTATTAAATAATAAAAATAATGTCGAAAAAAATCGATAAATAATATAAAATGATATATTTTTATAAGTATATTTTAAAATTAATTAAATATACTATGCAAAATATTAGATAACATATAAAATATATATAGTGAAACATAATCTAAATAAGTAATATAATATGAGATTTTGTATCAAATTCATATTAATATTTTATATAAATTTAATAACTTTATAAAAATTTATGGGTTTTATTGAGTTTAGCTTGTTTAGCTTATATTTTATTAATAAATAAATCTTAAAATACATGTATATAAATATACTAGGGAGGAACGGACATGTTAGAAAAAGAACAATGGTCTGGCTTTGAAGGAAGACTATGGAAAGAAGAAATCAATGTAAGAGACTTCATCCAAAAGAACTATAAACCATATGATGGTGATGAAAGCTTCCTTGCAGGTCCAACAGATGCAACAAACAAACTTTGGGGTAGATTACAGGAATTACAAAAAGAAGAAAGAGCTAAGGGCGGCGTACTTGACATGGAAACAGAAGTAGTTGCTGGACTTACAGCTTATGGCCCTGGATATATCGATGAATCTTTAAAAGATCTTGAAAAAGTTGTTGGTATTCAAACAGACAAACCTCTTAAGAGAGCATTCATGCCATATGGTGGTATAAGAATGGCTGAAGAATCTTGTAAAAACTATGGATATGAACCAAATCCAGAATTACATAAAATCTTCACTGAATATCATAAAACACATAACCAAGGAGTATTCGATGCTTACACTCCAGAAATGAGAAAAGCTCGTCACAGCCATATCATCACTGGACTTCCAGATACTTATGGACGTGGACGTATCGTAGGTGACTACAGAAGAGTTGCTCTTTATGGTATTGATATTCTTATGGAAGAAAAATTCAAAGATTTCAATAACTGTGGCGATGGAACTATGACAGATGATATCATTCGTCAAAGAGAAGAAATCTCAGAACAATATAGAGCACTTGCTGGAATGAAGAAAATGGCTGAAAGCTATGGATATGATATCTCACAACCAGCTAAAAACGCTAAAGAAGCTGTTCAATGGTTATACTTTGGATATCTTGCAGCAATAAAAACTCAAAATGGTGCTGCTATGTCAGTAGGACGTATTTCTACTTTCCTTGATATATATATACAAAGAGACCTTGATAATGGTGTTCTTACAGAAGAAGAAGCTCAAGAATTAATTGACCATATCACAATGAAATTCAGAATGGTTAAATTTGCAAGAATAACTTCTTACAATGAATTATTCTCAGGAGATCCAACTTGGGCTACTCTAGAAGTTGCTGGTATCGGTGTTGACGGACGTCACATGGTAACAAAGAACGACTATCGTTTCTTACATACATTAGAAAACATGGGACCATCACCAGAACCAAACTTAACAGTACTTTATTCTTCTGCACTTCCAGAAAACTTCAAGAAGTATGCAGCTAAGATTTCAGTAGATACAAGTTCTATCCAATACGAAAATGATGACGTTATGAAACCAGTATGGGGAGATGACTATTCAATCTGCTGCTGTGTATCAGCTACACAAACAGGTAAGGAAATGCAATTCTTCGGAGCTAGAGCTAACCTTGCTAAATGTTTATTATACGCTATCAATGGTGGTATAGATGAAAAATCTGGTGAACAAATCGGACCTGACTTCAAAGGAATCACTTCAGAATACTTAGATTATGATGAAGTAATTGCTAAATATGAACAAATGAGTGACTGGTTAGCAGACCTTTATGTAAATATATTAAACTTAATTCAATATATGCATGATAAATACTACTATGAAGCAGCAGAAATGGCTCTTATTGATACAGATGTAAGAAGAACATTTGCTACTGGTATAGCTGGATTCTCTCACGTAGTAGATTCACTTTCAGCAATCAAATATGCTAAAGTTAAGACAATCAGAAATGAAGCTGGTATTGTTGTAGATTACGAAGTAGAAGGAGATTTCCCTAAATACGGTAACGACGACGATAGAGCTGATAACATAGCTGTATATGTATTAAAATCATTCCTTGACAAGATCAAGAAGAGACATACATACAGAGATTCAGAACCAACTACATCAATCCTTACTATTACTTCAAACGTAGTATATGGTAAGTATACAGGTGCTATGCCAGATGGACGTAAAGCTTGGACTCCATTATCACCAGGTGCTAACCCATCTTACGGTGCAGAACAAAGCGGATTACTTGCTTCATTAAACTCATTAACTAAGTTACCATACGAATGGGCATTAGATGGTATTTCAAATACACAAACAATCAGCCCATCTGCATTAGGACATAATGAAGATGAACAAATAGATAAGTTAGTTAAAGTGTTAGATGGATACTTTGATCAAGGTGCACATCACTTAAACGTAAATGTATTTGGTATCGAAAAATTAAAAGATGCTATGGAACATCCAGAAAAAGAAGAATATGCAAACTTCACTATCCGTGTATCAGGATATGCTGTTAAATTCATCGATTTAACAAGAGAACAACAATTAGATGTTATCTCAAGAACATTCCATCAAACAATCTAATCCTGATAAAATTACAGGAAGAATCCATTCAACAGAGAGTTTTGGCTCTGTTGATGGACCTGGAGTACGTTTTGTAGTTTTTTTACAAGGGTGTCATATGAGATGCCAATTCTGCCATAATCCAGACACTTGGAAAATGGATGGCGGAGAAGTAAAAACTGCAGATGAGCTTTTAGCTCAAGCTCTTAGATATAAAGCTTATTGGAAAAAAGGAGGCGGAATCACCGTAAGTGGTGGTGAGCCTCTTCTTCAAATAGATTTCTTAATAGATTTCTTTAAGAAAGCTAAGGCTAAGGGTGTTAATACTACACTTGATACTTCAGGAAATCCTTTTACAAGAAAAGAACCTTTCTTTAGTAAGTTCAAAGAACTTATGGAAGTGACTGATCTTGTAATGCTTGATATAAAGCAGATAAATGAAGAACAGCATAAAATACTTACTGGATGGACTAATACAAACATTCTTGATATGGCAAGATATTTATCAGAAATAAATAAACCTATGTGGATTCGTCATGTACTTGTACCTGGTGGAAGTGATAATGATGAACAATTAATAAAGCTTGATGAGTTTATTAAGTCTTTAAATAATGTTGATCGTGTAGAAGTATTACCTTATCATTCACTTGGAGAATATAAGTGGGAACAACTTGGGATGGATTATCCATTAAAAGGTGTAGATGCTCCAACTAAAGAGAGAATAGAAAATGCTAATAAGCTTCTTCATACAAGTGAATATACTGGATATTTATCACGATAATTTCTGCTTAAATTAAGATATAATTACAATATAAATACCCCCTGTTTCATAACAGGGGGTATTTATATTGTAATTATTAACTAAACAATTGATTTAATTTACGTTAGAAGAAGTGTAATAAAATAATGTTAAAGAATAAGCAATATTTTGTAATAATTATTTAATATTATCGATTATAAAATATAAAGTCAATATTATTGCTTGGATAATAAAAAAGTTAAATTAAATTTAAGAAATTATAATAAAAAGCTGGTATTTCTAGTCTAGTATACAAGGTATAAAGTAGATTTTTAATAATAATGTTAATGAATAGTTGATTTATTAAGATAATATTATAACAAAATATAACACGTATATATTCATTTTTGGAATAGATGTATTCCAAAAATGAATTGAATGTATTTATTTTATGAAGATTGTGAAGAAATGATTAAAAAGTCAGAAGAAGTTGGATTACCAATTTATGTAGCATTCTATAGAAGAGGTATGGATAAATACAAAAGATTAAAGAAATAATCGATAGTGGAAAGTTAGGAAAGATTAACTTTGTTCATTTAAGACAATTTATGAAAGTTGAAGAAGCTGATTTAGATAGAGAAAACCTACCATGGAGATTAAGACCAGAAGCTGCAGGTGGCGGTAAATTTGTAGATATGGTTGCTCACGTTTTAGATATAGTTGAATACTTATTCGGAAAAATTGAAAACGTAAGTGGATTAGCTGAAAACTATGGTGGATACTATGATGTTGAAGATACAGTTACTGCAATTTTCAAAACTGAAAGTGGAGTTATGGGTAACGGAATATGGTGTTATGTTGCAGACCATGATGAAGAAGAAATGTTAATCGTAGGAGATAAGGGTAGAATAAGCACAACTGGATTATTCTATGGTCCTATAAAAGTTATAATTGACGGAAAAGAAGAAATAATTGATTATAAAGAACCTGAACATGTAGCTTAACCTTATATTCAATCAATAGTTAATGAATTAATAGGAAAAGAAAAATCACCTAGGGATTTTACTATTAATATCTTTCTTGGGATTAGTAGTATATGCTGTCAAGGGTGGAAACCTTATGACAGGAATATTCATTATGGCTGTTATATGGACAGTTCTACCATTGATAGGTAATGCGTTAGTGACTAATCAAGACTTTATATCGAAGTATAGTGATATAGTCAATATGAGTATTGTTGATGCTTTAAAGAAAGTATTCCAAGGAGGTCCAGAAGGATGGGGTGGAGTATTAGTTAACTTCATTTTTTACTATCACTTGGAATACCTAAGTTATTAGCTATTGTATCATTCTTATTATCAATAGGTGCTGGACTTTATATAAATCCAGTAATATTTAATCAATATCAAGCTTTCTTCTTAGGTATTAATGGAGAACAAACTCATTTCTATAACGGTGGATATTTAAAATGGGGATTTGTTGCTTTAGGAGTTCAATTATTATTTGCAATAGTAATTCCAGCTATTTTTATGAAAAAGAAGAAAAGAGTACATGCATGGGCAGCTCAAGCACCTCAAACTGAAGAAGTTAAGGCTGCACCAGTAATAGCTTTACTTACACCATTTATACCAGTAGTATTAGCAATTGGACTTAATGTACCAGTTATAGTTGGATTCTTAGTTGCAAGTTTCTTTGCACTAGCTGTATGTGGAAAGTTAACATCTAATAATATATCTAGTTCATTTTCTAAAGATTTAATCTGTTTAGATAAAGATGACTGAGAAATACAAAGTTCATTGGCAGCATTAGAAAAATTATTAAATTGCTTTACTGCCAAAAAGTATTGAATTTGTTCAATAGTAATAATAATCACCTCGTCTCATATGAAATGTAGAATTTATTATAACACGATAAATTCTACATTTAAAAATTAAATTATGTAAATAATTAATTATTAACTTTATTTATTATTAAGGGAAATTTGTATAAAATTTTTAAAAAATAGAAGTAATATTTTTATTTTTGCATTTATTTTATTTATTGCATAAAAATATTATTTATAACACATAAATTTTCATAAGTCGTCAGCTCTAAAGAGTAAAAATATTTCGAGCAAATAAATTCCGAAAATGTAATAATTATAGTAAAATTATATAGAGAT
>NZ_JABAGC010000065.1 GCF_012843905.1 Clostridium sp. SM-530-WT-3G
TGCATGGGAGACCGTGTGGAAGAGTAGGACGTTGCCAGGTAAGTATAGGATAGTTAGAAATAACTATCCTTTTTAGCATTTAAAAATAATTATTAAAATATACACTTTTCAAATAGATAGAAATATTTTCAAAAAAAGTATTGACACATACAGGAAAAATTTGTATTATTGATTCATGGCAATTCAATGAGAATACTAAAAATTAAATAAAAAGTTTTTATCAAGAAAGACGGAGGGACTGGCCCTATGATGTCTGGCAACCTGAATTATATATCATATATATTTAGTTTAAGGTGCTAATTCCTGCAGAAATATATTTTTCTGAGAGATAAAATATTAATTAGATTTATTAAGCTGTTTTCATTTTATCTTGAAAACAGCTTTTAGTTTTGGAGATATAAAAGCAAGGAGGGATTAAATAAGTTATTAGCAAATAAATACATGTACAGAAATGTATCTAAATGCAGATGAAAATATGAACTTTTATTTATACTTTTAGGCAGCTATTTTAGACTTCAAATCATAGTAAAATTATCATGAATATATGATTTAAACGAAAGCAATATTAAATTATAAAAAGTAAATGGGGGCAAAAAATTATGAGTAGAAATGAAGAAAGAAAATTAAAATTTGAAACATTACAATTACATGTAGGACAAGAAAATCCTGATCCAGCAACAGATTCAAGAGCTGTACCAATTTATCAAACAACTTCTTATGTTTTTAGAAACTGCGAACATGCAGCAGCAAGATTTGGGCTTCAAGATCCAGGCAATATTTATGGAAGATTAACAAATTCAACACAAGGTGTTTTTGAAGATAGAGTGGCAGCATTAGAAGGAGGAGTTGCAGGACTTGCAGTATCATCAGGGGCAGCAGCAGTAACATATGCAATTCAAAATATAACTAGAACTGGAGATCATATAGTAGCAGCTAAAACCATATATGGAGGCTCATATAATCTTTTGGCACATACTCTTTCAAGTTATGGAGTTACTACAACTTTTGTTGATCCTGAAGATGTATCGAATTTTGAAGAGGCTATTAAGGAAAATACAAAGGCTGTTTATATAGAAACATTAGGAAATCCAAATTCTAATATTATTGATGTTGAGGCAGTAGCACAAATAGCACATAAGCATAAGATTCCATTAATTGTTGATAATACTTTTGGAACTCCATATCTTTTCAGACCAATTGAACATGGAGCAGATATTGTGGTTCATTCAGCAACTAAATTTATTGGTGGACATGGTACTTCACTTGGAGGTGTAATAGTAGATTCAGGTAAGTTTGACTGGATTGGAAGTGGAAAGTTCCCTCAATTAACAGAACCAGACCCAAGCTATCATGGTATTAAGTTTGCAGAAGCAGTTGGAGCAGCAGCTTATGTGACAAGAATAAGAGCGATATTACTTAGAGATACTGGAGCAACAATAAGTCCATTTAATGCATTCATATTATTACAAGGTCTTGAAACATTGTCACTTAGATTAGAAAGACACGTAGAAAATGCATTAAAGGTAGTTGATTTCTTAAAGAATCATCCAAAGATTGAAAAAGTAAATCATCCATCATTACCAGATAGTCCTGATTATGAATTGTATAAAAAGTATTTCCCTAAGGGAGCAGGTTCAATATTCACTATTGAAGTTAAAGGTGGAGAAAAGGAAGCTAAACAATTTATAGATAAGCTTCAAATATTCTCATTACTTGCAAATGTAGCTGATGTTAAGTCATTAGTTATTCATCCAGCAAGTACAACACATTCTCAATTAAATGAAGAAGAATTAGCAGAGCAGGGAATTAAACCAAATACAGTTCGTCTTTCAATTGGAACTGAGCATATAGATGATATTATTTATGATTTAGCTCAAGCTCTTGAAGATTAAAATTACTAATCAGATTGACTTTGAAACTAAAAATAAATTAACTTAAATGTCAATTTCCATGAATATAAAAATTATATAGTCAAACATACATCATATATTTTATAGGGGATAAGTATCGCACACTGCTTATCCTCTTTTTTGGTATAAATAAGTATTTATTAGAGTATATATAACTTATAGGTAATTTATTTATAATAGTAGTTATGTTTAAAGAGTGTCGATATTGGGGGATAAGATTTTATTGACATATAAAACAAGGAGGTATATTATTATAATTCGATAAGAATCGAAGTATTGGTATGAAAACATGAAATTAATATATAAAAACTGTATGGAGGGAAGTATGGACACAAAAGAGTTGGCTAATATATTTAAAGCATTATCTAATGAAAATAGATTAGAAATATATCTTCAGATTTTAAAATCTAGTGAAAAGTCATTTGAAAATAATGAATGTGAATGCTGTTGTTTCATTACAGATATAATTAATAAATTCAATATTGGAGCCCCTACAATATCTCACCATTTAAAAGAACTTTTAAATGCAGGGCTTATAGTCACTGAAAAAAAGGGGAAATTCCTCATTGCAAGGGCTAACCAAGAATTAATTGATAAGGCATACAGTATGCTTAAAATAGAAAGAGATAGTTATAAAGATAATATAGATTAAGGAAATTTATACCATATTTGATATTTATAAATTATTTATAATATAGGGTAAGAATTGTTTTATAATTCGATATGTATCAAATTATAAAATATTAAGAGGAATTTTATAAGGAGGTTTACCATATGAAAGAAAATGTCCTGATTACTGGAGCAACTAGTGGAATAGGGTATGAATTGGCTAAAATATTTGCAGAAAATAAGTATAACCTTATAATATCAGCACGAAATAAGAATATGATGGAGTCAATAAAAATAGATTTTGAAAAGAAATATGGAATTAATGTTAGTATTTTTGAAAAAGATTTAAGTCAAAAAAATAGTGCTGCTGAATTATTTAATGAAGTTAAATCAAAAAATATTCAAGTAGATATTCTTATAAATAATGCAGGAGCAGGTTATGTTGGTGAGTTTTTAAAAGAGGATTTAGAAAAAGATGAATCTATAATGGAGCTTAATATGGATAGCCTTACTATTTTAACTAAATTATTTGCAAAGGAAATGGTAAAGAGAAGAAGTGGAAAAATACTAAATGTAGCTTCAACAGGAGCATATCATCCAGGCCCATATACAGCAGTTTATTATGCTACAAAGGCTTATGTATTATCATTTACAGAAGCACTTGCAGTTGAACTTAAACCTTATAATATTAAAGTTTCAGCTTTATGCCCTGGAGCTACTAAGACTAATTTTTCTAAGAATGCAGGAAAAAAAGATAATCCTACAGCTATGAAACCAAGTTATGTTGCTAAAAAAGCATATAAAGGGCTTATGAAGAATAAGACTACTATAATACCAGGATTACAATATAAGGTATTTGTTATGTTACCAAGAAAATTAGTAACTCCATTAATAGGAAAGTATCAAAATATTTTAAAAAAGAATTAATATAAGAAATGGAGATAATATTATGAAAATATTTGTTTATACATCAACAGGAAATTGTCTTTATGTGGCTAAGAAAGTACAGTCTCATTTTGAAAAATGTGAACTTTTATCTATTTCACAGGAATATAAAAAACAGAACTATAACATAGATGATGATGTTATAGGATTTATTTATCCTATTCACTATGCGGGACTTCCAATTTTAGCTCATAGCTTCTTTGAGCATTTAAAAATAAATCCGGATTCATATATTTTTACTATAGGAGTTTCAGGTGGAGGAAAGTCTGATGCTTCTTTTTATCAGGTTAGCAAGCTACTTGGAAGAACTTTAAATAATTCTCTTGAAGTTAGATATATATCAAACTATACAAGGCTAGGAACTAATCCAACAGAGAGTAGGGCTAAAGAAGCTATAGGAAAGTATGATGATATAATAGATCAGTTTGCAGAATCAGTAAAGAACAAAGAAAATAATATTAAACAATTTAAAGGTAAAATTATTGACTTTGAATATAATATATTTGTAAAAATATTAAGAGATAGAGATAAAAAGTTTAATGTTAATGATAAATGTATAAGTTGTGGCATGTGTGAAAAAATATGCCCTATAGATAATGTAAAACTTGTAGATGGAAAGCCACAGTGGAATGGAAAGTGTGTAGACTGTATGGCATGTATTAATATATGTCCTAAAGAAGCCATAAATATAGGAAAATCTACAATTAAAAAGAATAGATATAGAAATCCTTATATAAGTAGGAATGAATTAATTGATTTTGAGGGTAAAAATTAGAGTCAATAATTTATTAAATATAATTATGAGAAGTAGTAAGCCATGTTTACATACATCTCTTAAATTATAAAAAAATTCATGTATACTAAAGTATCATTATAAAAGTACCAATTGTTATGAATACACCACCAAGAATTGTTTTTATAGTGACAGTTTCCTTTAGTATTATAAATGCCATAATCATGCTGATAACAACACTAAATTTATCTATAGGTACAACTTTTGAAGCTTCACCTATTTGAAGAGCTTTGTAATAAAATAACCAGGATAGGCCTGTTGCAATTCCCGAAAGTATTAAAAAGATCCAGCTTTTTGTACCTATACTTGAAATCTGATTATGAGTTCCTGTGAAAAATACAATACCCCATGCCATAATTAAAACTACTATGGTTCTTATGGCAGTGGCCAGATTAGAACTTATGCCTTCAATACCGATTTTAGCGAGTATTGAGGTTGTAGCTGCAAAAAATGCAGATAAAATAGCAAATAAAATCCACATATTATTTCCTCCTTTTGAATTACCCATTTTTAAACCTCCTTTAATATAGGATATTTATTTAAGTATAAATTACATAATTGAGGTAATCAATAGTAATTGTGGACTATATTTATTAAGCAGTGAAAAATATTAGTTATATGATTTATTGATTTATTTAAATAATTTATATAAAATTAATTTTAAATGAAAGTTTAATAATTTACACATAAGATTTATATGTAATTAACATGAGAAGAGGAGAAATAATAATGATACAATTCAAAGATGAAGCTGATAGATGTCTTTTTTGTAAGAAACCAAGATGTAAGGAAAACTGTCCTATAAGTACTCCTATTCCTGAAATAATTTCACTTTATAAAGAAGGAAACCTTGATGAAGCTGGTAAGATGTTATTTGAAAATAATCCATTATCAGTAGTATGTGCATTAGTATGTCCACATGAAGATCAATGTAAAGGAAACTGTATAAGAGGAATAAAGGGAGAACCTATAAGGTTTCATGATATGGAATATGAAATATCTCAAAGGTATTTAGATAATTTGAAAGTAGAGAATGTAGATAAAAATAAAGATAGAATTGCAGTTGTAGGTGGAGGACCTGCTGGTATTACAGTTGCTTTCATATTAGCTCAAAAGGGATATAAGGTTACTATATTTGATGCTCATGAAAAAATTGGAGGAGTACTTAGATACGGGATACCTGAATACAGACTTTCAAATTCAATAATTGATGCTATGGAAGAAAAATTAATAGAACTTGGTGTTAGAATAAGACCTAATACATTAATTGGACCAGTTATAAGTATTGATAGATTAAAAGAAGATGGATACAAAGCAATATTTATAGGAACTGGGGTATGGAATCCTAAGACTCTTAATATAAAAGGTGAAACTCTTGGTAATGTACATTATGCAATAGATTATTTAAAATCGCCAAGCACTTATAGATTAGGCAGAAAGGTTGTAGTAATAGGAGCTGGAAATGTTGCTATGGATGCAGCCAGAGTGGCTAAGAGAAATGGTGCAGATGTTACTATTGTTTACAGAAAAGGCTTTGATGATATGCCTGCTACAAAACAAGAAATTAAAGAAGCTAAAGAAGACCAAGTTAAGTTTGATTTATTTAAAGCTCCTCTTGAAATAACAGAGCAAGGAATAAAAGTAGCATGCACTGAAAATGTTGTAGGAGAAGATGGAAGAGTATCTACTAAGATTCTTGAAGGTAAAGAAGAATTTATCGAATGTGATTCTGTTATCATTGCAGTTAGCCAAAGTCCTAAGAGCAATATAGTATCAAATACAACTGAACTTGATACAAATAAATGGGGACTTCTTGTAACTGATGATAAAGGTCATACAACTAAAGAAGGTGTATTTGCATCTGGAGATGTAGTTACAGGTGCTAAAACTGTAGTTAATGCTGTTGCTCAAGCAAAAGTTGTTGCTGAAACTATTGAAGAATATTGTGAAAATAATTAATAGTAAGAATAAATAAAATATGTAGAGCTATTTAATGAATATAAGGATTATATTATCTGTATAATTTATTAAATAGCTCTTATTTTTGTGTGTTAAAATATGGTAAAATATATAAAAAGAATTATGAATGGGGTTGAGGTATATGGTATTTTTTAAAAAGGAAGATGTGAAAGAAGAAAAAATAAGCCAAGCCAATGAAGTGAAGATTGTACCAAAGGAACTTGAGAACACAAATAAATCTAAGGTGAAAAGCTTATCACTATTGGATGCTGGTACTATGGAATATGTAATTAAAAATTTTCCTATAGTTTCTGAGGATATTAAAGATGGACTTTTAAATTTATCTGATATTCTTGAAAAGACAATTGATTATATTGAAGATAGATCAAGTGAAATTGTTAAAGAAAATAGAAATTTTAAATTAAGTCAGGTATATCGAGATACATCTATAGAAATATATAAAATGGTCAACAATATACAGGATTATATTTTATGGATGGATGAAGAATATAAAAAAAATAATTATAAAAATGAGGAAAAAAAAACTGAAGAAATAGAAGAGGATGAGCTACAGAAGGATGTAGATAGTAAAAATAATATATCTAACAGTCAAGAAATTGTTATTTTCAGTGACTTTACAGGAAAAGAACCAGAAGCATTTATTTTTAGAGATGATATTGTTAAAGTTGATGACTGGAATGACCTGCTTGTAAAAACTGCAGAAGTATTGACTAAAAAATATAAGCACAATAAAAACAGCAATAAAGTAGTTGGAACTTTTGATATTATAAATATTAAGAGTAATGAAAATGAATTTAGGGATACTGCAATAGAGATGTTAAATGAATATAAGATTTCTTTAGACCAGTTTAAAGTAATAGTTAAATAAATTTAGGAAAAAAAGAAGAGTACTCTATATAAAATAATTATTGATTTTTGTTAATTTAATAATTATTTTTATATGGAGTATTTTTCTATTGACAAGACAAGTTTTAAAAAGTAATATAATGATATAAATTAAATTTTGCAAAATTAAATTTTGTAAAAACATTATTTTTAATGTGCATACTTATAGGTAATTAAGTAAAAAATATTTATAAACAATTAAACATAAATTATTACAGTAAGCCATATGAGCTTACTATTGGAAATTTCAGATTAACGGAGGAATAGCAATATGAAGATAGTTAATAGTGCTGAATTCAGAGAAGAAATAAAAAGTGGAGTTGTATTAGTAGACTTTTTTGCTACTTGGTGCGGACCATGTAAAATGTTAGCTCCAGTTCTTGAACAAGTTAGTGAAGAAATGGCTGGAAAAGTAAATGTAATTAAAGTTGATATAGATCAATGTCCAGATTTAGCTGATGAATTTAAAATAGCAAGTGTTCCAACTATGATGGTATTCAAGGATGGCGTTAAGGTTGATATGCTTGTAGGATTCTTACCAAAGGATAGAATTACTGAAGTAATTAAATCACATCTATAATATGCATGTGTGCCTCAGATACCATTTGCCGTATTTGGGGCATTATTTAATGGAAGTGAATGTATAAGATTAAATTATGGGTGATTTATTATATGCATTTATAGTACAATGTAAGTAGAAACTTGATTAAGGAGATTTTACTATGGACAAATATGAAAAAATAAAACTTGATAATCAGCTATGTTTTTCTTTATATGCAGCATCAAGAGAAGTTATAAAATTATATAAATCATGCCTTGATAGATTTAATCTTACTTATACTCAATACATAGCGATGCTTGTTTTATGGGAAGACGAAAAGAGTACAGTTAAGGAAATTGGTAAAAGACTTCATCTTGATTCAGGGACTTTAACACCTTTATTAAAGAAAATAGAAAATATGGGATTAATAAAAAGATATAGAGATGTTAATGATGACAGAGTAGTTGTAGTTGAGCTTACTGAAGAAGGAAGAAAGCTTAAGGAGGATATAACTTGCGTACCAGATCAGATGTGCTGCAAATTAAATATGTCTGATGAGGAAATGTTAGAATTAAAAGATAGTTTAAATAATTTATTAGAAAAATTAGAATAGTTTATTTTATAGCATTTGGGTTTCCAATGCTATTTTTTTGTGTGAGTATTTGATATATGTATAAAAATTTGTTGTAAATATTAAAAAACTATAAATAAACAATTGAAAATATTGATAATAAGTAACTAGACTTGTGCAGTAAATAGGAAAAATTTAAGATACTAGTCCTAATTTGGAAATAGTGGACTTTAAACTTATCCCGTTATCTGCACATTCATGTGCAAATTCAACTATTTTTACCAAATAGTTGTTTCGGAAGTGTAATATTACATCTCCAATATTTTTAAATTTATATAATTTACCATATTTAATTCTGAAAAGCTCAAGAAAAGTATATGTTAGAAATATCATACTCCAATACCTATGTATTGATTCTAAGGATTGTATTTGAAATTCATCAAAACCAAGAGCAGTTTTATGATATCTATAGCTTACTTCAATATCCCATCGCTTTTCGTAATATGAAATTATAGTTCTATTATCAAGTGATACATCAGTACTTATAATAAATGATGGTTTATCAGATAAATCCTGTTTATTCCAACTTATAAGTACAACAGCATTTTCTATATCATTGAGTTTTCCTTCATATCTATAAACATAGTACTTGTTATTACTAGCGGTAACTACACTAGTTTCATTACTTTTAATGTATGAAGAAAACTTTCCAACATTAGTTTTAATACCAGCTGGATAGATAACTCTGTTAGATTTTATTCTACCAATAGTATGATAACCATTTATTAAACCGTGAAGCAAAATTTTTGCTGAAGTGTACCATGAATCAACCAGCAAATAGTTAGTTTTTCTTACTTAAAGTATCATCAATAATCAGGAATCCAACACCATTGTCTTCACAAGTATTAGAAATTTCAGTAATTGCATGAAATATACGTTCTTCCGTAACATATTCATGATTCCATGAATATGAACTTAGAAATCTTGAACCAGTACTTCTGTGTCGATTTGATGTAAGCTTGTTATAAGCCGAAGAAATGGTTTTATTGACTTCGGTTACAATTATTCCAGATATTAAATTTACCATATGATTCTTTATCGCAGAAGAATATGGCAGATTTAACTCTAAAATATAGTTGCTAATAAATTCATTTTGGTTTAATATAGTTGTCAGCATATAAATCTCCTTAGATTTTAGGTTGTCAGCATAAATCTAGCATGTTTGAGGTTTATATGCTACTTTTTTATGAAAAATTATACTGGTAAAATATCAACTATAATCCAATGGTAAATTTTCTTAAATTAATGCACAAGTCAAGTAAGTAAATTAAAATGTTGACAAGTTAGAAACAAAGGTGTATTATTACTTAAAAAGTTAGAAAAAAAATTCTATGAAAAGAAAAAGTAGGTAATAAAAATTGTTCTACAGAAAGTTGATGTATGATGAAAGTCAATGTTCAATGTATTACTGAAAATCATCTTGGAGAAGTGAAACTGAAATTTTAATAGTAAGTTTCAACGGAGATTCCACCGTTAAAAGGAAAGCGTATTATTTAGTACGTAGCTGGAGAGCTATAAATATTTTAACTTTATTATTTTATATAATTTGAGTTGATTTTATTTATGGAATTAGGGTGGTATCGCGATTAAACCTCGTCCCTTTGTATAGGGGGCGAGGTATTTTTTCGTTTACTCTATAGAGATGAGCATAATTGATCTTTAAAAAACTGAATATAGATTAGAGAATTAAAAATAGTAAAATTAGGATAACTATTAATAATATGACCTAAAAAAGGGCAGACTATCCCTATGAGGATAGTAAATGTAAAAAATTAGATTATCAAAGAGTTAGCTTGCACGCT
>NZ_JABAGC010000066.1 GCF_012843905.1 Clostridium sp. SM-530-WT-3G
TCACTATTTTTTACTTATATTGATTATTTAACTATTAAATTTTTAAATATTATTTTCATAGCGTACTTTACACTATCTTGTTTATTTAATTTACCATACAGATTAATGCTTGTCCAAAAATTTTAGTTTATACTATTACATATTATATCCTATCATATTTAGTCGAATTTCGAAAGATATTATTTACTAAAATATATTATTTTTCTATATAATTAACAAAAATACATGTAAATGAATATATATCTATCTATTTACATGTATTCAAGCACTTATCCAAGTGCAATATCTAATATCATCATTATTAAAAATCCTATCATAACTCCCATGGTTCCAACATCTGTATGACTTTCTGTATGTGCTTCCGGAATAAGCTCCTCAACTACAACATATATCATAGCACCTGCAGCAAACCCTAATAGCCATGGCAATATATATGACACTGTTCCTGCAATTGCTACAGTAATAAGGCCTCCTATGGGTTCAACAATTCCTGACAATGCCCCATAAATAAATGACTTACCTTTGGACATTCCCTCTTGTTTTAGTGGAAGTGAAATTGCTGCCCCTTCTGGAAAATTTTGAATTGCTATTCCTATAGCTAAAGCAAATGAAGCCATCATAGTCATGGTAGAACTTCCACTCGCTGCTAACGCAAAACATAATCCTACAGACATCCCTTCAGGTATATTATGAAGTGTTACTGCAAACACAAGCATTGTAGTTCTCTTAAATGATGATTTTATGCCCTCTGGCATATTATCTTCAATATGGACATGTGGAATTATATTATCTAGAACAAGCAGGAATATTCCACCAAGTAAGAATCCACCTGCTGCTGGAAGCCACTTTATTACACCTTGTTCTGCTGCCATTTCAGTTGCTGGTATAAGAAGTGAAAAAACTGATGCTGCAATCATAACTCCTGCAGCAAATCCTAAAAATCCTCTCTGAAAATTAGGGTTTATTTTATCCTTAAACAGAAAAACTGTTGCTGATCCGAATATTGTTGCAGCAAATGTTATTCCAGTACCTAACAATACAGCTGTATAGGCATTCATATTATCATCCTTTCGTAAAATTGTATCTATTATATATTAGGTATTTTTTTTCTTTTAGTGCCATATTTCAAAATAAACCTGTAATTTTTTTATGTATTCGATTTTTAATAATATTTCATTCAAATAAAAAAGCAAAAACTACAAAATAATTTATAGTTTCTGCTTTTTAATATTTTCACACTTAAACCTATATTAATCTTCTTTTACTAATACCTTCATTATTTCACCTATATACATAGTATGAAAATCTTCTTTTAAATAATTATTATTAACTAAATTATCAGTCACAAAGGATTCTTTATTCATCTCCTGAGCATATAGTTTCTTACATATAAACACTAAACTTCCCTCATTAAAGTATGGTGTATTATTATCTTCTACAACTGTTAAACCAGTATTCACTATTTTATCTTGATTCCTTCCAGAAACAGTACCTAAATACGAAAGTTCCTTTCTGTAATCATCACCTAAAATTGTTATTGAAAATGTGTCACTATTATCTATAAACTCTTTAGTATAACGCTGCGGTCTTATATAAACTGTAACTACATTTTTATTCCATATTACTCCTAGACCTCCCCATGATGCCGTCATAGTATTAACTTTATCATTTCTTTTAGCTGTAATAAGCATCCAGTCTGTTCCTATCATTTCAAATGGATTATTTTTAATTTCATTTACCTTAATCTCTCTAAAATTACTCATTTATATCCCCCACATATTGTTAATTAATTTAAATAATTATAACATGTAAAGGATTAAATTCCAATATAAGTTATTTTCTTGACAATCTAATTTATTTATATTAAACATATTCAAGTAATTGTACTTTGTTAACACAAAAAATCTAAAATCATTATTTTTTATGTAAAAAACTCTCACTAAACCAACTAGTGAGAGTTCTCATATTCATAAATTTATTAAGCTTTCTTAAAACTAAAACATTAAGCATTTAATGCTTTTAATAATTCTTCAACATTTAATCCATGTACACCAGCAGCATCTTCTAAACTTTCAGCTTGTGAAGATGGGCATCCTATGCATCCCATTCCAAATCCCATTAATATTTGAGGTGCATCTTCCTTAACTCTTATTATTTCACCTATAGTCATATCTTTTGTTATCATAACTCTTCTCCTTAATTCACTATATATATTTATTTTACACAATATTATTAATTGGTAATTAATTTAATTCAATTTCAACTACAAGTTCATTATAATTAATTTTTATATATAATGTCGTAACATATGTTACATAATATAATTTATTTTCTCATCAATAATTTTATAAATAATGTAAAAACTATTTTATAAAATATATAGTATTTTTATATATATATTTACTGTGTATAAATTTCAATAATTGAAGGGAGTCTATATATTATGAAAAATATAATCGTAAGTTATTTAATGCCTCACCCACCAATAATTATTCCTGGTATAGGTAAAGGTGAAGAGCATAAAATAGACAATACAATAACATCATGTAATACCATAGGAAAAGAAATCGCAGAACTAAAACCTGAAACTATTATTGTAATTACACCGCATGGAACTATGTTCAGCGATGCTGTTTCAATTTCTAATGAAGAAAAAATTCATGGTGATTTTAGAAATTTCAGAGCTATAAATGTAAAAATGGACATAGAGCTTGATACTCAATTTAATGAAAGACTTATCTTAAACTGTCATGAGGATGATGTTCCTGCAGGACTTGTTAATTCAGATACTTTAAGTAGATATGGACATGAATTCACTTTAGATCATGGAACAATGGTACCTTTATATTTTGTAAATAAATATTATACAGATTATAAACTCGTCCATATAACCTATTCTATGATTGGCGACATAAATCTATATAAATTTGGTATGGAAGTAAAAAAACAGCTGAAGAATTAAATAGAAAATGTGTAATTATTGCAAGTGGTGATTTATCTCATAAGCTTAAGGATGAAGGCCCCTATTCATATTCTCCTTATGGTGAAAAATTTGATAATTCCTTTTTAAATAATTTAAAAAATGGTGATATACACTCCGTTTTTACTATGGATAAAAAATTGGTTCATGAAGCTGGTCAATGTGGGTTAAATTCTGTTTATGTAATGCTCGGCGCACATGATACTGAAAAATTAAAAGGAGATTTATTATCGTACGAAAGTCCATTTGGTGTTGGCTACGGAGTAATGAGATTTGATACTATAGGTACTGAAGACAGCCTTTTAGATTTATTATTAAAAAACAAAGAAAAATCATATAAGAAAAAGCTTAATAGCAATAATCCTTATACAAAGCTTGCAAGAGAAAATCTTATGTATTATTATTCTCACGGTTCAAAGATTACTGACTTATCAAATGTTCCAGACGAATTGTTAAACAAAAAAAGCGGTGTATTTGTTTCATTAAAGAAATATGACGCACTAAGAGGATGTATAGGTACAATTCTCCCTGTTACAGATTCCATTGCCAAAGAAATAATAAATAATTCCATAAGTGCAGCTATGAATGACCCAAGATTTCCAGCTGTAGAAGAAGAAGAACTTTATGATATAGATATTTCAGTAGATATACTTACTACTCCTGTAAAAGCTGAAAAAGAAGAACTCAATCCTAAACATTATGGAGTTATAGTATCAAAAGGATATAAAAAAGGACTTCTTCTTCCCGATTTAGAAGGAATTGATACAGTTGAAAAACAACTTCAAATTGCATGTGATAAAGGTGAAATTGATTATTTTAGTGATGATTATAATATAGAAAAATTTGAAGTAATAAGATATTCTGAAGTGAGTGATTAATATGGATTCAAAGTTATTATTTTATGATGTCATAAAAACTCCTAAAAATAATAAAAGCATTATAGATACCGAAGTTGATGATACTTTAAAAATAAAATGTACTCTCTGCCCTCATAACTGTATCTTAACCGAAGGTAAATTTGGAGCATGCAGACTCCGAACTATAAGAGATAATATTCCAGTTACAATAAATTATGGAGAAGTTGCTTCAGCTGGTGTTGACCCTATAGAAAAGAAACCTCTATATAATTTTAAACCTTCAAAAAACATATTATCACTTGGAAGTTTTGGATGCAACATGACTTGCAGTTTTTGTCAAAACTATGAAATATCCCAGAAAAGACCGTATTCTGATTTTACACCTGTTAATAAGCTTATCTCACTTATGGATACAATAGATAATAATGCTGGTATTGCATTTACTTATAATGAACCTTTTATGTGGTACGAATATATGTATGACGTCTGCAAAACAATAAAGGAAAAATACAGCAATGTAAGTGACTACCACTCAGATTTTTCAACAGTCATAGTTACTAATGGATATATAAATGAAGAACCACTTTTAAAATTATTGCCTTATATTGATGCAATGAATATTGACTTAAAGGCATATACAAATAAATATTATAATAAAATCTGTGGTGCTTCTTTAGAACCTGTATTGGAAACTATAAAGAGGTGTAGCAATAAATGTCACATTGAAATAACTACACTTTTAGTAAGTGATGAAAATGATTCTGAAAAGGAATCACAAGAAATTGCACAATTCATAAGCAGTGTTGATGAAAATATTCCTCTTCATTTAAGTCGATATTTTCCAAGATATAAAATGGAAAATGAAGCTACACATATAGAAAAATTATTAAAAGCTCAGGATATAGCAAAAAAATATTTAAAATATGTTTATATAGGAAATGTTCAAGGTATAGATAATAATACTTATTGTCCAAATTGTGGTACTCTTCTTATAGAAAGATACAATTATACTACTAAATTATTTATAAATGAAAGTATATGTCCGTCATGTAAATGCAAAATAAATATTAAATTATAAAACTTAAAATTTAATATCTCAATTATAATCTATATATAAATTTTTCTTTTTCCATCTGTCTTAATAAATTTCACAGTATTCTTTTATTAACTTATAATTGGAATAAAAAATACAACATATGGCTATTAAAACACTATTAATACCCATATGTTGTATGCCTAGTTAAGTAATCTAAATCAATTATAAATTATTCGGTAATTTATAGAAAACCCTAATCTTATTCAAAAAGTATTGCATTAGTTAAACTTCTCAACTAATTTTGCAATTTCTTCTTCATATTTTTCTGCATATTTCTCGAATTCTATATTTTTAGCTTCAACCATTAATGATAGTTCATACATAAACTGTGGTATATCTTTTGCAAGAATTAACCCAAATACTTTTGCAAGCTTAACATTACCTTCTCCAAAAGTTCCATTAATATGAAGTTCAAACGCATCCTCCATAACACCATCAACTCTCTTCTTTTTACCTGTTAATCCTATTAACGACCCTTGATGGAATGCACATGAATTACCACATCCTGAAATATGAATACTTGGTAATACATCTTTTGAATATCCCTTTTCATTGAAGAATTCTATTATATTTTGAGCCATAGTTTGGCTTGCTCCCATACCAATCTGACATGTTGGTGCTCCAATACAAGCTACACTTTGCTCAATTCTAGTTTCTCCTCCACAATTTTGTGTAATTTCAATTAATTTTTCTGCTTCCTTACCATTTAAATTTCTTACAAAAATACCTTCAGCCATAGAAAGTCTTAATTGAACATCATCAACATATTTAATAAATTCAAATATATTATTTAAATCCTTAAGCTCTGCTTGACCACCAAATGGATGGAAATAAACACTATATAATCCATCTTGCTTTTGTGGAATTAATCTCTTATGAGTAAAATCAGTTTTTATTCCTTCTTTTGTAACTTCTGCAAAATTAACATTTATATCAAGTTTTTCCTCTTCCTTAACTTGTGCTAAATGTTTTTGGTAACATTTTTTAAATTCTTCTTCACCCATTCTATCTAATATGTATCTTACTCTTGCTTTTGCTCTATTATTATAGTCACCTTCTGCCATAAATAATCTTGTCATAGCTTCTACATGATACAATACTTCATTTGGATCTATAAGTTCATCTAAAGCAACTCCTATTTTAGGATTATTTCCAAGTCCTCCACCAACATATACTTTAAACTTCTTTTGTCCATTATTATTTACTGCTAAAAATCCTAAGTCAACCATACTACAGTGTGCTTCATCTTTATCACAATTTGAGAATGAAACTTTTAATTTTCTTGGAAGTTTATAGTCTCTTATTCTATTTACAAAATAATTGTTAACTTCTATTGCATATGGAGTAACATCAAATGCTTCATTTATTTCTACTCCGCTAAGTGGTGATATAGCAACATTTCTTGGAAAATCTCCTCCTGCACCTCTTGTATAAATCCCCACATCTAAAGCCTCTTTCATTAAATCACATACTGCATCAATAGATAACCCATGAAATTGAATAGCTTGTCTTGTAGTAAAATGAATCTTACTAAGATTATTCTCTTTAGCTTTACCAATAAACCATTTCATTTGGTCTAAATTTATTATTCCAGATGGAGTTCTAAATCTTACCATAAAAGTAGTTTTACTTTTTTCTGCATAAGCTCCCATTCCCCCTGAAAGATGTTTAAACTGCATTACAGTAAGTTCATTATTTAAAAACTTATGCCCTTCCCCTCTAAATACTTCAATATCATTAATTATATTGTCTTTTAATTGAGTCATATTACACTCTCCTCTTCATCTGCATATTTTTTAAGCTTTAGCTACTTTATATAAAATATCAGCTATAATCAATTAATATTATTTAATTCTAACTATATAATAGCAAAAAATAATATCTACCCTTATCTATGATATTACAATATTTACTTTTTAATTTCAATATATGCCAAAATCAAAATGCATACAATCTTACATCATATAGATTATAAAATAATAATTTTATATTCTTCTTTAATAAAAATGATAAATTTTTAAATATTCAACAAAAAATATATACATTATATAAATCAAATGATATTTTATTTTTATGTAAACCTATTTCTATAAAATCAAATAAATATACAGAAATAAACCCATACTTTTATTTATTATGTAACCAACCACTAGCTTTTTCATATAATAATATAAACATAGAGATGAGCATAATTGATCTTTAAAAAATTGAATATAGATTAGAGAATTAAAAATAGTAAAATTAGGATAGCTAT
>NZ_JABAGC010000067.1 GCF_012843905.1 Clostridium sp. SM-530-WT-3G
CTTAATTTTCTGAAAAATTAAAGCTGAAATTAAGAAGATTTTAAACATATAAATAAATTTACTCTTTAAAGCTGAAAGGAGCGTTTCGGCGTTGACTGTCTGTAACTTCTGCATGGCTTTCCTCCTTTCGGGCGGTGTCTTTGTTTTCGTTGCACATAGGCGTTGACCTCCTTAAAAATAGATTTACTCCCACGGAAAAAAGTGAGAGTATGTAATGCCGCCAATCCCACACAAATAAAAAACAGATTTCTTTTTCGGGCGGTGTCGGTCACGGTTGGAGATATTTCTTCAATTTCCGCCTTTACTTTCTCCTTTGCAATCGCAACAGATTTCTGTATTGCCGAAGCGGTGCAATGCTCCATAGCGGCGATTTGGTAAAAATTGAACTCATACTCGTAGTAGAGCAGGAAACGCCGCCTTTGTATCTCTGGAAGGCTCCCAACCGCCTTATAGAGCGTTTCATTCCGTTCTTCCTCAACCATGCGTTCATCAAGGCTCTTAGGCACACGCAACGCCCGTCTGTAAAGGGTTTCGTCCCATACCTCGTTAAACTCCCTGTGCCGCTCGTCCCATTAGAAAAGATTCCTGTTCCTGCGCTCCATCTGCCGAAACTCCATAAAGAACTGTTCCGACACTTCCAACTCGTGGGATTTGCCCTGCCCGTCCTTAAAGCTGATAAAATACCTTGTGCCGCTTTCCGTGGATTCCTCCCGAAGCGTGTATGCCTTAACCCTGTATGCCATCCTGTTGTCCTCCTGCAAAAAATGAGTGAGGGGATTTCCATCCCTCACCCAGTAGCCCGCAGGATGGCAGGCTGTTTTAGAAGCTATAAAATTTTCCGCAGCTTCTTCCGCAGATGGTCTAACCTCGCATAGATGGCACCAGTCGTCAAATGCACAAGCGGGGCAATCTCCTTTGTGGAATACCCCTGCATTTTCAGCAGGACGATTTTCAAGGTACGCCCGTCCACCGTGACTAATACTTGATAGAGATTTTCGCTCTCAATCTCTTCCAGTAACTCCGCAACCGTACCCACTTCCGCCTGCCGCTCCCTGCCTGCCATGTCCTCAAGATATTCCGCAACGTCATTCGTCCATCGGTAAAACCGCCTGTTGGAATTGAAGTCTGCCCTGTCCGCCATGCGTATCTGCTCAATGGTCGCTTCATCAACGCCGCACTCACGCAGCAGCTTTTCCTCCGCTTCTTTCCAGATACGCCATTTCCTGTCCTCCCGTCCGTGGTTGTATGCCATTCTTACTTCCTCCAATCAGAATTGATTGAGAGGGCAGAGAAAAGCCCCCTCATCTTCCCAAAGGAAAAAACAAGGGGGCTGAACGCCTTAAATTTTAATTTTCTATTATCTTTCTTAGTTTTATTAGGATTCTGGCTTTGCGTTTGTTTACAACGCTCTGGGTTATGCCCAACCTCGCCCCGACTTCACGCTCGGAAAGTCCGTCAAAAAAGATTGCCTGTATCAGCTCCTGTTCACTATCCGACAGCAAAGGCAGGGCGGCTTTCAGCCTGTCCACCATGACCGCATTGACAACGGTTTCTGCAATGTCCACCGCTTCATCAGTGATAAAGTCCAGAGGATTCCCCTCGCTGTCCGTAAATCCGTCGAGAGATAGCAGTCTATTCTTTGTATCTAATTTTTGCAGATAACGCCACCGTTCCTTGTCACGGTAGAAGTCTGTGTATTGCTCCCTCACGACTTCAAGCAGACAGCCTTGAATGGGGATAAACAGCTTGTCCATATAGGTCTGGTCGGATTCCCTGCAACGGCAGAACTCCGTGTAGGATAATTCCACATAGCCGCCACTTTCTCTGATATATACCTTTCTTGGTGCATATTTCACCATAAATACCTCCCATCTGAATTTTTGAAATGTAAAAAATCCAGATGGAGAGGCGGAGAACGACACCGCATATCAGAAACAGCCCTACGGCACTTTCCAACAAAAATCGACAAAAGAAAAACCGCAAAGGCTCTGTGACCTTTACGGTTATAGGAAATAGTAATTCTATTGTATGGAGATTGTACTTCTACTTTCAAGGTGAGAAGTACCGTTGCACTGGCAGAAATTTTTTTAACTGGTTTCCTGCCGTTCTCTGATATGCTATGTATTGATAAATTTTGCTTCGTATGAGCAGATAGATAACTGCCCGAAAAAAGGACATAAAAAAATCCCTCCAAATTTAAAAACAAATTCAGAGGGTAATTTAGGGTATAACAAAATAACCCACCCGAATATCGTTTTTTTTATTTGGTGAGTTTGTTCTTTCAAATACGAAACAAAAAGAGCCGATGATTCGTGAATTGTTCCACAATTTCATCGGCTCTGCGTCTTAAGCGTCTGGCTCTTTGATGACAGTTATCTTCAAGTTGTCAACTTTAATCAATCTTTCTTGTCTGCATTTTGGACAATAAAGGGGATAATTCTCCAAAACAGTGTCCTTCCTAATTTTATTACGGGTTTTGCTCCCACAAACAGGACACAATATCCATTAGCATTTCATCATAATTAGTCTCTAATCCTTTCAAATC
This sequence comes from Clostridium sp. SM-530-WT-3G, assembly GCF_012843905.1. GTDB lineage: Bacteria > Bacillota > Clostridia > Clostridiales > Clostridiaceae > Clostridium. The sequence goes on from NZ_JABAGC010000067.1 coordinate 2,546, forward strand.
TCATTTTATATGACTTTTGCAAGCTGTTAAGCTAACTTGTGGAACATATGCCGAACCTTATCTATACGGCTATTCGGGCGGCGGGGTTGGCAAATAAATTTACCAATAGCTGGCTGGTATCCTTTTAACTCTGTCAAGCAGACTCCCTGCCCATTTGTGAAATAAGTTAAATCGTTCCTGTATTCTTGAATACATCTAGCAGGGATTTCTCCTTTCAGAATGACCTCGTCATTCTTTATCTGAGTACTTACAATATCTGCACAATACCTTGGAGCATCATGATACGCCCGTGAGAGATATTCCTGCGGTGCATAAATTTCAAAGTGGAGATATGGCTCTAATAGTTCTGTCCCTGCTTTTTTTAAAGCCTGCTCCAATACGATAGGGGAAAGCAGCCGAAAGTCTGCGGGGGTACTTACAGGACTATAATACAATCCATATTCAAAACAGATTTTACAGTCTGTCACTTTCCATCCATACAGCCCCTGCTCGCAGCCATAAAGAACCCCCTCCATAACCGCATTTTGGAACGATTGATTTAAATATCCAAGTGAAACTCTGCTTTCATACTGCACTCCGCTTCCAATAGGGAGCGGCTCTATGGACAACCCGACAGAAGCCCAGAAAGGATTTGGCGGGACTTCTATGTGGATGGTATATTCTGCTTTTCTAAGCGGTCTTTCCATATATATAACAGTAGGCTCTTTTATTTCTGCCTCCACATGATATTTTTCCTCAAGGATGGCACAAATGACTTCCATCTGCACATTCCCCAAAAAAGAAAGTATAATCTCATGCGTTGTAGTATCCACATAATATTTTAAAAGAGGGTCGACATCTGAAATTTCTGTAAGTGCCCCAAGCAATATTTCCCGCTGTTCAGATTTCTTTACTGCAATCGTTGTTTGGAGCATAGGGAGAGGATTTTCAATAAATTTTCTCTGCGGCAACAGTATTTCGTTCCCCAAAATACTGTTTAGCTGCAAAACATCATTTGGTAAAATTACAATATCACCAGAGCAGGCTGTATCGGATGAATATAATTCACCGTTTGTCGGAACATACATCTCTGTGATTTTTATTTTCTCTTTTTCAGATATTCTAATAACATCCCTCAAATGCAATGTTCCGCTATATATACGCACATAAACAAAACGCCGCCTTTTCTCTGAATATTCAATCTTAAAAACCTGCCCGCATAGTTCAGATTGACCTTCAGGCGTTGATGAATAAAATTTACTGGCAATTACTTCTATAAGCTGCCGAATCCCCAGATTGTTTTTAGCGCTTCCGTGATAAACGGGAAATAACGTTCCGTTTTGGAATCTCCTGTTTTCTTCCTGTTCCAGTTCTGACATTTTAAACGGTTTCCCTGACATATATTTCTCTAATAGTTCATCGTTTCCCATAATTACCGCATCCCACTGTTCCATATCGTCATTGTCCGTTACATTTATATGGGGATGCTGCCCAACCTTTTGCTTCACTATAATTTCCGAAGAAAGCTTTGCTTTCATTTCCCGATATACCATTGGCAAATCAATCCCCTCTTGGTCAATTTTATTGATGAAAAAAATTGTCGGAATCTTCATTATCTGTAGTGCATGAAACAGTATACGGGTCTGTGCCTGTATGCCATCCTTTGCAGAAACTAATAATACTGCTCCGTCTAATACGGATAAAGAACGGTATACTTCCGCCAAAAAATCCATATGGCCTGGCGTATCTATAATGTTGACTTTTACATCCTCCCACTGAAAAGATGTCACTGCTGTCTGGATAGTGATTCCCCTTTGACGCTCCAAATTCATTGTATCTGTCCTTGTTGTGCCTTCATCTACGCTCCCTGGTTCTGCAATTGCACCACTGGTATACAATAAACTTTCCGTTAATGTTGTCTTTCCTGCGTCAACGTGAGCCAGAATGCCTAAGTTAATTATTTTCATGTGATTTTCCTCCTATCAACACCCAAAAAAGGGCATAAAAATACCCAGTTATAAATACTCCTATCACTGGGTAAATAACTCCAATAGCCCCAAAACACTTATATGTTTTCGGGCATATAAAATTACATGATAAAAGTATTCTTAAACTGGGTACAAAAAACTAAGCCCCATATTAAAAGTGAAACGGGACTGCTACTTTTTGTTCCCACTATCAAATTGACAGTTTATTTAAGAATACCTTGCCGCATATTTATTAACTCCTTGTATAATACTGAATCTAATTATATTCCTTAACCCTTTATTTGTCAAGCTGACAAACTAAAGCAGAAAAAGCGGCAGGATTTCCCCCTGCCACTAATCATCTGTTTATGCAAAAATAATTTCCTTTTCCACAATCTCCCTCGCACAAGCCCTTATGTTATTGAGGCATCCTGTCCATTCTAAGGCGTTTTCTGCCTTTAGCTGTTCCGTTATGCCCTGTGCCTGTTTCATACCCTCTATGAGCCTTTCAAAGCGTTCCTGTGCCTGTCTGTTGATGTCGGCAAGGTAGGCGTTTAGCCTGCCGCTTGTAAGAAGATTGGTGTATGTAACTTTACGGTACTGTTTTAGATAATCTAAATGCCGTTGCCCCCAGATGCCTATTGCCTGTTCTTCTTCGGCGGGTACAGTTAAGCACGGTATCAAATAATCCCCTTGCCTTTCGTATTTGCCGCCCAGTTCCTCAAATAATGATTTTGCCATTGTCTGTTACCTCCACATTCTTTTTTATTTTGAATGTCCGCAAAATCCGTCCTACATCAGATGGTCTCCATGGAACATCTATTTCATGCATAGCACAAAGTCTTTCCTGAATATTCGTTCCAGTTCCCATCTTTCCGGTACTACCAATAATAACTCTCTTCTTTCCATTTCTTAGATCTGCAAACATTGCTTCTCTCTGCATATCATTTTTTGCATCATGAATATAGCATATTTCTTCTGATGGTATTCCGGCTGCTACCATCTGTTCTTTTAAATAATCATATACACAAAAAGATGATTTTTTCCCAGGAACCCCAATATCGCAGAACACAATCTGAGTTGCTTTTCTGTCGTTAAATTCCTCATATTTTGCTACTACATTTCTCACACATACATTCAACTTAGAATTCTCATCATTATGCGCTGCCGAATCTATCAGACGAATATCCGTAGATAAAAGTTTTGCATCATGGCAAATTTTTAACATGTTATCTTGAGATGGATCTACCTGATGATTATGTATAGCTTCTGCTCTTGACACAAAGTCATTCATAATAGCTTTAACATCCTCATTTGGCTCACTTTCCACAATAGTAAAACGTCCATTTTTTAGCTTCGGTACTTTCAGATTTAACATCTCCGGAAGTTGAACATCTGCAAATTCGTGAAATAATGTTAAAAGTTCTGGCAAATTCACAAATTTTGCAAATCTGGTTTTTTCACGATATCCACCTCCATCAGGCGTAAGTTCCATACTTGTGACAGTTTCACCAAAGTTAGCTGCCCATGAATCAAAGTGATAGATTCCAAGCTCCTTTAATCGATCCATCTGTAAGTATTTTTGCATAATATACATTTCTCCCATTGTATTACTAATAGGCGTTCCTGTTGCAAAAACAATATTTTTACCAGGCGTCATCTCCTGTATGTATCGAATCTTCAAAAACATGTCCAATGATTTTTTTGCACCATTTGGATTGATACCTGCCACTCTAGTCATCTTCGTAGTAAATGATAAATTCTTATACTCATGTGCTTCATCAAGAAAAATTGCATCCACCCCAAGCTCTTCAAAAGTAATGATATCATCCTTATACCCTTCTCTTTTTAATGACTCAAGTCTTGCTTCTAAACTCTTACGCTGTGCTTCCATCTGTTTTATAGTCCAACGTTCATTATTATTATCTTTTATCTCTGCAATTGATTTATTGTCAGCTCTAAAGAGTAAAAATATTTCGAGCAAATAAATTCCGAAAATGTAATAATTATAGTAAAATTATATAGAGA
>NZ_JABAGC010000068.1 GCF_012843905.1 Clostridium sp. SM-530-WT-3G
GCAGATACATTGAAAAAGGAATGAAACATAAGATTTTATAATTTTTTATAGATTTTTATAAGTTTTCAGTAACGGAGGTCTTGCCATAATGTTAAGAAGTAAAAGGATTATTTTGCTGTTAGCTATTATAATAATGTCATTATTTATTATTGGATGTAGAAAAATTGATGTAAGAAGCGAAACTATTATAAATAAGGATGAATCAGGACAAATATATCTTTATGTAAAATATGATGATTTCTTAAAGAAACATATAAACGGAAATATATTCAACTATGACTGGGCAGAGCAAAATGGATATGAAGTTAAGAAATATATAAAAGATGATGCTATATTAGAGGAATTAATATACAGATTTAATAATCTGAAAGAATTAGAAAACAAGGTAAATTCATCTGGACTTATGGAATTATCTCATAAAGATAAAATTGAAAAGAATAAAAAAGCATATGAATTTAATCTGATAGTTAATAAAGAAAATATTGAAAATCTACTGTTAAAATCAATAAATACTGGGGATAAAACTAAAGATAAAATGGTCTTGAAATATATTGAAAATATTATGATACATAATGATATAAGATACTGTAATGCAAGAGTAAAGCCTAATTCTGCTGGTATGGCAAGTAAGGTGGATTTGTGGAATTGTAAATTAAATCAGTTTGAGGATGGAGATATAATAGAGTTTTATGTTAAATAAAATAATGATATGAGAAAAAAGTTTAGAGTGCTAATTTTATTAGTTGAGTTATATTTGTACATAGTGAGAAAGAGTAGACTGAAAAAGGTTCTAGATATTGTAGATTACATAAGATATAAAATTGTTAAAGAGCATGGAGAAATACAAGGGAAAACACATTTTGAAAAACAACTTTTTTCATTTGGTATTGAGAGAGTTGTTTTTTGTAGAAAACAATTAAATTGGAATATTGCTCCTTCAAAGGCTTCTGTAATATATAAAAAAATTGTTGAAGAAATAAGGGATTATTATTTTGACGAATTATATTGCTCAACGTTAGATAATATAGACCTTGAATTAGGAGAAAACTATAATGTTAATTCTAAGAAGTTTGTGTACAATTTCTTAAATGAAGATTATGAATTTTTATATAGTATTGATTCAAAAAATAAGAAAATTCCAGATAGATTATATTAAATATGAAAAAGGTATTATATTTAATGCCAGTTATTTTTCTAATGTATCATCACAATGGGGAATAGGATTTTCAGTATGGACATCTGGAAAAAGTAATAAGAGAGATAAATTTAAGTTTATAGTTAAAGAACTTTCTGAAAATGGTAAGATTATTAATATAGGAGAAAAATTAATATATAATGTTCCGAAGAAATGATAAAATTCTATATTTAGACATTATTTCTAGAATTAAATTTCCTGATGAATCACAGAAAGTATTAGAAAAAGGTAAAAATTAGTAAATGAAAGTTTCAAATATAGAGATGAATTTAATAATATTTATCCTGAATATAATATTAATACATGGGATGCTGGATGGTATCAAATTAAGAGAATGCTTAAAATATATATCAGAAAAAATTTAGAAGATTTTAATAAATGTATGCGTGAGTTAGAAGAAAAAATGAGAACTATGATTTATGAATTTGGGTTTTTGATGGAATAAGTATAGATAATTTATTTATATATGATTAAAAAAGCTTATTTAAATACTTATAAACTGTATTGAATTTTAAAGTATAAACGAGAGTATACATAGTATATAGAGTTAAAAATGGGAGCAGAAGTCTATGGGTATTAGAGAAATGCAGGGCACACTAGCACATTTAGAATATATAGGACCTCGTGGCAGGAAAAGAAGAAAATACTGTGTATATAATTAAAGAAGATATTTGTAAGAACAGTTCTATACAAATGTATCAATGTAAATGCGTTGGAAGAATGTATTGTAGCTTTTATAAAAATAACAAAGATAGTGATATAAGTGGTATTACGATAGCATATGGAAGCAGCAATATAAAAGAAAAGAATAATAAAATAGGGCAACATATGTTTGAAAAGGAGTTGCTGAATAGAGATATTAAGCTATTAGATTTAAAATCTAATGAATTATTGAATATAACTATAGTAGCAGATGAAAATAAAAATGCACTAGATAATAAAATATCGGTAAAATCTCCAGTGGGACAGGCATTGTGTAATGTACAAAATAAAATAGGCTGTGTATTCGAAGTAATTATTGGAAATAATAAAAATAGATATAAGCTTATGAGTATAGAATACAATAAAAAGAAAAGGTGATATTATGGCAGATATAAAGTATGAAATAGAAGAGGAATTAGGAGTGGTTTCTGAAAGCAACAAAGGATGGACTAAAGAACTTAACCTTGTTTCATGGAATGGAAAAGAAGCAAAATACGATATAAGAGACTGGGCACCTGAACATGAAAAGATAGGCAAGGGAATTACTTTGTCTAAAAATGAGCTTAAATCATTAAAAGAGTTATTAAATAATATGGATTTATAGAGCGAAAAAGCAGAATTAAAATAATAGAAATATAAATAAATTCTCCAGGTTTTTATAATAGTCTAGAGAATTTATTATTAGATTTATTTTATTAATTAGATTCAATAGTTTTAAATTCATATCCATTATTTTTATAGTAATCTATAAGTCTGGGAAGCATTTCCACTGTTTTACCTTTTCCGTATGTATCATGCATTAAAATTACTATTTGATTCATACCTTGAGATTCCTTCACTGCATTATTGTATAATTGATCTACAGAATAATTTTTACCCTCTGCATCACCATTTTCTACGTTCCAGTCTATGCTTACAATACCATCTGATGTTAATGTCTCATCAAAAGATTTTAGGTTAGGGTCATGATAATATGCTCTACTGTTACGACCACCAGGCATTCTTATGACTTTAGTATTAAATTGATCTCCTAAAACAGATTTCATAAGTTCACTTGTTTGATTATATTCATTCATATATATATCTGTGTTTACACTGTTATTAGGATAAAGCTTCTTAAAATCATGAGTATATGTATGATTTCCAATGGCATTTCCTTCAGAAATACTTCTTTTTAATAATTCTTTTATTGTATCACCTTTTGCAAGATTTTCTCCTAGAATGAAGAATGTAGCATGTACGCCTTTTTCTTTTAATATATCTAGAACTTTTTCAGTATTTGGACTAGGGCCATCATCAAAAGTTAAAAAAACGTATTTGTTATCATCTATTCTATGACCATTAACAATCTTTTGTACTTCAGATGCTGGAATTGAGTATTTTTCACCTTCATAAGTAAGATTTTTTCCAGGGATTATATCTGTATCATTATGAGTATCTGCTGCATCAGATGTTTCTGTTGTTTCATCTTGTTCTTTAGCTTCTTCTTGGGTATTCTGTGTTTCTTCATCCTGTGTTTTTGCAGAAACAACAGTATTTATTTTGGGAGATTTATTCACTAATGGTTAAGCTATTAATCCTCCAAGTAGAATAATGGCTATTAAGTATCTATATCTATATAAGGTGATTTTTCTTCTATGTTTGTGCATTTTTTTGTGTGTTTTATGCTCGTTTATCTTATTATGTTGTCTTTTGTGTTCGTTCATCTTATTATTTCCCCCTATTTTCTAAAGTATTTGTCGCGTGACAAGCTTTATGATACTAGAGAGATTTATAGTATTTTTTTTATAATTGTAATGAAGTTGTAAAATTTAATATTAAGTAAAGAATAAACTTTATATGATATTATAATAATGAAAGGATAAAAACTAAATAAAAGTTTGAAAGGAGATATGAAAAGTACAAAAGTAACAAATGAAGCTTTTTTGGAGGATAAATACATATGAAAAGAAGAATATTAATAGTTGAAGATGATATAGGAATACAAGGCCTTATTGAACTTACTCTTCAAATGGAACAATATGAAACTGATATTGCAGAAGATGGTGAAATAGCATTTAATAAGATACAGCATGAACATTATGATTTGATTCTTTTAGATATAATGATTCCTAAAATTGATGGATTTACTCTTATTAAGATGATTGAGGATAAAAGAATACCTGTTATTTTTTTATCTGCTAAGTCACAGCTTCAGGATAAGATTTTAGGATTAAAGCTTGGAGCAGAGGATTATATAACAAAGCCTTTTGAACCTTTAGAACTTCTTGCAAGAATAGAAGTAGTATTAAGAAGAACAAATGAAGATACAATTGATAATATAATAAAATATGAACATATTATAATTCATCCAAATGAAAGATTGGTAAAGGCTTATGGGAAGGTAGTACCTTTAACAGTGAAGGAGTACAATCTTTTGATGATGTTTGCTAATAATATTAATAATGTTCTTACAAGAGAGGTGCTGCTTGAAAAGATATGGGGATATGACTTTTTTGGAGAAACAAGAACCGTTGATATGCATGTTAAGCAGCTTAGAGATAAACTTGATTTAAAGGATTATTTAAAAACTGTATATAAAGTTGGGTATATTCTGAAAAGCTGAGGTTGATAGGATGAAATTAAAAAATAAGTTACTCTTATATTTTTGTGCATTATTTTTTGTAACCATAAATATTTATGGAATTATACTTATGGAATCTAATTTTAATATTATACTTGAAAATACTATTAATAATTCATTAAGTGAGTATTCTGTAATTTATGCAAATATAAAATCAAATGAAAATGCAAAGAATATTTTCTTTGAAGATAAGGATATTTTAAAGATTAAAAGTGATTTTTATTTTAAGAATAATAGTGATTCTAATGTGATTTTAGAGTTTAGGAATTTGGATAAGGATCTTGTATATTCAACTTCAGATAAATATACTAATAAAATATGGAATGATGATATTTATAATATTAATGGAACCATGACTAATTACCTTGTTTATAAAAAGGGAAATGACAAGGTTCTTTTAATAAATAATAATATTGATGTTAATAATAATACATATTATTTTACATATATAAATAACCTAGATAATTTATATAAGGATAAGCTTAAAGAGTATAGCATTCTTATAAAATTAAATATAATAGGTGGAATATTTCTTTTGGTAATAATTTATTTTATATCTGATGATATAACTAAGCCTATTTATAGTTTAATAAGTAGTATGAATGAAGTAATTAATGGAAATTATAATAAGAAATTAAAGTATAAGAGCAACATTTATGAAATTAATGAAATTTCCAATAATTTCTCATTAATGAATACTGAAATTCAAAATAAGATTCAGGAACTTCAAGAGAGCAATAATGAAAAACAAAGATTTATAAATAATCTTACCCATGAAATAAGAACTCCTTTGACATCAATCATAGGATATTCAGATCTAATGCTTAAGAAGAGAGTAGAAGATTTTAAGTTGATTTTTAGAGCTTTTGAAAATATAAATAGAGAAGGGAAAAGGATATTAAGCCTTGCATCTAATCTTATAACCCTTATAACATTAGATGAAAAATCATTGAACCTGAGCAATTTTAGTGCATTAGAAATGATAGAAGAAGTTAAAAGTAGTATGGATATGAAGATTAAAGATTTTGATATTCATATTATTATTGAAGGTAAGGACTTTGAAATTTACAGTGATAGGGAGCTTGTATTTATTCTTATTACTAATTTTGTAGATAATTCAATTAAAGCAGTCATGGGCAGTAATGTTAAGGAAATAAAGATAATCCTTAATAGTAGACAAATTATTATTAAGGATACAGGGATTGGAATATCAAAAGATGAATTGACTAAGATATTTGAACCTTTTTATATGACTAATAAATCAAGAAATAAATCTATTGATGGCTTTGGGCTTGGACTTAGCATATGTAGACAAATAGTAAAACTTCTTAATATTAAATTTAATATAAATAGTGAAGTAAATATAGGAACTGAAATTGTACTTGGGTTTGAGGAGATTTCACATAGATGAAAAAGATAATATTTGTGTTTTTATCTATAGCTTTTATATTATTTATTTTATATAGCAATGCAGATAAATACATAAAAGCTAATAAAATTTATACAAAACATATTGATTTGGATCAGGATGCCAATAAAATTACTATTGATAATACACGGATAATGGAAAAGACAAAGAATATACTTAGTGATATTTATGGAATAGATGATTTTTCAAAATTTAATATTCAATCTGATTTTTATAATAATATATTGGCTCAACACTAAAAACTGCGCTTGACAACTAAATTACCAATATTTACAGATAAAAAATGCACTTAAAATCCTGT
>NZ_JABAGC010000069.1 GCF_012843905.1 Clostridium sp. SM-530-WT-3G
ATTCTCTATACCCATTAAATACTCTTCTCATTTTCTCTGTTTTTCTCTTATTCTCATTTAACCATTAGTTGAAAGTTGTAATTTTTCTTTCATTTCCCATATTTTTTGTAATTTATTCAAATTCTTAAAATTAAAATATCCTTTATCTTTTAGATTAACTCATTTTTAAAATAATTTTATTAAAGTTGCTGCAGCATAATTAATAATTATTATTAAGGTGAATTAATTATCCAGTGCTTCCGGATTGATATCATTATATAACGTTCTTTTATTTTTGTTTGTCGAACTGTTGTATGAGTTTTGAAGGTATTTTTATCCATTATTTATATTTATATGATTATAATTTAAAAACAGCGATTTTTTTCACATATTTATTGATTATAATTAAATTATATAAAAAAATTTTCATTTAATATAAATAATAGAAAATATTTCTGAAAATTTTTTTCAAAAAAACATCCTGTAAATTTAATTTAAAATTTACAGGATGTTTTAATAATTACATTTATCTTGATATTTTTTGATTTTTTTGTTAAATAACCCTATTTCTTTCTAATGGATAAAAGCTTATTCTTAAGCTGCTCTTCTATATTATGAAGTTCTATTTCTGCTTCTCTTCGTTTATTACGTCCTTCTTCTTGTATTTTCATAACCTCATCTAATGTAGATATTAATGATTCATTTGTATGTTTTAATGTTTCAATATCAACTATTCCACGTTCAGAAGCTTTTGCAGTTTCTATTGTGGACATTTTTAAAGTTTCTGCATTTTTCTTAAGAAGCTCATTAGTCATATTTGTCACTTCATTTTGTACTTTTACCGCATTTTGAGAATGTGCTACTCCAAGTGCTAATACAATTTGGCTTTTCCAAAGAGGAATAGTATTAACTATTGTTGACTGTATCTTTTCAGACATTAATGTATCATTATTTTGTACTAACCTTATTTGAGGTGCCATTTGTAATGAAATCATCTTTGTTAGTTCAAGATCATGAATCTTCTTTTCAAATCTATCACAAAGTGCTGCATAATCATTAGCAGTTTGAGCATCTTCAGGACGTCCACTCATTCGTGCTTTTTCAGTAAGTTCCTTCAATTCAGTATTTCTTGCCTTTTCAAGCTTCTTCTTTCCAGCTAATATATACATTGTAAGTTCTTTAAAATATACTTTATTAGTTTCATACATCTTATCAAGCATAGATATATCTTTTAAAAGCTGAATTTGATGTTTTTCAAGAGCATCACATATATTATTTATATTGCCTTCAACTTTTGCATATTTTACTTTCATATGCTCAATCTTTTTTGCAGGCTTTTTAAAAATTCCTAACAATCCCTTTTTCTCATCTGTATTTTCAAAGTTTTTAAGTTCAAGCACAACATTCGAAAGCATGTTGCCTACCTCGCCTAAGTCCTTTGTTTTAATATTATTTAAAGCACTTTCAGAAAAATCTGCTATTTTCTTTTGCGCCCCTACTCCATATTGAAGAATTGAATTACTGTTACTTAAATCAATTTTATCTACAAAATCATCTACAAGCTTCTTTTCCTCTGGAGTTAAAATACTTTCTTCTTCAGATTCATGTTGTTTTTCTTGCTCTATAATTTGCACATCATCATTTCTATCCTCTTCAAACACAGGTTCAAAAGTTAAACTTGGTGTAATAATATCATCTTTATTAAATTCATCATTCATTTTTATGACCTCCGTCTCTCCCTATTTTTTATTTTTAAAGTCATTGTTAGTTAATCCATCTTGATTAAATAGTGTTTCTAATACTGATATATCTGAAGATATGTCCATTGCAGCATCTTCAAATAAATCATCAAATAAATTTTCAAATGCTGTATTTATTAAATCTATACTCTTTTCTATTTCTTCCTTAGCCTTTTTTATATTTTCTGTTTCTATAGACTGCATAGCTAATTCTTTGTAAGAATTCACCAGTTTTAATGTTATAGGAAGATAATGATCTATAAACTTCTTTACTTCTGGCAGCTTATTTGGATTTTTTTCTATAGTATTAAAAATTTCTTTTACTATATTTTCAAGTTTATAAAGCTTATCAGACATCTCTGGACTTACTATAACTTCATTTGCATTTCTTATTTCAGCAATATATTTTCTACCTATATCAGCAACTAATTCTGCATCACTTTTTTCAGAATTATTATTGCTGTTCAACTCCTCTTCTTTAACTCTATTCTTATATGACTCTAATGATATAAGATATTCATCATATATTTTATCACTTAAAATAAAATACTTTTTATCTTCATCAATATGTCCTTCCCTAAACATATTAAGCTCCATCATTTTTTCTAAATCTTTTAAAACAAACTTATTTTTCTTATTTACAGAACTTGCAAGCTTATCAATTGTGCAATATTTCTTTTCAATTAAACAATCACTATATTTTTTAAATCTTTCTATTCTTTTTCTTATATTCACACCTTTATACGTCAAATAAACACTGGCTGCAAAAAAAGCAGCAACTATACTAAGTGGAATAATTATTCCTGACCTTAAAACATTACTTCCTATTCCAAAAATAGCGATTATAGAAAGTACAAGTGTACTTATACCAAAACCTATACTTCCAAAAGCTCCAACATAGTTATATATCTTACCTGTATATCTACCTTTAGGCTTTTTGGCTATGTATTTCTCCATTTCATTTATATTCTTTGATTTAAACATCTTCTTTACATATTCACTACTTGAATAATCTTTAACTTTTTTCCCAATGTAATTTGAAGCATCTTTTACCTGATTTTTAACTTCATTAATAGTGTTTTCTGTCGTGGTATTAAAAGAATCTCTAATGCCACTAAAGTCTATATAATTTAAAGCATTCTGTACAGTATCTTTAATTTGATCTTCTATATCAGAAAAGTCATTCTTGCCCATAACCTTTTCCTCCAATTCACCTTTTTTTGATTATATTTCATTTTATTTAATTATATATTAAAGAATTTTTAATTACAATTTTATACTTTTTAATTTAGTTTCTTTTAAATTTATTATAATCCCAAAACTCTTCTTCGTTTAAAAATTTTATTTTTTGACCTCTTTCAGATAAATCCATTGCTTTTTTCATCTTAGTGCTCATTTCAGCCCTACTAAGATCTGATATACCACTCATATTACTTACAAGAATAGTTGTCTTTTTAGTCACACTACTACCTGCTGTTCCCCCTAATGCCCTTACAGCTTTATATGCTTCTTCTCTAGACATAGAGGCAAGCTTTCCTGTAATCACAACAACTTCATCCATAAAAGCATCTTCTGCAAATCTATCAATTATTCTTTTCTTCTTATAAGAATAAACCTTAGAAGATGTTCTGTAAACTCTACCTTTAGTGGAAGATGGTATGTATCCGTCCTTATATACTTTTCCAATAGTAACACCTAACAAGTTAGATATCTCTTTAATATCATAGCAATCTAATTCATCGCAGATATTAGTAAGTATATTACCACATGCAAGTGCATCATACAAAGCATCATGGTGTTTAAATTCATATCCTAATAAATCATTTACCGTATTAAGCTTTGCATTATCAATGCTTTTATAAAAATTCCGTGCAAGTTTCATTGTACATATATAATTAAATTCTGGTAATTCAATATCATACAGTTCTGCACTTTTTCTTAACACAGATATATCAAATGAAGCATTATGAGCAATTACAAGATTATTTTTAAAATACTTATTTATTTTTTTCCACACTTCATCAAATTCTAATTCATTTTCAACCATGGCAGGTCTTATTCCATGTATACCTATATTTATAGGCATAAATCTCATTTCTTTTGGTTTAATTAAATGATGTATCTTTTCTACAACCTTACCATCTTTTACGACAACTATACCTATTGAACATGGGCTACTTCTTTTCTCATTTGCTGTTTCAAAGTCTATTGCTATAAAATCCATTTATTTTCCTCAACTTATCTTCATAATTTAAATCATTTATTATTTATTTTATCACACCAATATAATTACTTATAAATAAGTTCACATAAAATTGATATTTTCAGATAGTTATTCTAAAATTTATACTTGTTTTGATAAACAAACCTCTCTATAGAAACTATACATTATTAAAAAACACTGAGAATTAGCTCTAATTAATTATATAGAACTAATTTTCAGTGTTTTAATTTTATTTTTTAGTTACTAATCTTAACAATATATTCTTGAAGAGAATTAATTTCCTTACATAATGATTCCATACCATTATAAATTTTAATTTCTCTATAGTCCATTTTTGTACCTAATTCAATATTGTTCGCCATAGATTCATAAACAAAAACTATATCTTCTAATTGTTTATTAGATATATTTATTATTTCTTCATTAATACTATACTGTGCTAATAGATAATTTATTTGTTCCAATACAAATACTATAGGCCACATCATTTCAAGTCTTTTTTCATCATTAGGAATTTCACCTAATGCTGTATTATATGCTAAATTAAAATTATTAAAATCAATTTCAATTTTTTGTTTTAAGATAATAATACGTGCTGTGGCTAAATTAGCAGTAGTATATGCACTAGAAGATGCTTCTGCAATTAATATTGCATTTGGTGTAAAAAATATTGTAGCAAGCGCATAATTTTTAGCTATAAAGAATTCTGTCAATATGGTTAATATCATATTAAATAATGCAATAAGATAACTTTGCGGATGTAGATATCCAATACACATAGCTACCCCTACACCAAAAATAGTTCCAATAGAACGCTGTATTTATCTGTGAAATGTAGTCATTATACTTGAACCATACATAACTGATGCACACGACAATACAATCCAATAAGTTTTTGGTAGATTAATCTTATAAGACACAAATGCAGAAAACATTAATATTATTCCATATCTTAATGAATTTCTAAATACAATAGAATTTTTATCAATAGACTTTCTAATTATCATTGGTAATGATGGTTTTAAAATCACAACATTATCACCAATAAGCTCTAAAGGTGTATTAATTATGGATTGTATATCATATATTATTTCTAAAAGTTTATCGTATTCAGGATATACACCTTTATCTATCTTTTTTATTTCTATTTTTTTATCAGACTGTAAATCTATATTTTCCTGCAATTTTTTAATAATAGATATTATTTCATCTGGTAATTTATTATTCTCATTAAGTTCTATTATTTGTACAAACATTTTATTTGCATATTCATTCAGTAAATATAGTCTATTAAAAACGGGAGATATTTTCCATTTTACGTAACCTGTAGTTAAGATTCCTTCAGTATCTTCTAATGAATTAACAACATTACTTTTAACCTTAGTTAAATCAGTTTTTCCTACACTTTCTGCTAATTGCAATAAGTCTGCAAATAGCTTATTAACCTTTTTTATTTCAGGCCCATGGGGATTATAAAAATATCCAATCATACTAACTAGTCATGAAAACAAACTGCCAGCCAATACAGATAAAGCAAAAATAGGAACATCAGACTTATCCACTTTAATTCCAATTGTCATTGTAAATGCCATTATAAAAAATAGAGCCGAAGGCCCTCTTATATTTAATATTCCAAAGATAAATGTTGATACAGAACCTATTATTCCAACTATCAGTATTGCTAGCCATGGGTGATTTGAGAGTAATAAACCTAATGTTGAACAAAACGTAATAGCTATAGCAATTAAAAACATCTTCATAGAATAATATATTTACAATCCTTCTATTTTCCTATTATATTAAATTGACCTTAGCCTTATGAAATTCTCTTTTTATAGCATTTTACCCTTTCCACAATAGGTTATTCTACTCCCCGTTTATGTATGTTGTCAAATAACACTACGACTTATCAGCTTTAAAGAGTAAATTTATTTATATGTTTAAAATCTTCTTAATTTCAGCTTTAATTTTTCAGAAAATTAAGAA
>NZ_JABAGC010000007.1 GCF_012843905.1 Clostridium sp. SM-530-WT-3G
AGTTTGAGGTGCAATTCCTCTTATTTACTCGACTGAGAGGTCGGTAGACAAAATAATTGTCTACCTCCTACTCGATTAAATATTAGTCTAAAGAATCATGAAATTTTGAATAGAGTATTTCTTTTTCAATGCATTTTCCAACAGAATTAAATAAATTTCTATAGCTTTCATAAGTTAGGATGAATTCTTGAGATATATTGTTTTTATCGATATATATAATTTTATGATCATCAGTTAATGATGGATCTTCAGGATCACTTAAAGTCTTTAATTGAAATCCCCAATAGTTACA
The DNA here is from genome assembly GCF_012843905.1 of Clostridium sp. SM-530-WT-3G. Taxonomy (GTDB): domain Bacteria; phylum Bacillota; class Clostridia; order Clostridiales; family Clostridiaceae; genus Clostridium. The sequence goes on from NZ_JABAGC010000007.1 coordinate 293, forward strand.
GAGAGTGATAAAAGCTATGTCTGCATTGATAATTTTTTGAAACCAATCAGAATCATCTGAATCATTGATAGCACAAACATCTTTATATAGTTGAGAATTTCTATCTTGCATTACTATGGTAGATAAAGGAACTTCAAGAATTTCTGAAATTTTTTTTAATACTTTAATAGATGGCTCTCTTTGCCCAGATTCATATCTCTGCATACTAGTTTGTGATAGGCCTATTAAGTCTGCCAATTCCTGTTGAGATAATTTTTTATCTTGTCTAAGTTTACCTATAAAATTACCTATTAATTTACTCATATTAGATTCCCCTTTTATGTATTAATAATTCAATAATATATCAATAAAATTATAACATTAAAATGTTTTTCAGAGAAAGTTAAAAAAATTTCTATAAAATAAAAAAGTACTTGATAAAATTATGGAAAGAACTTATAATGTATCCAAGAGGAATGAAAATTCGTCAAAGGAATTATAAGGAGGAAATTGGAAAGATTAACGTAATATGTGATATATATGATGATTTAAACAATGAGGAAAAAATAATAAAATTAATTGATGATACTTTAAAATCAACTGATGGAACTTTATATTTGAAATTAGGATATACAGTAGGGATATTAAAAAAATATTATTATGAGCCTTATATTAAAATATCAAAAGTTGATGGCTATATTACTGAAGAAATGAAAAGGCTAAGTTATTCATTGAGTGAATTAAAGAAGTGCACACACGATAAGGTACACAATAATAAATTTATATATAAATCTTTTAATACAACATATTTAAGAGATTGTGATGATGATGAGTGGTGCCCTAAAATGCCTCGTTTTGTTTCAGATTATGACAAATATATTAGAATACTAGAAAATAGAGTTATGGAATATTTTAAATGTGAGGTTGACCAATTTTATGACACTTTTGTGAAAAGCGAAGAGATATTTTACAGAGATGTTCATAGTATATATATTAGAGCACAGGATTCATATCTTCATAATAATTCGGTAGGTCAATGTTATTATTTTGAAATAATTCAGATGGGAGCTAGATATTATGCGGAAAGCTAAAAGAGCGTTAAGATAAATTTAAACAGTTATACGATTAAATGACAATTATGAACAATTAGTAATGGGAGTCATATTGGGGAAATATTACTTGGTTATGATAACATCAAATTTCTTATTGTAAAAAAGAAGTTATGAAAGTCTAAATAAACATTTATAAAATATTTCAAATTGATATTAAATAATATATGAAAGTTAATTACTATTGTAATATCAATATGATAATGAAACTTTTGTAAGGAGGATTTTTATATGGCAAAGATGAGTATACATAGGGCATTGGCTGAATTGAAGCTTTTAGATAAAAGAATTGAAAAAAGAATAGCCAATAGTGATTTCATAGGTATTAAAGGGAAGGCTGCAAAATTTGTTTATAACACAACATTACAGGATGATGAGTTTATTTCCAAGGCAGTTGCAGATTATCAAGCTATTACTGACTTAATTAAAAGACGTGCCTTAATAAAAAAGCTTATTGTTTTATCAAATTCAAAAACAGAAGTTACCATAGGCGGTGTTAAATATACTGTTGCTGAAGCTATAGAGGCAAAAAAGATAGTTGAAATAAAGAAAAAATTACTTACTAGACTGAAAAGTGATTACAACTATTGTAAAAAGGTCATATCAAATAATAATGAAGAAGTTAATGAAAAAATAGATGAACAGATTAAAGTTATGCTTGGATCTGATAAGCAAAATAAAATCAGCGGATTTCAAGATTTTATACAACAGTATAAAGATAACAATGAATGGATATTTGTAGATGGAATTAATATAGCTGATAAAATTGAAAAGCTTACAAAGGAAATCGAGGACTTTGAAAATAATGTAGATTATGTATTAAGTGAATCAAATGCAATAACACAAATCAGTATTCCAGATTAGGTTTTGATATTACTTTGCAGGCTGCACGAAAATTATAAATTCTATACTCCTATGCTTATAGGTTAATAAGCGTGATATATAATGAAGAGAGACTTCTCAAAAATTGAGATGTAGGAATATATTGAAAGTTTAAATGTTAAATATTAATCATTACAGATCAACGATTAAAGCTTTTTCTATTAAAATTCAAATCTTAAAAAGCAAATTTCTTTAAAATCTTTGGTAAAGGTTAATAGAGCTAGTATAGATTATCTTATAATTTCCTCAAAGCTGTGCAGTCTGCATAATTTATATATACAAAATACGAAACAAACTATTAGAATAAACATACGAAATTACAAAGAAATATAAAGAGGTGAAGTCGTTGATTTATTATACAAGTGATCTTCATTTATGCCATATAAATTTACTTAAGAAAAGCAATAGACCATTTCTTGATATAGAAAATATGAATGAAACAATTAAAGATAATTGGAATAAAAAAATCAATGATAATGACATAGTATATATATTAGGAGATATAGGATTTCCAAGAAAGAAGTAAGAAGTATTTAATATAATTGATTTAGTTAAGAATCTAAAAGGGCATAAAATATTAATAAAAGGAAATCATGACTGGAGACTGCTTAAGTATAAAGAATTCAATGAACTTTTTGAGGAATGCAGCATTTATAAAGAAATAATAGATAACAAGAGAAGAGTAGTTTTAATGTACTATCCACTTGAAGATTGGAATAATAGATATCACGGCAGTTACCATTTATTTGGACATATACATAATAATAAAATATCTGAAATATCTTGTAGATTCAATGTGGGGATTGATGTTAATAACTTTTTTTCTGTAACACTGGATGAACTTATTTTTAATAATAGTAAATAATTATTTTAAATTATATATAGAAATTATATACTGGAGGGATAGTGAATGAAAATGGAGATATCTACAAATGGAGCAATAGGAGTATGTGGCGCACTTTTAGGTGAGGGAGTCTTTCTTACACTATATGTAGAAAAGGAAACTGGTAAAGTGTTTTACTATTCAGAATATGATAACAAAGTTAAAATGATTCATGGTATTAGGCTAACTGATGCAAAAATGGATGTTGATGAAAATATTATTTTAGACAATATAATGAAGTTAAAGTATGGCGAAGGTGTTATAGGTGCAATATTCAGTGAGGAATATGCGATTATGATAACATCAGATTGTACAGCAGAAAAGAGAAACTATGAAAATCTCCATGAATATGCTAAATTTGAGGATATATTCGAGATTATGATTGAGTGTTAGCAGAATATAAAGGCAGCATTTAAACAAACAACACTCTAAGTATTTAGGGGTAGCTTAAAGATGATAGTATAAAATATTCTATTGTAGTTAGAAGTGACAAAAGGTAAATAGTAATTAATGTTGAAGATGTAGTAAAAGACCTGGTATAGACAACTATTAGTAGAGGTGAAATTAAATAATTAAAAACAAGAAATTGGTAGAGATTTAGAATTAATTTCACATAATATATAAAATATTAATGGAGGTTACTTATAAATGAATAATTTTACAGATATATTTAAGACTGGACTGTGTTTTATTATGCTAACTCATATTTAGCTTTTTTTCTTAAATGACATTAACACTAGATTTGATAGTAAAAGGACAAGACTTATTTTAAGATTTGTTTTTATTTTTAGGAAGTGCAATAATAGTGAACTTTATAAAAAATGAGGGGGATAAAATTAACATAGTATTTTTAGATATTGATGGTGTTTTAAATACAGGAAGGAATCAAGATCTTCAGGAACAAAGAGATGGAAAAAGTACTTTTTATCATCAATTTTATTTTGATAAACAATGTATGAGGAATTTAAAAGAAATTATTTTACAATATGATGCATATGTTGTAATTTCATCTTCTTGGAGGATTGAAAAAGATACAATCTATTGGTCAGAAATTTTGAGGAACTTCAGAAAATATCATATTGAAGATAGGATTATAGGCAAGACTCCAAGTTTCAGCACAACAAGAGGAGATGAAATCAAAAAATGGATTGATGATAATGAGAAAAAAGTCAATAAATATATTATTTTAGATGATGAAGATGACATGTTTGGTTTAGAAGATCATCTTGTTTTATGTAATGATTATTATGGTTTTGATGATGATAAAAAGATACTGGCTATAAATATATTGGAAAATGAATACTTAGATAACAAAAACACAGCACATATTAAAAAATAAAATGGACTGTGTTTTTATTATGCTAATTGATATTTAGTTATTATCTTAGTATACATGATATGATTATTTAACAGCAATTAGCAAGTAATAACATAAAATTATTTCATTATGTACACACCTTTCTTTTCTCCTTTTGATAAATAACCAGCCTCACATAAACGATTCATATGGCGCATTAACTGTCTATAGCTTATTCCTATACTTTGTGCAATTTCATTTAAGTTAGTATCAATAATATGATTTTTTCCAATCAGTTCGAGATAACTTTTTAGTTTTTCGATTGATGGAACTTTTTCATTGCAAATACTTTGACTTAGTCCTAATGTTTTATTTACAAGTGTTTTTGAAAGAAACTTATAGAATTTTATATCATTTTCAAGTATATGCTTGTTAGCCTTAAGGGGGATTGCTATGCATGTAATTGTAGTAAGTGCCTCTACATTATTAGGTGTAGGTATTTCAGCTAGGTATTCCATATCTCCTAAAAAGCCTAGGGGTTCGCAGTATGCTATGGTGAATCCATTTCCGTTTCTAGATAAATTATATATTTCTATTCTTCCATCTACAAAGAAAAGAAGGTCCTTAATCTTATTTCCTTCCATATATATAAATTCTCCTTTTTCATACTGGACCAGTTCTGTTTTTATCATTTTGAAATCTGAAAAGCATTCACTTATTTTATATTTAGATATGTATTTTGCTAATAATTTTTTATCATTTATTTTTTTCATATTTATATTGTGACATGTGTCATATTTATTTTCAACAAAATTTCATATTATTAACAATGGACTTTTAAGGCAACATATTATTATAAACATAATATGTTGGTGTTTTTATGTTTATTATTAGGATTTAAGAAAGGATGTTATACATGGAAGAAAATTTATTTGAAAATGCTCCTGTGAGAAAAGCGTATTTTAAATTTGCACTGCCAGTAGTGTTCAGTATGATTGTGACACTTATTTATAATATGGCAGATACATATTTTATAGGTCAGACTGGTGACGCAAATCAAGTGGCAGCTGTATCACTTTGTGCTCCATTATATACTCTTATGATAGCGTTAGGTGATATATTTGGTCTTGGAGGAAGTTCAGTTATATCAAGACTTTTTGGACAAAAAAGAAATGATGACGCAAAACGTATAAGTTCATTTTGTTTTTATTCAGCATTCTTTTGTGGAATTATAGTTACTATTTTAATGCTTGTATTTTCTCATAGTGCATTAAAAATCCTGGGAACAGATGAAGCTACATATGTATTTGCTTCTAAGTATTATAAATATATTGCATTTGGTGCTCCATTTATCATATTTTCATTAGCTCCTTCAAATATTATAAGAACCGAAGGTCTTGCTAAAGAAGTTATGGTTGGAAGTATTCTTGGAACTGTTGTAAATATAATTCTAGATCCTATATTTATTTTAGTTTTAAATATGGGTGTATCTGGAGCAGCAATAGCAACTGTTATAGGTAATATAGCAGCAGACATCTTTTATATTTACATAGTATTAAAGAGAAGTAAGAAGCTTACTATAGCGTTTAATAAATGTCGTGTAAATGCTGGTGAAATGAAAGATATATTTGTAATCGGTGTTCCAGCAGCTCTTACTAATATAATGCAGAGTATAGGGATAATGGCTATGAACAGATCATTATATTCATATGGAAATGATAAGATAGCAGCTATGGGTATTGCAATGAAAGTAAGTATGATAGTTGTTTTAGTTCTTGTAGGATTTTCTTTTGGTGCTCAGCCTTTAATGGGATATAACTATGGAGCTGGAAATAAAAAAAGACTTAAGGAAGTTTTAAAATTCAGTTTTATTTTTCAGGGCATATTATCAATTATAATGGCATTAATACTTATGGTTATGGCAGGGTATATTACAGCAGGATTTATTGGAGATAAGTCTATAATTGAATCAGGAGCATTAATGCTTAGAATTATGCTTATATCTACACCACTTATCAGCGTAATTCTATTAGCTACAGTAATGTTTCAGTCAGCAGGAAAGGCTTTTCCAGCAATGATTTTATCAATTGGAAGACAAGGGGTAATATTTGTTCCTACAGTACTTATTTTAAGAAGACTATTTGGATATTCAGGAGTAATATGGTCTCAGACTTGTGCGGATGTTATTACGTTTATTTTAGCTATGATATTATTTAAAATAACATTTAAAGAACTTTTTACTCATGATAATTAATCGATAAGATTAACAGATGAGGTAAAAAGTAATGTAAATAAAATTAAGAAGTAATATATAAGAGATTAGATGGAAAATTATTGTTTACTAGAATCTCTTTAGATATTACTTCTTTTATATTTATTTTAAGTATATAAGATATATATCTTATTCAATCAGCAAATTTCAAATATATACACCTCTTTCTATACTAATTATTAACGTATTATAAATTGAAGAAGAAAATAAGAAGAAAGAAGAACAGGAGAAACAGATAAAAGAGCAGGTTAAAAAGGAAGTCGAGGAACAGAAATCTAATAATAAAGACATTAATATTAATGTAAATAATAATACTAAACCTGATTCAGTAGTTATTGTTAAAGAAACCATACCTTCTTCTGTATATTATAGCAATAGCTATATATTTCCACAGAGTAGTGACACTTACTTAAGCAAAGGACAGATACAGAGTTTAAGTAACTATGAGCTTGGAATAGCCAGAAACGAAATTTATGCTAGGCATGGATATATATTTAAGTTAGAACAGTTTAGAAGATATTTTGAATCTCAAAATTGGTATGTACCAAGATATTCTAGTGAGAGTAGTATCAATTTAAATTCTGTTGAAATATACAATGTTGACCTGATTAAAAAGGAAGAAGACAGACGAGGGATAAAGTGGTAAGAGTTTTGGTTTAGATAAATATTAGAAAGACAGAGTGTTTTATATGCTCTGTTTTTATATGCAAATATTGGGCTTTAAAATAGATCTTTAGTAAAAAATGGGATATAATAAGGGTTAAGTTCTTTAAAAAATAAGGTAATGAAAAGTATATAGTATGGGAGGAATAAATGATGAAAATGTCGGGAGTAGTAAATTATAAGGTTGAAGAAGTGTTTAATATCTTTAATAATAATGCTAAGAGGGATTTTAAAGACTTTAGAGAAGATAATGCTGTAGGATGTAAAATGGTTAAGGATATTACAACTGGAGGAAAGAAGACTATAAGATGTAATATTGAAATAACAGGTTATAAAAAGAACCTGAAGTACGAAATAACAACATCTAACAAGTATTCAAAATGTGTTTCTACATATACATTTAAACCTCAAACAAACGGAACAACTCTCTTAACATTAAAGGAGACACAGAGTACACCTAAGTTTATGCAGTTTATGACTTTACTGTTTCAAAGATTTTTAGCAAGACAAAGATTTAAGGCATCCTTTAACAATATAATTGAAAGTATAAATAATGAGCTTAAAAGATATCATGAGAATTTAGAAAGAAGCACACCTAAAGAAGAGGCAGTTAATTAATTTATACTTTGATTTAGAGTAGTTATTTTAAATTTTGCTGATAGAAAAATGAAGAGAAGATAAAAGATTCTAATTTTTATCTTCTCTTTACTATTTAGTGTAAAAGTTGCTTGATTACCTTTGGCTGAGTACTCACAGAGTAAGTTCCAATTGCTAAATCAAAGATTTAGACTGTTACTTAAGTTCGACTAACCAAAACAAGTTTTGGAGTATTAATGGAAACTCGATTCGCATTCGCTCACTGAGTAAGTTCGACTGACTAAATATAAAATTTAGAGTCTCACTTATACCCAGTTGCCGTTTTTGAATACGGGAATTTCTGTTCCATCAAATTTTATACCAACTATTTCAGTGTCTTTAGTTCCAATCATAAAGTCTACATGAGTTAATGAAGAATTAGCTTTTGCTTTTAATGATTCTTCTTCAGTCATTTTGTCACCGTCTTTTATACATGATGGATAAGATGAACCTAATGCTAAGTGGCATGAAGCATTTTCATCATATAAAGTATTAAAGAAGATTATATTTGACTTTGAAATAGGTGAATCATAAGGTACAAGAGCAACTTCGCCTAATCTCTTAGAACCTTCATCAGTATTTATTAATTCTTTTAATACGTCTAATCCAGTTTCAGCAGTGCAATCTACAGCTTCACCATCTTTAAATGTTATAGAAAAGTTATTTATTAAATTTCCACAATAGCTTAATGGTTTTGAACTAAATACTGTACCATTTACATCATCCATTTTTGGAGTAGTAAATATTTCTTCAGTAGGCATATTGGCAATGAATTTTACATTATCTAATGAAACATCTTCTCCTCCACACCAAATATGACTTTTTACAAGTCCTACTTTCAAATCAGTTCCAAGAGAGTTTTTGAAGTGAAGGTATTCGAAATTATGTTCATTCAATTCTTTAACTTTTTGATGAAGAAGGTTAACATGTTTGTTCCATGCTTCAATTGGATCGTCTTCTTTAATTCTCATTACTGTAAATATTGCATCCCATAATTTTTTAACAGCATCTTCTGAAGAGCAGTCCGGAAATACTTTTTTTGCCCAGCTTTCAGTAGGGATTGATACTATACACCATTTGTTTTTATTTGAAATACATGCATCATGATAATTTTTTAATGCAGTACGTCTGCTTTTTTGAACTGCAGATATTTTAGAAGGATCAATTCCCTTTAATATATCAGGATCAGATGCAGATATACTTAAAAATGAAGCACCTTTTTCAACATAGTAATCATATTTATCTTTTTCAAACTCTGGTGTGAAAGAAAGTGTTTCAGTTGATGCATTACTAAATCTTATTCTATTAAATTTTTCATCACTATAATTAATAATAACATCTGAAGCACCAACTTTATATGCTTCTTCTGCAATCATTCTTGCAAATTCACTACAATCTATAGGGCTATTTATAACTAAAAGTCCATCCTTTTGAAGGTTTATACCTTTTACTACTGCTAGTTTAGCATATTTTGATAGTAATTCTTTGAACATTTTTTCACCTCTCGTAAATATTAATAATATAAAGATATTATTACACTATTTAGTAGTTTTATCAATCAGGGGGTATTAATTGTAATTTTATTTACTCTTAGTTTAATAAATATATACTTTGTTTAAAAAAATATAGTATAATGAAATGAATAATAACTTTAAATAAGGTGAAAATTACATAATAGCAGCATAGGGAATAAATAATTAGTTCCTGACTATGTTAAAAGAAGTTAAATTAATGTTTAGGAGGATATTATGAAAAGGTTATTAATTTTGGATTCGAACTCACTTATGAATAGGGCTTTTTTTGCATTGCCTCCGTTAACAAATAGTGATGGGATACATACTAATGCCATTTATGGTTTTATGAATATGCTATTTAAGATGAAAGAAGAAATACAACCAGATAGCATAATTGCAACATTTGATTTAAAGGCACCTACATTTAGACATAAAGAATATGCTGAATATAAGGCGGGTAGAAAGAAAATGGCTCCAGAGCTTTATGAACAATTTCCTTTAATAAAGGATTTATTAAAGCTTATGGGGATTAAAATATTTGAAATTGAAGGTTTTGAAGCAGACGATTTAATTGGTACTATTTCTAAATTTGCAGAAGAAAATGATGTTGAAGTATTTGTAGTTACAGGAGATAAAGATGCACTTCAGCTTGCTTCAGAAAGAACTAAGGTTGTGATAACTAAAAAAGGTGTTACAGAAACTGCAGTTTATGATGAAGAATCATTTATAAAAGAATATGAAGTTACACCAACTCAATTTATAGATGTAAAAGGTCTTATGGGAGATAAATCAGATAATATTCCAGGGGTACCAGGAGTAGGTGAAAAAACAGCTTTTAAGTTAATAAAAGAATATGGAAGTATTGAAGAAGTATTAAAGAATATTGATAATATTTCAGGAAAAAAACTTAAAGAAAATCTTGAAAATAATATGGATCAGGCAATATTCTCGAAAAAGCTTGCTACAATAATGAGAGAAGTACCAGTAGAACTTACAGTAGAAGATATAACTACTATGGATAAAGAAGATATGGCTGAAATTAAGAAGATGCTTTTAAAGCTTGAAATGAAATCAGTTCTTTCAAAATTTAAAACTGATGATGAGCCAGAAGAATGTAATGTAGAAATTGAGAATATAGATAGTATTGAGGGATTGAAAGATTTAATAGAACAAGTTAAGAATAGAATATTTATAGACTATACATTAAATAATGCATCAAAATATTCTAAGCTTGATTTAGAATACTTATTCTTAGGAAAAGAAAACAAAGGCTATATTATAGATTTTAAAGTAATAAGTTTATCTGCAAGGGAAGAGGCTATAAATTTATTAAAAGGATTAATGGAAGATGATTCTATAAATAAAGTAATTCATGATGGAAAGAACCTTGTAACGTTTTTAAATAAAAATAATATAAAAATAAAAGGGTTTGATTTTGATACAGCAATAGCTGCATATTTAATAGATTCATCAAAAAGTAAATATGAAATATTAGAACTTGTAAATCAATATATTGGAGATAATCCAGGTGGAGAAGGAGTAAATCTAAAAGGAATACTTGTAAGTTATCTGCCTGAAATTTATAACATATTAAAAGATAAAATACATGATGAAAATATGGATGAACTTTATTATAATGTAGAACATCCACTAATATATGTTCTTTCATCTATGGAAAGTTCAGGATTTAACATAAATGCGGAGATGTTAGATGAACTTCAAGTTAAATTTAAAAAAGAAATTGAAGAAACTCAATCAGAAATTTATAAATTAGCAGATGAAGAATTTAATATAAGTTCACCAAAGCAGCTTGGAAAGATTTTATTTGAAAAACTTGATTTACCAGTCATTAAGAAAACTAAGACTGGATATTCAACTAACCAGGAAGTTTTAGAGAAACTTATGGATAAACATGAGATAATACCTAAGATAATGTATTACAGACAAATTACAAAGATTAATTCTACTTATGTTGAAGGTCTTAAAAATGTAATTGATGAAGATGGAAAGATTCATTCTAACTTTAATCAAACTGTTACTACTACAGGAAGATTATCAAGTACAGAACCAAATCTTCAAAATATTCCTGTAAGACATGAGATGGGTAAGGAAATAAGAAAAGTATTTATCCCAATGGAAGAGGGAGATATCCTTGCTTCATGTGATTACTCTCAAATAGAACTTAGAGTTTTAGCACATATTGCAAATGATACTAATATGATAGATGCTTTTAAACATCATAGTGATATTCATACTAAAACTGCATCGGAAGTATTTAAAGTACCAGTTGATGAAGTTACACCACTGATGAGAAGTAGAGCAAAAGCAGTTAATTTTGGTATAGTATATGGAATAAGTGCATTTAGTTTAGCCCAAGATTTAAAGATAAGTAAAAAAGAAGCTGAAGAATATATGTCAATATATTTTGAAAGATATCCAAAGATAAAAGGATACCTTGAAGATGTTGTAAATGAAGCAAAAGATAAGGGTTATGTTCTTACTATTTTAAATAGAAGAAGATTTATTCCAGAAATAAAATCATCTAATAAAATTGTTAAAGCACTTGGTGAAAGACTTGCCATGAATGCACCAATTCAAGGTAGTGCAGCTGATATAATTAAATTAGCAATGGTTAATGTATATAATAAGCTTAAGGAAAAAAATCTTAAGAGTGAATTAATACTTCAAGTACACGATGAACTTATTTTGAATGTTAAGAAGGATGAATTTGATACTGTTAAGGAACTAGTTATATCAGAAATGGAAAATGCAATAAAGCTAAGTGTAGCTTTAGATGTAGATTTCAATAGCGGTTATACATGGTATGAAGCTAAATAGTAGTAGAATAAAAAGGGTGGTTTAGGTAAAATGATTAAATTTGGACTTACAGGAGGAATAGGCACTGGAAAAAGTACAGTATCTAAAATATTTATAAGTGAAGGTATAAAAGTAATTGATGCTGACCTTATTGCGAGGGAAGTTCTTGAGAAAAATCCTTCTATATATGATACGATACGTGCTGAATTTGGTTCTGGATTCTTTGACTGGAGAGGAGAATTTAGAAGAAGAGAATTTGGAAATCACATATTTAGATTTCCTAAGCAGAGAGTAAAGTATGAATCTATAATAATGCCTTACATTAAGGAAACTATAGATAAAGAATTTGAACAACATGAAAAGAACGGAGAAAAGCTTGTTGTTTTAGATGCACCTACATTAATAGAAAATAAGATGCATGAAGATATGGATTATGTAATACTTGTGTGTGCAGATAATTCAGTTCAGATTCAGAGAATAATGAGCAGAGATAAATTAACTAAGTCAGAGGCTGTAAGCAGGATAAATGCTCAAATGCCTGTAGAGCAGAAAAAAGAATTTGCTAATATAATTATAGATAACAATAATGAACTTATTGAAACACAGAAGCAGGTTTATGATTTAATTGATTTTATGAAATTAGTAAGTTAAGTAAGGAGAAAATGATGAAGTTCCTAAAAAAGATTTTATGTCTGCTGATAGTATTATTTATAATTGCAGCAGGTTTTAAATATATAGTAAAAGAAAAACTTTTTCCTTACAAATACCCTGAATATGTAAATCAATATGCAAAGGAATATGATTTAGATCCATTTTTTATACTAGCAGTAATTAAAACTGAAAGTAACTTTGATGATAATGCTCATTCACATAAGAATGCTATAGGTCTTATGCAGATAACAGTAGAAACTGGTGAATGGGCGGCTAAACAAATGGGATATACTTCATTTAATAAACAAGATTTATATGATGAAAAGTATAATATACGAATGGGATGCTGGTACTTAAGATATCTAAGTGACATGTTTAATGGTAATAGAGATTTTATTGTTGCTGCATATAATGCTGGACCTACGAATGTTCAGAATTGGTTAAGTGATAAAAAATATTCAAAAGATGGAAAGACATTAGATTATATTCCTTTTGGAGAAACTAAGAAATATGTGGATAAAGTTAATACTTATTATAGTGTGTATGAATATCTTTATGGAGAAAATAATCGGCACTTTGATGTAGATAAAATACTGGAATTAATTCAAGGTATATTAAATGTTCATTTTTCAAATGTATATTAGGAATTGCCTCAATAATTAAATTTAATTATTATTTTATTTAATTATTGAGGTAAAAAGCTTGAAATTAATTTAAAAAAGGATTATTATTTATAGGTAATCATTTTGCAAGTGTGGTGGAATCGGCAGACACGCAGGTTTAAGGAGCCTGTGCTTTCAAGGCGTATGGGTTCAAGTCCCATCACTTGCACCAATTCAAGGGTTTAGTATTTCCCAATTCGTAAAAAAGCGCACAGGCTTATTTGTTAAAAGTAAACAAGGCCTGTGTGCTTATTTTTTTGTTTTGACAAAGAAATAGTAAATAGTTCTTTTAAAATTATTAAAAGATATTTATGATATAATAATTTTCAGTTATATTAGTATGAATATTAATTTTATTTGAATTGGAGAGGAACATGAAAAATAATAAAAAGCCAATATTTATAATTATTTCAATATTACTTGTACTATTTATATCAGGTGGAATAGTATATTATAATATAGCACCGTATTATAGAAAGATATATAGCGCAAAGATGTGGTTTAATGTAGAAGAAACAAATGGTGAAAAGGTGCTTCTGAATTTTGTAAACAATAAGCTTAGCAGTCAGGATGGAGGAGTATATACTAATTATATTAATGAAAGCTCTGATGGTGATATAACAAAAGGCCATGCAGTACTCTCAGAATCACAAGGAATAATGCTTTTATATGATTTAGAAAAAAATAATAGGGATAATTTTGATATTACTCTTGATTATATAAAAAATAATATGATGCTTCCCAACAATTTGTTGAGCTGGAGAGTAAATGGAGGTGAAGAAACAAATACTTCAGCTACAATAGATGATTTAAGGGTAATAAAAGCTCTTCTACTTGCAGATGAAAAGTGGAATGATAAAAATTATAGAAAATTTGCATTAAAGATAGCAGATGGTATTCAAAAAGAATCCTTAGATAAAGAAAATTATGTACTTACCGATTTTTATGATGGGTATAACAAAAGTGATACAACTACATTATGTTATCTTGATCTTCCAACATTAAGGATGCTTGCAAATTTGGATTATTTTAAGTGGAAAAAAGTATATGATAAGAGTATTGAAATTTTAAATAGTGGATACATAAGTGATAAACTTCCTTTGTACAGAAAAACATATTATAGAAATACTAATACTTATGATGAAAATGCTGATGCTGATACATTGTTGTCTATGATAGTAGTGTTAAATAAACTTCAAGAAGGTCAAGATGTAAGTACTACAGTTGAATGGATAAGAAAAGAATTTCAACAGAATGGAAAGGTATTTGCAACATATAATATCGAAGAAGGTATTCCTTCGTCAGAATTTGAATCAACATCTGTATATGCTATTATAGTTCAAATTGCATCAATAATTGGCGATGAAGAAATTCAGAAGTTTGCTATGGATAGAATGAAAGAGTTTCAAATAAATAATACGAGTAGCAAAATATATGGGGGATTTGGTTCAGAAGATGGAACTAATGTATTTTCATATGATAATTTAAATGCTTTACTTGCATATAGATATTATAGAGTAAATCAACAATAGATAATATAATTAAGAATAATCTTTTAGATTATACAGTAACAATGGATGGAAGAAAGATTATTATAACAGAATTTTATGATTCTATAGAATCATAGAAAAATGTATGGATAAAGACTGAAATTGATTGTTTTAAAATTAGTTTATAGTCTTTATTTTGCATGTAACATATTAATAAATATAGTTTAAAAATTCTTATTAAGAGTAAAAAACGTTCAATTGGATTTTATTACTGTAAGATAATTCTTAAAATAATGACTATTAGTCATTTTTTATGATATAATTTATTCTAAGAAGAATTCGGTAGAGGTATGAAACATGAAAAATATATTCAAAATTTTCAAGAAGGATTTAAAAAATATATTTACAAATTGGGTGGCTATAATAGTTGTTTTTGCTATAATGGCTATTCCATCGTTATATTCTTTAGTAAATATAAAAGCGAACTGGGATCCTTATGGTAATACTAAGGGAATGAAAATTGCAATTATAAATAACGACAAAGGAACTACATTTAAGGATAAGGATATTAATTTAGGAGAACAGTTGGTGGATAAGCTTAAAGATAATGACACT
The DNA here is from genome assembly GCF_012843905.1 of Clostridium sp. SM-530-WT-3G. Taxonomy (GTDB): domain Bacteria; phylum Bacillota; class Clostridia; order Clostridiales; family Clostridiaceae; genus Clostridium. The sequence goes on from NZ_JABAGC010000007.1 coordinate 15,763, forward strand.
ATAGATTGGCAGTTTGTTGATAATGTAGATGAAGCGAAAAAAAATCTTATTATGGAAAAATATTATGCCACAATAGAAATTCCGGAAGATTTCTCTGAAAATGTTACTACTTTGGTTGAGAAAGATGTTAAAAATCCTAAATTAATTTATACAGTTAATGAAAAGATGAATGCTGTTGCGCCTAAAATAACTGATACTGCTGTAGATACTGTTAAAACTCAACTGGATCAGAATATTGTAAAAACAGTAACTGGTATTGTGTTTAGATTATGTGATGAAATTGGAATAGATATAGAAAATAACAGACCAGAACTTAGAAAAATTATAGATAAAGTATATGATTTAGATGAAAATATGCCTGATATTGAAAAGACATTAGATGCATCTATAGATGGAACTGTATCAGTATCTGAGCTTTTAGAAAAGATAAATTCAGTAATTCCCAATATAAATGATATGATCCAAACAGGGAATGATTTTATTAATGATAGTCAAGAAAGACTTAATAATGCACAAGGAAATTTTGATGATGATTCTGATATAATTAAGAAAAATTTAGTATCAGCAGAAAGTTCGTTAGATGATGCAGAAGTTATACTCAAAAATGTTGATGAAAATTTATTACCTGAAACAGCAAAGAAATCTCTTATAACTACTTCAGATACACTTAAAGCATTAAAGGTTACAAATAACGAAGTAATAAGTAAATTAGAAGACATTACAAAAGCTATAGATAAAGTAGATGATATATCAATTTCTAAACCTAAGATTGATGAAAATATTCAAAATCAGGAAGAAATAGCCAAACTTATGGATGTTTATAATAAGCAAGTTAAATTATTAAAAGAGACTAAAAAGAATCTAAAAGACACAAAAGCAACAATAAATGATATTATAGGAAGACTAAACACAATAAATCAACAATTAGATGATATAAAAAGTAGAATTGATAATAAATTAAACGATCTTGAAAACGGAAAGCCACTTGACACTCAAGAACTTACTGATTTTAGAAAAGTATTAGCAGATGTTCATACACATGTATCAAGTGCTATAGAGGATTTTGATTCACAAGTAGTACCTTTTGTAAATGATAGTATTAGCTCATTAAACAATTTATCTGAACAAGGATCAATGTTGTTAGGACAGACTGAAGAACTTATTCCAGATATACAAAATGTTATAGGTACATTTGCAAATGTTTCAGACCAATCTCGTGATGAATTAATTAAGCTAAAGGAAAAGATGCCTGATATAAGAAATCAAGTTCATAAATTAGCAGAAAAACTTAAAGAAATTGATAATAAAGAAGATGTAGATGAATTGCTTGAGCTTATAACAAATGACTGGCAAGCTCAAAGTAATTTTATGGCTAGCCCTGTAGAATTAGAAGATAATAGATTGTTTCCTATACCTAACTATGGAAGTGCAGTTACACCATTCTATACTATATTGTGTTTGTGGGTAGGAGGATATATGCTTTCTATCTTACTTGAAACTGAAGTGGATGAAATGGAAGATGGTACTCGTCCAAAGAAGTATGAAGTGTATTTTGGTAAATGGCTTTTATTCATATTTATAGGAATATTCCAAGCTACTATAGCAAGTTTAGGTGCACTATACATTTTAGGAAGTTATGCTGTTCATCCTGTTATGTTTGTATTTTACTCAATTTTTGTGTCAATAGTATTTATGACAATTATTTATACAGCTGTAAGTTTATTTGCCCATGGTGGAATAATTATTGGAATAGTACTTTTAGTTATGCAAGTTGCAGGTACAAGTGGTAACTTCCCAATAGAGGTTAATCCTGAAATCTATCAAGTTATATTCCCATATCTACCATTTACATATGCTATAAGTGGTATGAGACAAGTGCTGATGGGAATTGTTTATTCAGTCCTATTAAAAGATTTGGCAATCCTTGGTGGAATGATGATAGGATCTATAGTAATAGGAGTAACGTGTAAGAAGTTCACAAATAAGTGGATAGATAAGTTTACTGAAAAATTAAAAGAAAGTAAATTCCTGATTGGATAAAAATTTTGCTTATTAAGAGTACAGAGGTATTAAAAAATGAAAAATATATTGAGGATATATAAAAGAGATGTAAAAAGAATATGTACTAATTGGGCAGCGTTAATAATGGCAATTATACTTGTTATAATTCCATCTTTGTATTCGCTGATAAATATTAAAGCATCTTGGGATCCATATTCAAATACGGGAGGATTAAAAGTTGCTGTAGTAAACAATGATAAAGGTACTGTTTTTAAAGAACAAAATGTTAATGTAGGTGAAGAGTTAGTAGAAAAGCTTAAAGGTAATGATAAGCTAGGATGGGTCTTCACAGATGAAGAATCTGCTAAAAATGGATTGCTAGAAGAAAAATATTATGCAAGTATAGTTATTCCAGAAAACTTCTCAGAACAAGTTACTACAGTAGCTAAAAAAGATGTTGTTAAACCCAAGCTTATCTATACAGTTAATGAAAAAAAGAATTCAATAGCACCAAAAATAACAGATAAAGGAGCTAAAACTGTAAGAAATCAAGTTGATGAAAATGTGGTAAAAACTGTATCAGGTATAATGTTTAGAGTATTAGATGAAACAGGAATTGAGATAGAAGGCAAAAGAGGTGATATAAGAAAAGTAATTAATGAAGTTTGTGACCTTAATGAACAGATGCCAGAGATTGAGAATATATTAGATGAAACTATAAGTGGAACTGATCAGATAAATAATTTACTAAATAAAACTAGTGAATTAATTCCAACAATATCTGATACACTTGGAACAACTAATGATTTCTTAAATAATAGTAAGGAATTTTTAGATACTACTCAGAATGAATTGTCTGATATATCGCCTAGCATAAAGCAGGATTTAGTTTTATCACAAACTGCTCTTGATAATACAAGTGTAAAACTAAAAAATCTTGATGAAAACATAATTCCAGAAGTTGCAGAAAAAACTCTTATAGATGTAAGAGATACAGCAGAAGCTACTAAGGCAACTGCAAAATCAACAAAGGATAAGCTTACTAATATTAAGAAATTTTTAAATAAACTTATAGATTATAATTTGCCTGATCTTAATCTAAATATTGGAGATGATCCAACATTAAATCAAATAAAAGATGATATTAATGCGCAATATGAATCTTTTGATGATATGAAGGATAGTTTTAAAAAGATTAATAAAAGTATAGATAATATTATTAATGTATTAGATAAAGCTGATGATAAGCTTGATTTATTAATAAAAAAATGTAACGAGAAATTAGATGATATTAAAAATGGTGGCGGATTAGATACACAAACATTAACTGATACAAGAGAATTAGTTGATGAAGCAGATTCTTTAGTAAGTGATGTATTAGATAGCTATGATTCAGAAATAGTTAATGGAATTACCAATGCATTTGATTCTGTAAGAGTAATAATAGATAATAGTATGTCAATAGTTAAAGAAGCAAATGATACATTACCACAATTACAAGATGTGTTAAATTCAACATATAATGTTACTGATTATTCACAAGAACAATTAAATAAATTAAAAGAGAAATTCCCAGATTTAAAAGATAAAGTTGGTGAAATATCTGATAAGCTTAAGGAATTTGATGATAATGGGAAATTCGATGAACTTTTAGATATGATAACAAATGACTGGAAGGCACAAAGTAATTTCTTGGCTTCTCCAATTGAAGTTCAAGATAATAGATTATTCCCAATACCTAATTATGGTTCATCAAGTGCACCATTCTACACTATTTTATGTTTATGGGTTGGGGCACTTATAGGTGCAGCATTGTTATCATTCCATGTGGATGAATTAGATGAAGGAATACCATTAAAAAATTATGAAGTTTACTTTGGAAAGATGTTAACATTCCTTACATTTGCAATATTAGAAGCTATAGTTGCAGGAGTTGGAGCAGTTAGTTTCCTAGGGGTTTATGCAGTACATCCTGTTATGTTTGTAGTATATTGTATATTTGTAAGTATTGTATTTACTATAATCATATATACTGCGGCTAGTCTTCTTGATGATGTTGGTAAGACTTTCATAGTTGTACTTCTTGTATTACAACTTGCAGGAACAGGTGGTGTATTCCCTATAGAAGTAGCGCCACCTATATTCCAAAAAATATATAAGTTTCTTCCATTTACATATGCAACTAGTGGAATTAGACAGATTGTTGGTGGAATAGTATATGATATATTTATTAGGGATATTAAGTTCTTATGTCTTTATGCAGGAGTATCCCTAGTATTAGGAGTAGGATTAAAAGGATTATTAAATAAATTATCCGAACCAATATTTGAAAAATTGTATTCTAGTGGAATACTAAAACATTAATTTAGTAAAAATAATAGTTTGATGTAATTTCAAACTATTATTTTTGTTTAAAGATATTTCAGCAAATATAAAATGAATAAGCTATATTATAAATAGAGAATTAGATTAAGTAATTAAAAAATATATACATAATAGTATTTACGTATTCATATAATTAAGTGAATTATATGAATACGTAATTGAGGTGTTATAAGTGGAGAAGGTGAATAATAGGAAAAAGATAAGGTTTATACCACTTGTATTGTCTATTGGTATACCACTCTTATTTGGTGGAATAACATCATTATTTATGCCTAATATGAAAGGTGTATACAGTGAACTTGTAAAACCAATATTTGCACCACCATCTTTTGTATTTCCAATCGTATGGACAATATTATATATAATGATGGGGATTGCAGCTTATAAGGTATATATACTTAAATATGAAGGGATAGATGTTAGTTCAGCATTATTTGTCTATTCAATACAGCTTTTATTGAATTTTTTATGGCCATTTATATTCTTTGGCTTTAGGCTTTATGGAATAGCCTTTATTGAATTGATAATTTTGGTTCTTTTTGTAATTCTGACAATAAAAAGATTTTATGATAAGGCAGGAAAGGAAGCAGCACTACTTATGATTCCATATTTAATATGGTTAGTTTATGCTGGTGTACTTAACTTTTATGTATGGATGCTTAATGAAATGTAATTATTAATTCAGTTAACAAATAAAAATCTATAAGATTTTTCACCTTAAACTGTTAATTGTTACTTGTTAACTGTTAACTGAATGTTTTGTGTGAAGCTGGTTTTATTTTGGAATTAGTGTTAATATATATATTGCTGAAAATAATAACCGAGAGGAGGAATTAAAATAGCATGGCGAAAGTTATTATTGCTGAAAAACCATCTGTTGCGAAAAATATTGCAGATGCGTTTAAGATAAAAACTAGGAAAGATGGCTATTTTGAAGGCAACGGCTATTATATAACGTGGGCATTTGGGCATCTTTTGCAGCTTTTTGATGCAAAAGACTATGATGAAAATATGAAGGGATGGAGATTTGAAAAGTTTCCTTTTATACCAGAACATTTTTTATATAAGGTAAAATGCGACGGCGTTGATAGAACGATAGAAGATAAAGGTGCTAAAAAGCAACTGGGAATAATTAAAGATCTTATAGATAAAGATGATGTTGATGGGATTATTTCAGCTACAGACTTTGATAGAGAAGGACAGGTAATAGCAGACGAAATATTTGATTACTTTAAAGTTGAAAAACCTATATATAGATTATTGCTTAATGAATGGACTCCTGATGAAGTTAAAAAAGGAATGGAGAACTTAAAAGACAATAAGGAAATGCAGTCATTACAAGATGCAGGTATAGGAAGACAGTGGAGCGATTGGATAATAGGTATTAATCTAACTTCTGTAAGTACATTAAAGTATAAATTTGAAGAAAATAAAACAATTAATATAGGAAGAGTTTTACTTCCAACATTAAAGATTATTTATGATAGAGATAAAGAAATAGAGAATTTTACGGCAACTACTTATTACAAATTAATAAGTAATTTTAAGAATTCTAATAACGAAGAATTTGAAGGATTATATTATGAAAATGAATCTGAAAAATTCGATAAAAAAGAGGATTTGAATAAATTGCTACCAATGCTTGAGGGAAGCACTGCAAAGATTATTGATAAGCAAACTGAATCTAAGAAGGAATATCCACCTTATTTATTTAACTTATCAAATCTTCAAGGATATATAACAAGTAAGTATAAGGGATGGACATCTGACAAAGTTTTAAAGGTTGCACAATCTCTGTATGAAAAGAAACTTACAACATATCCAAGAACAGCAAGTGTTGTACTAGAAGAAAGTTTAGTAGATAGAGCAAGAAAGGTTTTAGAAACTCATAAAACTGGACTTCCATATGAGAATGAAATAAAATTTACAAAATCAAAAAGGATTTTTGATAGTTCAAAAGTTGAAAGCCATAGTGCTATAACTCCTACATATATTAAGCCATCTGGACTTAGTGCAGATGAAAAAATAGTATACGAGGCTATAAAGAATAGATTTATAATGCAATTTATGCCTATAGCACAATATGAAGAAACAAAAGTTACTCTTAAAAGTAATAATCCTGAAGTAAAAGGAACATTTATTTCAAAGGGCAAAGTTAAACTTGTAGAAGGATGGAAGGTAGTAGAAAAAATAGAAAGTAAGGATGTTATCCTTCCCAAAATAGAAGTAGATGAAAATGTAGATGTAATTAAATCAAAGGTAAGTTCAGTTACTAAAAAACCTCCAAAGCATCATACAGAAAAAACACTTCTTAGAGTTATGGAAACCTGTGGAAAAGGTGTTGAAGGAAAAGAAGATTCTGAAGAGATGATGCAAGCTATATTAAGTGGATTTAGTATAGGAACACCAGCTACAAGAGCAGAAACTATAAAAAAACTTAAGGATATAGGGTATTTAAAAACTAAGGGAAAAAGTCTTATATGTACAGAGCTTGGAAGAAATATAGTTGAAATATTTCCAGTAAAAGAGCTTCTTGACCTTGAATATACAGGAAGACTTGAAAAAACTCTTTCAGATATTGAAAAAGGAAAGTTTGCAAAAAATGATTTTATTAAGTTGATCACAGATTTTACTATAAAGTCTGTAGAACTTATAAAAAATGATACAGGAGCTTTATCAAGATTTAAGGTGGAAATACCCGAAGACGTTGAAAATATAGGACCGTGTCCAATATGCGGAAATCCAGTAATAGAAACTGAAAAGTCATTTAGTTGTAGTAATTGGAAAAATGGATGTAAGTATACTATATGGAAAGATGACAAATATATAGCTTCTTTTGGTAAGAAGGTTTCTAAGGAAATGGTACAGCTTCTTTTAAAGAACGGTAAAGTTGGATTTAGAAATTTAAAGAGTAAAAAAGGTAATACTTTTTCTGCATATTTCAGATATGAAAGAAACGAGCAGACAGGTTATTTAAATTGGAAAATAGAATTTATTTAATATTTAAAATAAATAGATGAGGATGAGGATAAATTAATTAACCTCATCTTTTTTTATAATAAAGTCTATTATTGTGAGAGAATTCAGTATGAGAAATAAAGTATATGAATAGGAAAGTAAGAATATATTTTACTAGTGTTGTATTATTTATCATTAGGAGGACAAAAATGAATAATGTTAAATTGATAAAAAAGTTAACTATGTATTTTTTGCCAGTAGTATTAGCTCATATTATATTCACACTTATAGATAAAAGTATTCAATTAAAAAATAATGATGTAGATCTTAGATTGAGTATTATACACTTATCAATATATTTCTACTTTTTTGTTGTCCCCATATATTTAATGATTTTAAATGTTGTTTACAGTGTTAAAAAGGAAATGAAAGACTACTATGATAATATTAAACTTGGAGCTATTAGTATAGTATGCGCAAATATATTAGTACTGATAATAAATATTATTTCATCTTGCTTCACAAGATTCTCATATGTAAATATTTTAATTGAATTTTTTATTATACTTATACCAGAATTAATAATGTTTGGAATGATAAGCTTTTTGGGAGGATATTTAGTAAAGAAACAAGACGATGATTTTGAAGAAGAAACTTTAGAAGGTCTTAAGATTCCAGAGAGAGAAGTGGAGTTTTATAAAAATAATGAAATATGTGATGGAATGAAAGATGAATCTGATGAAATATTAGAAAAAGAACAAGACCAGTATGAATTAACTAAAAATGAAAGCAAAGTAAAAGAGGGTGAAGAGATTTATGATAAGCCAATAGTATTAGATATAAATAATTGGGATCAAATAGAAAAATCAATACAGAATAACGATATAAATAAAATTGATAAAGAGGATAATGACAGCTAATATTTGAAGTAAAATGAACAATATTAAATTACATTTCATATTATACACCATAAATATTATTAGGAGATGTACTTAATGAAAAAGGAGCCAAAAGTATTAATTTCAATAATAGCAGTTTTTTTAGTCATATTTTCAATGCTAGGATGTAATGGGAGAAAATCAAGCGAAGGAAAGGTAAAAGTAAGATTAAATGAAGTAACTCGGTCAATTTTTTATGCACCTATGTATATAGCTATTGAAAAAGGATATTTTGCTGAAAATAATATTGAAATTGATTTACAGACAGGACAAGGGGCAGATAAGGTAATGCAGGCTGTTTTGAGCAATTCTGCAGATATTGGATTCTGTGGACCAGAACAAGTTATTTATATTAATAATCAAGGAAGAGAAGATTATCCTATCTTATTTGCTCAGCTTACTCAAAAAGATGGTTCTTTTTTAGTGGGAAGAGAAAAAAGTAATAATTTCAATTGGAATGACATAAAAGGGAAAAACGTTATTGGTGGAAGACCTGGTGGTGTTCCTGCAATGGCATTAGAATATGCTATGAAAAAAAATAATATTATACCAAATGTAGATGTAAATATGGTTACAAATATTGATTTTGCAGCCACAGCAGGAGCATTTAAAGGTGGAACTGGAGATTATGTGGCATTATTTGAACCTACAGCTTCATTAATTGAAAAAGAGGGTAGTGGAAAGGTTTTAGTTTCTATAGGTGAAGAAACAGGACTTATTCCATATACATGTTATTTTACTACTAAATCTTATATGGATAAGAACCAAGAGATAGTAGAAAACTTTACAAAGGCAATATATAAAGGTCAACAATGGTTTTTCAATAATTCTACAGATGAAATAGCAGAATGTATAAGTCCATATTTTCCAGGAACAGATATGGATACAATAAAGACAGTTATTGATAATTATAAAAATATAGATGCTTTGGCTCATAATCCAGAAATAAAAGAGGAAAATTTAAATAGGCTTATGGATATAATTCAAGATTATGATTCGGGTTTAATGCCACAAAGACCAAGCTTTGATAAGATTGTTGACAACGCTTTTGCACAAAAGGCTATGAAATAGTTTTTATAGTCAAAAGAGTATAAGGTGGTGTTAATATGAGCTTATTAAAAATAAATAACATGTCGATGAACTACCATTCAATAAAGGGAGAAACAAAAGCTCTTGAAAATGTGAATTTTGAAGTTGAAAAGGGTGATTTTATATCTATATTAGGCCCTTCAGGATGTGGAAAATCTACTTTATTAAATATAATCAGTGGTCTTTTAGAACCCTCATCTGGTGAAGCACTTTATAATGGAGATAATATAAAAGAACATTTGAATAAGATAGGGTATATGTTTCAGAAAGATCATTTATTTGAATGGTATACTGTTTGGGAAAATGTTACATTAGGACTTAATATAAAAAAACAGCTAAATGAAAAGACAAAGAAAAATATTAATAATCTTTTAGAGACGTATGGGTTATCAAAATTTAAAGAACACTATCCAAGTGAACTTTCTGGTGGGATGAGGCAGAGGGTAGCGCTTATAAGAACTTTAGCATTAAACCCTGAAATATTATTTTTAGATGAGCCTTTTTCAGCACTTGATTATCAATCCAGATTATTAGTATGTGATGATGTATATAAAATAATAAAGCATGAAAAAAAGACGGCAATAATGGTAACTCATGATATAGCAGAGGCTATATCTATGTCACAGAAAATAATTGTATTAACAAAAAGACCGGCAACAGTTAAACGTAAAGTTGAAATTACTTTCAGTGTAGATGATTTAACTCCTTTTGAAAAAAGAAAACAACCAGAATTCAGCGGTTATTTTAATGAATTATGGAAGGAGTTGAATAATGATGACTGAGGAGAAAAAACAAAATATAGATAGAAATTTGAATTTGAACGAAAGTATAAGTAGTGAGCATAAGGCGTATTTAAAGAAATTAAATAAATCAAAAAGAAGAATAATAATATCTAGATTTTTAATTTTGATAATATTCATCGCATTATGGCAGGTGGCAGCTAATTTAAAATGGATAGATCCATTTTTAACATCAAGTCCAAGCAGAGTTATAGATTCATTTATAACACTATATAAAGATGGTAGTATTTTTAAGCATATTGGGGTTACTTGTTATGAGACAATACTTGGATTTTCACTAGGTACAATATTAGGTGTATTAGTAGCAGTATTATTATGGTTGTGTCCTAATATATCCAACATATTAGATCCTTATTTAGTAGTTTTAAATGCTTTACCAAAGGTTGCTTTAGCACCAATAATTATATTCTGGATTGGGAATGGTATGCCAGCCATAATAGTAATAGCACTTTTAATATCTGTTGTTACAACAATAATAAGTGTATTAACTGGCTTCAATGAGATAGATAATGAAAAGATAATGCTTATGAAGACATTTAGAGCGTCAAAACTTCAAATTCTCCGCTACTTAATTTTTCCTTATTCAATACCAACTTTTATTTCTGCTTTAAAGATAAATGTTGGGTTATCATGGGTAGGAGTTATTATGGGAGAATTCCTAGTAGCTAGAGATGGGCTTGGTTTTTTGATAGTTTATGGTGGTCAAGTTGCACAACTAGATACAGTTATGATGAGTATTGTTATATTATCAGTTATTGCTTTTTTTATGTATGAAATAGTTGCATGGTTAGAGAAAAAAGTTACAAGGTAGATATGTTATTTTATACAGTTGGTCAGATAATAACTAAAACCAGCTGTATTTTTTATATAATTACTTAATAATATTTTATTTGGACTTATAATATTATTTTCAACTATTTTTCATATTAATGTATATATAATAAAGTGGTTTTAAAATATAGTTTTGGAGGAAAGTTATCTAATAAAGCTATATTTTTTTTATCTATTATTTAATTAATTATATAAATTTTTGCTATTTGAACCAAACTAGATTTGTAAATAAAATTAAAAAATATGTTAATATGAACTAGATTTAATTAATATGGTTTAATAGGGAGGTAAACATGAAATTTTTAAAGGAATATGGGATTATAACATTAGGTAATATTCTAATTATTATTGCTTTTGAGTTTTTCTTTTTTCCAAATCATATAGCATCTGGTGGAGTATCTGGTCTTGCTTTAGTAATAAATAATATGCTTGGGATTGAACCAGGAATTGTAATGATTGTTTGTAATATTATTTTATTTATATTGGCATTCGTATTTATAGGTGGAAATTTTGGAGTTAAAAGTATGTATGCAGCATTTAGTTTATCTATTGCATTATCCGTATTGGAAAAGAAGTATACATTTGTTGCAGTAACTGATAATTTAATGCTAGCATCTATATTTGGAAGTGCACTTTTGGCACTTGGAACAGTTATAATGCTTACTCAAGATGCTACTACAGGTGGAACAAGTATTACAGCTAAGCTATTAAATAAGTATGCTAATATAGATTTTGGTAAAGCTCTTTTAATATGTGATTCAATTGTAATAATGATGGCTATGTATACATTTGGTATAGAACTTGGATTATTTGGATTATTAAGTGTATATCTTACTGGTACATTAATAGACAAATTTGTAGATGGATTAAATATATCAAAACAGGTTATGGTGTTTACAAGTAAAGAAAAGGAAGTATCTAATTATATAATTAATGATTTAGATAAAGGATGTACTGTATTTCATGGAAAAGGAGGATATACAGGAAAAGAGAATTGCGTTGTTTTAACGGTTTTAACAAGATCTAAATTTATTAAATTAAAGCAGTTTATAAAAAATAATGATCCAGATGCATTTGTTACAGTAAATGATACAAGTGAAGTTTTAGGAAAAGGCTTTAAGAGTCTGGCAGAATAAGAATATACATATAATTTATTGTAAAGTAAAATAAATTCTTCATATAAAATAGGAAAAAATATAATGAAAGATGATTTCTGTATTGCTTAGAAATCATCTTTTTATATTATTATATCTATAATTAATTATAATTTTAATTAGGATGATTTTGTAATATCTACAGAATTATTGTTTTTATAAATTAAAATACGTTTTTTGATTTTAATATAAATATATGAAACAACAATAATTGATATTAAAATAATTAATTCAGAAATTATAAGTTGTATCCAATTATTATATTTTAAAATTGGATAATCTAATTTTGTGAAAAGTTGTATAACAGCTGCTTGGAATAGGTATAAGTATAATGAATTTTTGCCAAGCCATGTGAATATAGTTTTTTTATTTGTAAATATAAGTAGAAGAAAATAGCACATAGTAAATCCACCAATATAATGGAATATTCTGACTAAAAATGGGTGTAGAGCGCTTTCTGTAAAGAAAGTATAATCAGAATATTCAAATAAAAAATCTACCTCAGTAATATTTCTAAATATAAACAATATTACTGAAACTACTAATACAGCTATTCCTAAAGGAATAGTATACTTCTTAAATTTTTCAATAAATACATCTTTTTTAAAAGCCATTCCAGCAATAAAAAATGGAAGAAAGAAAAATATTCTAGATATACTTGCATAGGAACCTATGCTTCCATCAAAACCTACTAATAATGATAAGATAACTGAAATAATTATAGCTCGTTTATAGTTATGTATATAATCAGAGATTATATACCATGCAATTAGAGCAAGTAAATACCATAATGTCCAACTAGGATAGAAGAATTGGAATTTCACAGTTCGTTCCATTATAAATCTATTAAATAAGAAATAAAATATTTGAGCTCCTAGATATATTTTTGTTGTATCTATTACTTTTTGTTGAGTTGTACGACTGCTTTTTTTACAAAAATATCCCGATATAAATGTAAAAAGTGGCATGTGAAACATATATAAAAATAATATTAAATAATGAGGATTTACACTTGTAGGATAAATATATTCAAGTGAATTACCTATTATTACGCAAGTGATGAGGAATCCTCTTAAATTATCAAAATAATTATCACGTTGTTGCATGAGATAAATTCTACCTTTCATCTTTAGTCAAATATGATTAAAAAAATCTAAGTCTTATATTACTTAGATTTTTGGGCTTCAAGCTGTCTACGCTTTTTTGTTTTCTTTTTTGTAACTGAAAAGCCAAAAGAACCAATAGGGTGCTTTTGTAATGGAAAGTATTCACCGTGACAATATGCCATAACATTTGCATTTTCAAAATGAATCTTACCTTTTTCATCAAATAGTGATTCATCAACATGAGAGCCAACTACTTCAGCTATAAACATATCATGAGTACCAAGTGGAATTATTTGTTTTACTTTACACTCTATATTTACATGGCATTCATCAATATATGGCACAGAAACATGAGTACTTTCTTTTAAAGTGAATCCCATTTCTTTTATTTTATCGAATTTTTTTCCGCTTTTAACGCCACAGTAATCTGTAGCCTTAACTAAATTAGTTGGTGGCATATTCACTACAAATTCCATAGTTTCTTTTATGTATTCATAAGACAATCTTTCTGGTCTTATTGAAATATAAAGCATTGGTGGTTTTGTGTTTATTGTACCAGTCCATCCTACTGTAAACACATTCGTTTTACCTTCTTTGTTTTTTGAAGTTATTAAAACAACAGGAACAGGATTTAAAATAACACTACCTTTAAATTCAACTTTATCCATTGTATATTTAGCTCCTTAAATCTTGAAATGAAATTTTTTACAGACCAATATAATTAATATCGTATATTGCTTAAATATTTATGATTATATAATATCATGTTTTATTATTTATATCCAATAATTAATATTATGCGTACTAAAATAGAATAGTTAAATTAGAAATAATAGAATGCTGTAAATATAAAAAGGGGCTGTTGCACTAAAATGGTACCTATAATCAGGACACTAGAAAAAAAGTGTCTAGTTTATAGGTACTTTAAAAAGGTATACACTTGCGGTAGTAGAAATAGTTATTCATTTATAGAAAGTAATAATCAAATATCATTTATTAAACCAGCCAATTATGAAATATCCAAAACAAGAAAATATAAAAATGATATTGGGAAAATAGAAAATATGAATTATGATACTAAAAATGATTTATATATCTGTCAAAATCGGAAAAAATTAAAACTAGAAGGTACCAAAATCAAAAAATCTAAAACCGGATACAAAAGTGAAAAATCAATTTATATTTGTGAAGATTGCAGTGATTTTACATACAAGAGCCAATGTATCAAAGGAAATAATTCTAAACTTCCCTTAGAGCAAAGAACTAAAAAAATTGAGATTTCAAAAAAATTCAATAATCAAAGACAAAAAGATTTAGAGAGAATTATAAGTGACGAAGGTTGTAAGCTTAGAATGAATAGGAGCATTCAAGCTGAAGGTTCTTTTGCTCAAGTAAAGCAAGATATGAATTTCAGAAGATTTATGTGCCGAGGTCAAAAGAATGTATTAGCTGAAAGTATTCTTCTTGCGATGGCTCAAAATATAAATAAATTACATAATAAAATTCAAAAAGACCGAACTGGTAAGCATTTATTCGAACTGAAGAAAAGTGCATAATTTAAATTTTTAAAAAGCCTTTTTTATAGGCTTATTAAAGTGCATCCAATTTTAGAAAACATATAATTTTTAATAGTACTTTATTGAAAAAATAAGAAAAAGGGCTATCGCTAACGATTTTTTTAACCCCGTTATGCGACAGCCTCTTTCATTTTTAAAATTAATATCTTCTTCTTCTTCTTGAATAGTGGTTTCTTCTGTTTCTAGAATTTAAAGCAGCATTTTTTATTAATATAATTAATGTAACTATTATAACAATAACAGCAATTGCTGCAAGATAAATAATTATATTGTCTTTTAATAATGCTCCGAAGCTTATATCAACAGTACCTGTAACTGGTTCTTGGAAGTTTCTTGTTGAATATATTAAATCAGTATTTTTATTAAATAATAATTTCCATGCACTTGCATCAGCAATATTGTAAGTTATTTCTGAATCTTTTTCATTTATAGCATTTGGATAGTAATAAACATCTTGAGTTAATTTTAATGGAACAGTTATAGTCTTAGTTGGACCGAAGAAACCAAATGTTTTATATTGAAGATCAGCAGTTCCAACTTCATCACCAGCAGCTTTATATATTACTGGTTTTGCAGCAAAACTATAGTCCATAATCTTATCCATATCCTCAAACTTAGTCATATCGTTGTTATCGACTTGTCTGCTCTTAAGTACTACACCTATTATTTTTCTACCATCTCTTTCATAAACAGCAGCTAAACATCCACCAGCAGCATTTGTTGATCCAGTTTTACCTGCAATGTTACCATTTTTATTAAGTCCTAGGTTTCTATTTTCAAGTAATACTTTAGCCCCGTTAATATCTATGGAAGTTTTTTCGAGCTCCATAGTTTGTCTTTCCCAGTCATTTTCAAATGCAGCTTTAGTGATTAATGATAAATCATATGCAGTAGTATAGTGATTTTCATCATGTAATCCGTTAGCATTAACAAAATTACTGTGAGTTGCTCCTAATTCTTTTGCTTTTTCATTCATCATTTCAGCAAAAGCAGTTGAGTTTCCAGCAACATTATCTGCAATCATATATGCAGTATCATTACCAGAAAATAAAAGAAGACCTTTCATAACATCATCAGCAGACATTTTATCGCCTACCTTCATGTTGTTGTGCATAAAGTTGATGTTTAACGAATATTCAGGTTGCTCTTTTGCTGATTGAGTAAATTCTAATTCATCACTTTTTTGTTTATTTTCAGCTAGTAATAAACCAGTTAATAGTTTTGTGGTACTAGCAGGATATCTTTTGCTATCTGCATCTTTTGCATAGATTACTTCGCCAGTATCAAAATCCATTGTTATAGCTGACTGAGCATTAATTTCTGGCAAATCATCTTGTGAGTTATCTACGCTTGTTGATGTTGTGTTTGTTGTTGCATTTCCTTTTAAAGCACCTAAAGGGCTGATTAGGGAAATGGAAAGTGTTAAGATAAGTGTTTTTAATAGTAAATTTTTTTTCAAGTCAAACCTCTCCGCTTCTAAATTTAAGTGTATTCAAACATGTCTAGTATAACATTTATAATAATTAATAGCAATAAAGTTTATGCACAAATTTAGTGATTAGCAAAGTTTTAATGGTATAAAAATATAATATTATGAAAAATATTCATAAAATATTTAGAAATAATTATATATTAAAATAAAATAATGAATACAAAGAATTAAAATACATTATAGGCATGAAAATAGTATTAATTTTATCCTTGTAACAATGATATATTATTATATTTTGAATACACTAACTTATAGTAGGAAAAAGAGGTGAAGTATATGAAAAAAGCTATGAAATTAATAGTTTTATTTCTTATTTTTAATATTATTCTAGTAAGCTATCCAAAGAAAGTTCAAGCTAATGAAGTATACAGAAAGAAGATAGTTTATCTTACATTTGATGATGGTCCCTCTTTTAGTAATACAGACTGTATTTTAGATATATTATGTAGAAATAATATAAAAGCAACATTTTGTGTTGTAGGAAATAACGTTATTGTAAACAAAGGAACCACAAAGAGATTAAGTAATTTAGGTATGGGAATAATACCTCATTGTAACTGTCATGAGTATAATTCTCTATATTTATCTTTAGAAAGTTATATGGATGATTTAGAAAAATGTAAAAATAATATCAACAAAACAATAGGGGAAAAACGTAATTACAAAATGGTTAGAATTCCAGGTGGATCAGCAAATACAGTTTGTCCTCAAAATATCTTGGAAAAGATAAAGGATGAGATAAAACGCAATAATATGTATTATATAGACTGGAACTTAGATTGTGGTGATACTAATGCAGGTATAGTAAATAAAGAAACTATAGAAAATAATATATTAAATAATGCAGGTAAAAGACAAGTAGAGGTAATATTGATGCATGATTTAGAAAATAAAACAACTACAACTGAAGCATTACAGAATATAATAGACAAATATAAGGAACTCGGTTATCAGTTTAAAATAATAGATGATATGGAACAGTGGGAGATAAATTATTTGGTAAATTGTAATGTTATAAATAGAAAATAAAGCAAGGCATAAGCCATGCTTTATTTTAATCTATCAATAATATATTGCTTTGCTTTTAACTCTAAATCATCTTCAAGAGGAGCTAATGTAATATCATCACCATACTTGTTTTTTAAAGCTAAAGTAAGTAATCTGTCAGCAAATTCAGGATTTTTTGAAAGGAAAGATCCATGGAAGTATGAACCAAATGTATTCTTGTAAATACATCCTTCATAACCATCATCACCATTATTTCCATAACCATGT
Organism: Clostridium sp. SM-530-WT-3G; assembly: GCF_012843905.1. Classification (GTDB taxonomy): domain Bacteria; phylum Bacillota; class Clostridia; order Clostridiales; family Clostridiaceae; genus Clostridium. The sequence goes on from NZ_JABAGC010000007.1 coordinate 33,369, forward strand.
ATGCATTTTCCAAGTGGCTTATGATCATTAATATAAGTTCTACCTGAATGATTTTCAAAACCAACATAAGTTTCATTAAATTCTTCGTTATATATTTCTGTGTTACCTATAAATCTTGTATTTCCACCTTCAGTGTAGATATTTAAAATATTAAGACCTTCAATTTTTTCTCCATTAGGGGCAGTATAATATTTTCCTAAAAGCTGATATCCTCCACATATAGCAAGAAGAACTTTAGAATCTTCCACATATTTTACTAAGGAATCTTTTTTTACTTCTTGTAAGTCTTTAGATACTATTGATTGTTCAAAATCCTGACCGCCACCAAAGAATAATATGTCTATATTATCGTTATCTAAAGGATCTCCGATAGATGAATTTATTATATTAACATCTATTCCCCTAAGGGCAGCTCTATGTTTTAATATAAGAACATTTCCTACATCTCCATAAACATTTAATAAATCAGGATATAGATGACATATATTTAATTCCATAATTCAAATCCTCTCTTTCTTACCATAATTTATTAATATAGCCTTTTGAATGTAAGTACTTTCTATAATTTATCATTGCAGTATAAGTTGCAAGTACATAAACTTTTTTACAAGATGAAGCTTTTAACTTTTCGGTTAATTTTTCATAATCATCTTCTAAAATAAACTTATTTGTATCAAGTCCAGCAACTTTAAGTCTTACGGCCATATCATACATTCTCATTCCAGATATAAAGATATCATGTATATTTAGTGAAGATATTTTTTCGAAATTAACGTCCCATATCCATGATACATCACGTCCATCAGCATAATTATCATTTAGCATGAATACTGCAGAGAATTCATCTTGATTTAAAAATAATGTATCTAGTGCTTGATTATAACCAGCTGGGTTTTTAACCAATATTATTTGAACATCTTTATCATCTATTTTTATTTGTTCTTGTCTTCCGAAACTTGAACTTTGATTTTGAAGAGAAGATGTAATTACTGAATCATCTACGCCTAATTCTTTTGCAATTGAATATGCACAAAGACCATTATATATGTTGTAAGCTCCTGATTGACTTATTAAAACATCAGTATCATTAATTCTTACAGATGAGCTAGTTGGAGTCAATTCATATATTTCATTGACAGCATACGAAAGTTTAGCACGTTTATAACCGCATTCAGGACAATAGAAATCACCTAAATGATTGTATGTTACAAAATTATAAGAATAAGGTGCTTTACAGAATTTACAGAACTTTGCATCAGCATTTAAATCTAATGAATTATTTTCATGGATAGGAACATTAAATCCATAATAAATACATGGATTTTTTACATTTAATTTTCCAAGAAGTGATTCGTCTCCATTTAAAACAAGCTTAGATTCTGGAACTTTTTCTACACCTTCTAAGATCTTAACAAGAGTAGTATAAACTTCACCATATCTATCAAGCTGATCTCTAAATAGATTAGTAATAGTTATTATTTCTGGTGTTAAGTATTCAGTTATAAATTTTACATTTGCTTCATCAACTTCAATTACAGCATAAGCATTCTTAGGACGTTTAAAGAATCTGAAGTTTGAGATAAAGCAGGCTACGATTCCAGGATATAGATTAGCACCAGTATTATTAGTAATTACGTTAAAACCATTTTCCTTTAATATGTTGTAAATCATACTTGTAGTTGTAGTTTTTCCGTTTGTGCCGGTAACTAAGATTACCTTATATCCTTGGCTTACTGTTTTTAAGATTGTTTTATCAATTTTTAATGCTATTTTTCCGGGGAAATTACTGCCACCTTTCATGAGGTGTTTTGCAAGGAAAGCAGTAACCTTGGATGAAAATATGCTTAAAATAGATTTGATATTAATAGTTCTCACCACCTAAACAAATTTATAAAAAATTTAATATTGCAATTTATTATATAAATTTTATAGAAACCTAAAATTAAACTTACGAAATAAACTGGGCAATACAATTCAAAATAAGTATAGCAAAAATATTATTATATTAAAATATCATTATATTAAAAGTTATAAACAAAAGAAATAGGAAATTTATTATTTTAATATTTTGGACTAAATATTAGAAATATAAACATTAACTATATGGTAAATAATACAATGATAATAAAAATGAAAAACATAATTTGGAAAGGGAGATTTTATATTGACTAGTTTAATTAAAAAAACATAATTTATTGAATCTTCAAATCCTTTACATAATTGTTTTATTGTCTGATATAGCCTATAATTAAAATAAATCAAAGAAAGAATTTTACGAGGTGTTATATTATTATGATAAAAGTAACAGTTAATATAAATGGCATGAGCTATAATTTGAAAGGTGAAAAGGACGAAAAATACTTACTTGCAGTTGCTAACTATGTTGATGGGAGAATCAAAGAAATCACTAGTAAAAAATCTGGATTAAGCTTAAACGATGCTACTGTACTTGCAGCGGTTAATATAGCTGATGAATTATATGAAACTGATGAAGAACTTGATATTGCTAAAAAAGAAAATGATAGTATCAAAGTAGAAAATGAAGAGCTTAAAAAGAAAATAGATGAATACTTGAAAAAAGTTGAACAATATGAAAAGCAGAATAATGATATAAAAGAGGATTTCTCGTTAAAAGAAGCAGAATTACATGAAAAATATAAGAATCAAGAAGTTAATTATAAGAAATTATGTGAAGAAATAAATAAGCTTAAAGAAGACAATGAAGCACTAATAAAGAAAAATAAAGAAATAACAGATGATGCTAAAAAGAATAAAAATGCTAATGATTCCCTTAATAAAGAATTAAGTGAAATAAGAGAAAAGACTAAGATTATTTATAAAAAAGTAGATGATGCCAAGAATAAAGAACATAGACTGAATAGAGAACTTCAACAAGCTAATGATAGAGTTAAGACTTTAAATAATAAATTTGTAACTGTTAAAGAAGAAAGAGATAAATTAAGTGATGAATTAAAATCTCTAACAAAAACAAATCTTGAAATTGCTTCAGCACTTGAAGAAATGACTATTACTAAAACAGATGTAGATAAGAAGAATAGTGAATTAGAAGCAAAAACTATATCTATGGAAAATGAACATTCGAAGATAAAAGAAAATCTTACTAAGGAAAATTCAGAATTAAAAATAGAATTAGAAAGTATCAAAAATTCTTTAGAAAAAGAAATTGATGAATTAAAGAATAAATTTGAAAATCAAGTTAAGAATAATCAAGAATTATTAGATCAATATAATTCTTGCAAAAAGGATTTACAAGAGCTTAACGAAACGTATACTAATACTGATAATGAATTAAGTGAGTGCAAAAAGAAGTTTGAAAATCAAATTAGTGCGTCAGAAGAAATGGCTAAGAAGACTGCAACTGAAAAAGATGCTTTAAAAAATAAGATTGAAGAACTTATAATCACAGAAAAAAATCTAAATACTTCATTAAAGAATGAACAAGATAAAGTTAATAAATTATTAGAAGAAGTGAATAAGAACACTTTGGAAAAATCAGAATTAAATAAACAGTTGAATAATTTATCTGATAAATATGATAAACAAGAAAAGGAATATAATAATAAATTAAATATTTTATCTAAGGAAAATGAAGAATTAAATAAGAAGTTTGAAGAACTTTCTTCTAACAAATATTTATTGGAAGAAGAAGTTAGAGTATTAAAGTCTAATGAAGAAAAAATGCAAAGTGAGCTGGCAGGTCTTACAGATGCAAATGATGGATTATCAGAAGAAATAGAAGCATTACAGTATGCAAAAGAAAAACTTGAAAATGAAATAAATTTATCTAAGAAAGAAAATGAAAAACTTGAAAGTCAACTTGCAGAAAATAAAGAATATAGTGAAAATGAAATTTCTTCAAAAAATGAAAAAATAAATCACTTAAATAGTGAATTGGAAAGCAAAGAAATAAGTCTTAAAAAACTTAACGAGGAACTTGAAAGTAAGATATCAACTACGATAAAATTAGAAAAAGAACTTGAAGATAAACAAGATATACTTTTAAATTTAAAGAGAGATATTGAAGAAAAAGAATTTAAGATAAATGAAGTGTATAGTGAATTAGAAAAAGTTACATATGAATATGAAGAACAAACAAAAGTATTAAATGAATGTAAAGAGAAAATGGAAGAACTTAAGACACAAAAAGAAGAATTTGAAGCAGAAAACAATAAGTTGAATGAAGATGCTAGAACATCTCAGCATAGATTATTTGAACTTCAAGCAAAAATAATAGACAGTGAAGTAGAAATTGCAAGATTAAAGAGTATACAGGTTGGTCCAATAGTAAAAAGAAGATAATATTAAAATAAAGAAGCCTAGAGATTTGAAAAGTCTAGGCTTCTTTATTTTAATATATTTAATGTTCAATATTGTTTAGAGTATAATTTACTTTTAATGTATCATCATCATTTTCTATTGTTAAAACTAAGGGGCTTAAGTCATCATGCCATAGGCTGTCATAAGCCAATACACTTTTTTCTTCACCATCATTTACATTATAAACTAAAAATAGTTTAGTAGGTTTTTCTAAATAATCAATCAGTAAACTTTTTTTTAATTGTTGTCCTTTGGGTAAATTTAATATTTTTAAAACAGGCCTTTCGAATCCTTCGTATGATAAATGTATATTGTTTAAATTAGTATTTGTTTTGTTTATTACGATTACATCTTTAAATAGTTTTGATGAATTTGATATTACGTTAGTTATTGCCATAAATTCACACTCCTATAAAATTAAATTTATTTATATAATTTTATAATTGGCAAAAAAATATAAATTATAATAAAATTATGTTTTTATAAAAAATTTATAATCAGTAATAAGCACTATAATAATATATAATATTATTAACTTGACGCATTTATATCTAATGGTTAAGATTTAATATCATAAACATTATTTTATTAATTAAATGTTTTGGACATATATTTTGGTTGATAAAGTGAATATCTTCTAAAAAAAGAAGATTTACTTAGGAGGAAAAATATGAATAAGATTGAATTATTAGCTCCAGCAGGAAGTTGGGAAAGCTTAATTGCAGCTGTAAATAATGGAGCAAATGCAATATATCTTGGTGGAAGCAAGTTCTCTGCAAGAGCTTATGCTTCTAATTTTGATAATGAAACTATGATGAAGGCTGTTGATTATGCTCATAGTTATGGTTTAAAAGTTCATGTAACTATGAATACGCTTTTAAAACAGAATGAATTACAAGAAGCATTAAAATATGTAGGATATTTGTATGAAATAGGTGTTGATGCACTTATTATTCAAGATACAGGCCTTATAAGCCTAATCAAAAGCGTATATCCAGATTTTGAGCTACATGCATCAACTCAATTAACTGTTCATAATGGAGAAGGAGCTCTTTATTATAGAGAAAAGGGACTTCATAGAATAGTTTTATCTAGAGAACTTACATTAGATGAAATAAAGCATATTTCTACTGATTTGGCAATAGAAACAGAAATGTTTGTTCATGGAGCTCTTTGCGTATGTTATTCAGGACAATGTTTAATGAGTTCAATGATTGGTGGAAGAAGTGGAAATAGATGAAGATGTGCTCAAAGTTGCAGAATGCAGTATACATTAAAGGGTGAGCATTCAGGTGAAAAAAAAGGATATCTTTTAAGCCCTAAGGATACGTGTTTAATTGATGATATAGATGGAATTATAAAAAGTGGCGTAGCTTCGTTAAAACTTGAAGGAAGAATGAAGAAACCTGAATATGTTGCAGGAGTAACTCAAACTTATAGAAAAGCTATTGATAGAGTAGAAAAAAATATGAAATTTGATTTAAAAAAAGGAAGAAAGGATTTAGCGCAACTTTTTAACAGAGAGGGATTTGCAAAAGCATATCTTTATAAAAATGTTGGAAGAGATATGATGAGCTTTAATTATCCCAAAAATACAGGCGTATTTATTGGAAAGGTTCAAGATAATGGCGAAGTTATATTAGAAGAAAATGTGGGCTTAGGTGATGGAATAAGATTTGATGATGATGGATTCACTCTAAGCAAAATTATGCTTAAGGGAAAAGAAGTTAAGGAAGCATACAAAGGCGATAGAGTTAAGCTTTTCCCAACAGGAGGATATAAAAAGGGCTATAGATTATTTAAAATGTCTGATAAGAAGCTTTATGATGAATTAAAAGACTATACAAAGCCATATTTAAGAAAAATAGAGATGAAAGCAGAGGTTGAATTTAAGGTTAATGCACCTCTTGTAATAAAGACTTTTTATAATGGGAAAGAATATAAGGCATATGGTGAAATAGTAGAAGAAGCAACTAATAAGCCATTATCAAGAGAAAGAGTAGAAGAAGCTTTAAAGAAATCAGGAGAAATACCATACAAATTTAGTAAAATTGATTTTGTAGTATTTGATGATGGATTTATAAGAATTGCCTCATTAAATAATTTAAGAAGAGAATTATTTGAAAAAATATTAAAAGATAATACAAGTGCTTATAGAAGAAAGCGTGTGATGAAAGAAATAAAAGAAAAAACAGCAAAATTTGATGGTGAACTTGGATATATATACAGTTGCGTTACAAAAGATCAGCTTAAGGCATTGATTGAAGATGATGAAGTTGAAAACATAGCTTTAGATATATTCTACAGCAGAATTAAAGGAAGCTTAAATAAGGGTGATCTAAAGGAAGCATTTGAAACTTTAAAGGGACGTAATAAGAATATATTATTAAAACTTCCTGAAATAATAAAAGAAGAATTTGACTTTATAGTAAAGGTAATAGATGAGCTAACTCCATACATAAACGGAATAATTACATCTAATGCTGGAATAATCAGATTATATAAGGATAAATTATTTATTATAGGTGATTATAAACTTAATATATTTAACCATGAAAGTGCAGAATTCTATAGCGAAGATATAGATATACCTTGTTTAAGCTTAGAGTTAAATAGAAAAGAAATAAAAGAAACTATGAAAGATATGAAGTGTAATGTTGGAGTAAATATATATGGAAAGACTGAACTTATGGTAAGTGAATACTGTCCAGTAGGAAGTACTTTTGGTGAAAAGTCTGCTAAAAAGGAATGTAGTGGGGCATGTATGACAGATAATTTTACACTTATAGATAGAATGAATGAAAAGTTTAGAGTTTTATGTGATAATTACTGTAGAAGTCATATATTAAATTCACTTCCTATTAATTTAATAGAAGAAGTAGATGAAATGAGAGGATTTAATATTTCAAATTTTAGAATAGATTTTTTAGATGAAACTTACGAAGAAGTTAAGGATGTATTAAATCAAGTTAAGACTGGAAAGAAAAACGAAAATAAAATGTATACAAAAGGCCACTATAGAAGAGGAGTGGAATAACAGTAACAGTTAACAGTTTTCAGTTAACAGTTAACAGTTGTGGAACAAAATTTTTAGGCAGATTTTGAAGAAATATATTAAGAAGATATTGTGCATGCACAATATCACCCAAAAATTGTTAACTGTTACTTGTTACCTGTTAACTGAGGAAAGTCGGGTGTTTTTATGAATGAAAAAAGTTTAAGAATCTTAGAATTTAATAAAATAAAAGAAAAAATAAAAACTTATGCACGTACACAAGCAGGAAAAGAAAAAATAGAAGCTTTAAAGCCATTTGATAATTTATATGAATTAAATAATAAACTTGAGGAAACAGATGAGGCACTTCAAGTATTAATAGGTAAGGGAAATCCACCTTTAGAAGGGCTATTTGATATTCATGAAGGTATTGAAAGAGCTAGAAAAGGTGGAACTTTAACACCAGGTCAGCTTTTAAGAATAGGAAGCACATTAAGAGCTACAAGAAACATGAAGGAATTTTTTAAAAGAGAAGAAAATGAGCAACCTTATGAAAGATTAGAAGATTTAGCATATATACTTACTCCAATAAAACCTCTTGAAGATGAAATAGAAAGATCTATTGTTTCAGAAGAAGAAGTAAGTGATAAGGCGAGTCCTACTTTGCATGCTATAAGAAGAAGCTTAAAGGAAAAGAACTCATCTGTAAGAGAAAAAGTAAGTTCTATTGTAAGAAGCAACTCTAAGTATTTACAAGATGATTTATATACAATGAGAGGGGATAGATATGTAATCCCTGTAAAATCAGAATATAAGAGTGCGGTACCAGGTATTGTACACGATCAAAGTTCAACAGGTGCTACTTTCTTTATAGAACCTATGAGTTTAGTTAATTTAAACAATGAAATTAGAGAACTAATGCTTAAAGAAAAAGCTGAGATAGAAAGAATACTAGCAGCATTATCTTTAAAAGTAAAACAGAACAGCGATACATGTTTAAGCAACTTTAAAATGCTTGTAGAATTTGATTTTATATTTGCAAAAGCTAGATATGGAGAAAGACTTAATGCAGCTAAGCCTGTAATAAGGGAAGACGGTAGTTTTAATATATTATCGGGAAGACATCCTTTAATTGATGATGATAAAGTTGTACCATCAGATGTTTATTTAGGTGGTGAATTTGACACATTAATGATTACAGGACCTAATACTGGTGGTAAGACTGTTACTATAAAAATGGTAGGTTTACTTCATATTATGGGCCTTAGTGGATTATTAATTCCAGCGAGAGATAATTCATCGATTGCATTTTTCAGTGAAGTATTTGCTGAAATAGGAGATGAGCAAAGTATAGAACAAAGTTTATCTACATTCTCATCACATATGACTAATATAGTTGAAATAATGAAACATGTTGATAATAATTCACTTGTATTATTTGATGAAATTGGTTCTGGTACAGATCCAGCAGAAGGTACGGCTCTTGCAGTTTCAATACTTGAAACATTAAGAGCAAGAGGAGCAAAACTTATTGCTACAACTCACTACAGTGAACTTAAAGCATATGCATTAAAAACAGATGGAGTAGAAAATGCTTCTGTAGAATTTGATATTGAAACATTAAAGCCAACATATAGATTATTAATTGGTGTTCCAGGTAAATCTAATGCATTTGAAATTTCTAAGAGATTGGGATTAGCTGAAGGTGTAATTAGAAGAGCAAAAGCATATATGTCAGAAGAAAATCTTCAATTTGAAAATCTAATAAGAGATTTACAAGAAAAAAGTATTGTTGCTAAGAAGGAAGCTAGAGATGCTGAAATGTTTAAAAAAGAAGCTAAAGAATTAAAAGCAAGATATGAAGATAAACTTCAAAGACTTGAAAAGACAAGAGAAAAGGCTTATATGGATGCAAGACATGAGGCTAAGCAGATTATTTCAGATGCAAAGGATGAAGCTGATGAGATATTAAAAGCAATGAGAGCATTAGAAAAAATGGGGATTTCAGGTGGTGGAAGAGCTAGACTTGAAGAGGAACGTAAAAAGCTTAAGGATAGCTTAGAAGCAAAAGAAAAAGGTTTAAGTAAAATGAAAGAAAATGAAGGAGAAGCGCTAAAGAAAGTAACTTTAGGCATGGAAGCATTCCTTCCTTCATTAAATCAAAAGGTAATTGTAGTTTCTATGCCTGATAATAAGGGTGAAGTTCAAGTTGAAGCTGGTATTATGAAGATAAGTGTTAAACTTAAAGATTTAAGACAATCTAAAGAAACTAAAGTAGAAAAAGTTAAGAGAAAAAGAGAAGTTAAATTAAACTTAAGTAATATAGAATCTAGAGTAGATTTAAGAGGGTTAGATGCTGAAGAAGCATGCTATAAGACTGATAAATATCTAGATGATGCATATAGAGCAAACTTGGGAGAAGTAACTATAGTTCATGGAAAAGGTACTGGTGTCCTAAGAAATGCAATAACAGCAATGTTAAAGAGACATCCACATGTAAAAACATTTAGACTTGGTGTCTATGGTGAAGGTGGAGACGGTGTTACTGTTGTAGAATTAAAAGCGTAATTAGTTCAGTTAACAGTTAACAAGTAACAGTTAATAGTTAACAGTTTTTGAGGAGGTAAATATGCTATGGCATATTTACCTTATGTAATTTATTGTATTATAATTAATTGTGGTTTTTGTATATTTAAGGAAATATAAATTTAAAGATATCACGTAAAGTGATATCCACAACAACTGTTAACTGACAACTGTAGAAAGGTAGGTATAATATGTATTTAATTAGTGCATGTTTGTGTGGAGTAAATTGCAAGTATAGTGGAGAAAATAATTTAAATGAAACATGTTTAAAATTATTAAGAGAAGGCAGAGCTCTACTTATTTGCCCTGAACAGTTAGGTGGATTGAGTACTCCAAGAAATCCAGCTGAATTAAAGGCTTCTGCAGAAGATGTTATAAATGGAAATGGAAAAGTTATTGATAACAAAGGAAATGATGTTACAGAACAGTTTGTAAAAGGAGCGTATGAAGCATTAAATATAGCCCAAGAAACTGGAATAACAAAAGCAATATTAAAAGAAGGTAGTCCTTCGTGTGGTTGCAATTTAGTATACGATGGAACATTTTCAGGAAATAAAATTAGTGGTAGAGGTTTGACAGCTTATTTATTTGAACAGGAAGGGATTACTGTCTTTTCAGATGAAGATACTCAAACAAGTGATGAAAAGCTTGTTTATCTTGATAAATTTGATAGAGAAAAAGCTAAAAAGAGAAGGTTATTTAAATTATCAGAAGAAGATGAAGATGATGGAAATACTCAATATCTGGACTTAACTGAAAGTGTTCAAGGCATGTCAGATATGCCTCCCCAAGTGGAGAAAAATATAAAAAGACTTATGATTTCACTGGCAAAAGACTTAATGGGATTTGAGGAAATAGATGAAATAGCTGAAGCTACTGGTTTTACATTAGAAGAAGTACAAAAAATAGTTGATGAAGAATATAAAGAGTGATTTTTTGGGGGGATTTGTATTTGATAAAAAAAATAATATATAATTACGAAAATACTAAAAAAATAATCATAAAAATTATAAAAGTATAATTCAACTAAATAATCTCTTTTACAAAAATATGTATGATATAATTTCATAGGATAAATATTATTTTGTTTAACAATAATAAGAATAGATAGAAATGATTTGAAGTTATAATTTCATAAGCTTGAAATATAATATGTAGCTATTCATATTAATGTAGGAGGAACAATGGAAGATAAAAAACTAAAGAAAGAAATAAGTTTATTTATGGCTACTATGCTAGTATGTGGTAATATGATTGGTTCTGGAGTGTTTATGCTACCGGCAACTCTTGCACAAATTTCTGGACCTTTGGCAACAATGATAGCATGGGTATTTACAACTATTGGTTCTATACTTATAGCAATTTCATTTGCTAATTTAGGATCAAAATATCCATCGACAGGTGGAGCTTATCAATATACTAAAGAAGCATTTGGAGAATTTGCAGGATTTCTTAGTGCATGGTTATATTGGAATGGATCGTGGATTGGAAATGCAGCAATTATGGTTTCTATTGTAAGTTATTGTACAGCACTTATTCCAGCACTTCAAAATCCATTAGTATCTATAATATTTATAAGCGTAATATTGTGGGCAATTACTATTTTGAATATTGTTGGAGTTAAGCAAGCTGGAAAGATTCAAAGTTTTGTTACTGTTTTTAAAATAGCATTTTTTGCTTTATTTATAATAGTTGCATTTTTAAATTTTGATAGTATTAATTTAATGCCTCTTGCACCAGAAGGAAAAGGTCTTTCAACAGTTTCTCTGGCAGCGACATCAACTTTATGGGGATTTATAGGATTAGAAAGTTCAACAATTACAGCAGGAGAACTTAAAGATCCAGAAAAGAATGTTAAAAAGAGTACTATTTATGGTTTAATAATTTCTGCAATAATATACATATTAATTAGTGTAGGCTGTATGGGAGCAATGTCTAATAGTGAGTTAGCTATGAGTGGAGCACCACTTACAGATATTTTAACAAGAGATCTTGGAAGTGGTATAGGTAAAATCCTTAGTATTGCAGTAGTTATATGTATTTTAGGAACTACAATAGGATGGATTTTATCAACTGCAAGAGTATCATTTGCAGCTGGTGAAGATGGAGTATTTCCAAAATTCTTTGGGAAATTAAGCCCTAAGTATGGAACTCCTGTTAATTCACTTATAATTGGTTCTGTATTAGTTAATATTTTATTAATTATGAATTATCAAAAAGGAATGGTATCTGCATTTACATTTATGACAATTTTAGCGACACTATCATTCTTACCAGTATATCTTTTAACTGTGGCTGCTGATATTATGCTTATGTTTAAAGATCAAAAAAATATTACATTAAAGATTTTTATTAAGAAATCAATTGTGCCTTTATTAGCATTTGCATATAGCATTTGGACTATATATGGTTCTGGAGCAGAAACTGTTATGTGGGGCTTTATACTAATGCTTTTAGGAATACCATTTTATATTTATAATTATCATAAAAATAAAGACGTTAGTGATTAAGTATAAATTTAGAACTATCTTATTTAAAGTAGGATAGTTCTTTTTTGTGATAAAATATAGTAATAAGATTTATTTTGAGGTGAGTTTTTTGAGTAAAGGAAAATTACAAGTAATTGATAAGAAAGATTTTAATAGTTTTTTTAAAGTTATGAAAAAGTCTTTTCCAGAAATAGAAAGACGTACTTTTGAAGGGCAGAAAAGCTTATTTGATAATGATAAATATAAAGTATTAGGGTATAAGAATGAAGATAATGAGGTAGAAGCCTTTATTGCTTATTGGGAATTTGATGATTTTGTTTTTGTTGAACATTTTGCAGTTGATGAAAAATTAAGGGGTAAAGGAGTAGGAAGTGAAATAATAAAACAATTATTAATGAAATTTAATAAGAATATTATTTTAGAAGTTGAGCATCCTGAAGATAAAAATTCAATTAGAAGAATTGAATTTTATAAAAGGATGAATATGAATTTGAATGAACATGAATATGTACAACCTCCATTACAGGAAGGAAAAGAACTTTTACCACTTAAAATAATGAGTTATCCTAATGCTATTGATGAAAAGGAATTTTGTAAAATCAGAAAAGAAATATATGATAATGTCTATAAATTCAAGGATTAGTTAATCCTTGTTTTTTATTATTAGAATATATATGAAAACTTATTGAGAAATATGGAGTATCATTTTAGTGTGAAAATTAAAGTTTTTGATATATTTGGAAAGTAATATAGAAGTTAAAATCAAGCATATATTGAAAAAAATAAATAATATTAGGCTATAATGATATTAATAATTGATTACTAGAAACAAGGAGGATAAATTATGAGGATACTACATACGGCAGACTGGCATTTAGGAAAAAATCTTGAAGGTCAAAGTAGAATGGATGAACAGGAATTATTTTTAAATGATTTTGTTGATATAGTTGAAAAAAATAATATAGATCTTATTATAATCGCAGGTGATATTTATGATAGTTCAAATCCACCTGCAAGGGCTGAAAAGATGTTTTATGATACATTAAAGAAATTATCACGAAATGGAGAAAGAATTACACTTGTTATTGCAGGAAATCATGATAGTCCAGAAAGACTTGTTGCTGCTGGTCCTTTAGCACGAGAACATGGGATTATCATGGTTGGAACACCTAAAACAGTAGTATCTTGTGGAGAATATGGCAAGAATAAAGTATTAGCTTCAGGTGAGGGATATTTAGAAATTGAAATCAATAATGAGAAAAGTGTTATTTTAACAGTTCCATATCCTAGTGAAAAGAGATTAAATGAAATTATATATGATGGTATGGATGATGATGAAGAAAAAGCAAAATCATATAGTGATAGAATTTTTTTGTTATTTAATGAATTAAAAAAACATTATAAAAAAGATACGATAAATTTAGTAGTATCGCATCTTTTTGCAATGGGGAGTGAAGAAGGCGGGTCAGAAAGAAGTATTCAACTTGGAGGAAGTTATATTGTTGATGGGAGATGTTTTCCACAAGAAGCTCAATATATTGCATTAGGGCATGTACATAAGCCTCAGATTGTTCCTGGAACTAATAAAAGAGCTAGATATTGTGGTTCACCAATTCATTATAATAAAAAAGAAATTAATTTTGAAAAGAAATGTTTCATAATAGATGTAAAAGCAAATGAAGAATGTTGTGTTGAAGAAGTGAAGATGAAAGTATATAAACCTATAGAAATATGGAAATGCATAAGTATTGAAGATGCTATAGAAAAATGTAGAGAAAATAGTGAAAGAAGCTGTTGGGTTTATTTAGAGATAGAAACAGACAGGTATATAAGAGAAGATGAAATAAAGCAAATGAAATCTTATAAGGAAGATATTTTAGAAATAATGCCTAAGATAAAAAATAATGATAATGAAGAAAAGGAAATTGAAAATTTAAGTGAAAAACCATTTAAAGAAATATTTAAGGAATTTTATAAGAAAGAAAGAGACGTGGAACCACAGGAAGAAGTTATAGATTTACTTTTATCAATAATAAATGAAGAAGGTGATGATGATGAAACCAATTAAGCTTAAAATAAAGGGATTAAACAGCTTTATTGAAGAACAGACTATTGATTTTGAAAAGCTAGGAAGTAGAGGTCTGTTTGGAATTTTTGGACCTACAGGAAGTGGAAAATCTACTGTATTGGATGGAATAACATTAGCTTTATACGGAAATGTTGCAAGAAAGAGTAGTAATTTCATAAATACAAATTGCGAAAAAATGAGTGTATACTTTGAATTTCAAGTATCATTATCTGAAGTTAAGAAATATGCTGTAGATAGAGAATTTAAGAGAACTAATAATTCCATAAGAGCTGGAAAGTGTAAGATTGTTGATATAACTAACGTGGAAGAAAAAGAAGTATTAGCCGATGGAGTAAAATCTTTAAATAAGAAAGTTGAAGAAATTATAGGATTAAATTTAGAAGATTTCACAAGGACTGTAGTCTTACCTCAAGGGAAATTTAGCGAATTTTTAAAGCTTGAAGGTAAAGAAAGAAGAGAAATGCTTGAGAGATTATTTAATCTTCAAAAGTACGGAGATGAACTTTCTCAAAAACTATATTCTAAAATTGCACAAGAAAAAAGCGAAAGCAGTGTTTTAAGCGGTCAACTTAAAGGCTTTGAGGATATAAGTGAGGAAGTATTAAATAATAAAGTTAGTAGTCGCATTGAGATAGAAAAGCAGCTTAATAAATTGGATAAAGAGTTAAAAAGTGCAATTAATAAATATAATGAAAGTCAGGAGTTATTAAACTATCAATTAGAACTTTCAAAATATAAAGAAGAACAAATTAAACTTATTAAACAAGAGCAAAGTATAGATGAAAAAGCTAAGAAAATAAAAACAGGTGAAAGTGCTAACAAGGTACTTCCATATATAAATGCTTATGAAGATACTCTAAAGAAGAGTGAAGAAAATAAAAAAGAACTTTCTAATTGGAAAATACAACTTGAATCTATAATTAGGGAAAAAGAAGAAATTACAAAGAATTGGATTGAGACAAAAAAGGAAAAAGATGATAAACTGCCTAAACTTATAGTTGATGAAGAAAAAGCTAAGAAGGCATTAGAAGAAAGTAAGTATTTAAAGAATATAGAAAATAATATAGATTATATTAAAAAATCAATTAGTCAATTGAAAGAGAAACTTGATAAAGGTAATGAAAGTTTAAATAAACTAAATTCAATAAACTCAGAGAAAACTTTAAGTCTTAAAAATTTTGAAGAAGAATATGAGTCTTTAAAAATAGATGAAGAATTTAAGCAAAAAGTACAAGAAGGTTTAATTTTTGAGGAAAATAAAGCTAGAATTAATAATGTATTAACAAAACAAAATGATAAGAAGCTAATTATAGATAAAGAAATTGAGAATATAACAAGAGAAGGAATTAAACTAAAAGAAAGTTTACAAACAATCGATGATTCTTTAAAAGCCAAAGAGGAAATATTAGAGTCTCTAGTAAAAAATTGTCCTGGTGAGCAAAAAGATATAATAAAATTAAATCAGATTATATTGCAAAATGAACAGAAATGGGAAGTATATAATAAATTACAATCAGAAATTAAAGAGATAGAAGAAAAATTAATAATTATTAAATCTGAGAATAAGAATAATAAAAATCTTTTAAATAATAAAAAGTCAGAGTTAGATAAGATTAGAGAATTTCATAAAGAAAAAGTTAAAGAAGAGTTGGCTCATAGGCTTAGAGAAGAACTTAAAGAGGGGGATATATGCCCTGTATGCGGATCTACTCATCATATTAAGAAAAATATTAATGATGTTTTTATAGGAAATATTTCAGAATTGGAAGAAAAAATAAAAAGATTAGAGGAGGAAGTAAACAATATAAATATAAGTATAGCTAAAGAAATGGCTGATATATCTAATTTTGAAAATCGAATAATAGAAAACAAAGATGAAATAAAGAAACTTGGTAACGAGTTTAAGGAGAAAACAGTTGATGAGTTGAAGAATGAAGCATTAAGATTTGAAAAAGCTATAACTGAATATAATGATAAGAAAGAAAGTCTAGAAAAAGAAATTAATAATTTAAAGATAAATCAAAAAGAACAAGATGGTGAAATAAAAGCACTTAGAGCAAAACTCAGATCAGGACAGAATCAATTAAAGTCTATTGAAAATGAAATAAATGAAAGTAAAACAGAGTATGCTGAAGTAGAAAGTAAACTTAATGATTTGATACAAGAAACCAAAGTTAAGGAATTCAAAGAGGAAAATGAAAAGATAAAATCTATAGAAATCAAAAGAGATAAAATATCAAAATATATAAAAGAACTTAGAGAAAGTATAAAACTTCTTGAAGAAAATAAAGAGAAGACAGTACAAGAATTAACTAAAATAAATGAAGAAATTATAAAAAGTAATTCAGACTTGCAGAGTTTTGAGAATAATAGAAAAGAGAAGATTGAGTCTATAAGAAGTAATGTGGGAGAAGAAAGTGATATAGAAGGACTTCTATCTAAAATACAGGATAGTATAATAAAAATTAATAATTTATTTGAAAAGCTTGACAAAAATAAAAATGAGGCTGAAGACAAGTTTGTTAAGTGCAAAGAAAAAGTAATATCCCTTGATTATAATAATGCTTCGTTAGAAGAAAGACTTAAGGTTGATAAAGAAAAAGCATATAAAGAGTGTGAGGCTGAAGGATTTTTGGAATTTGAGGATGTTAAAGAGAATATAATAGATAAATTTACAATAGAAAGTTATAAAAAGGAGGTAGAAGTATATAAAGCAACTGTATCAAAGATAAATGGACTTATAGAAAGCTTATTAAATAAGATAGATAACAGAAGTATAAGTGAAGAAGAATTTAATAGTATTAAGAATTTGAAAGAAGATAAAGAATATAATGTAAATCAAGTAAAAGAAGAAAAGATAAAGATAATGGAAGAAATAAGAAATATAAAAGAAAAACTTGATAAGCAAAAAGAACTTTTAGAAAGTCAGAAAAAACTTGAGCATAAATTATCTTTATTAAGTGATTTAGAAAAGTTATTTAAGGGAAAGAAGTTTGTTGAATTTGTTGCTTCTTATCAACTTAAATATGTATCTATTGAAGCTTCAAAAAGGCTTAAAGAAATAACACATGGAAACTATGGTCTTGAAGTTGATGAAGATGGGAAATTTATAATACGTGATTATAAAAATGGTGGAGTGGCAAGAGATGCATCTACATTATCAGGAGGAGAAACATTCCTTGCTTCGTTATCACTAGCTCTGGCACTTTCAGCACAGATACAGCTTAAGGGGACTGCTCCATTAGAATTATTTTTCTTAGATGAAGGTTTTGGAACACTTGATGATGAGCTTTTAGAAGTGGTTATGAGTTCATTAGAGCAGATTCATAATGATAAATTAAGAATTGGAATTATTAGTCATGTTGAAAGTATAAAAAATAGAGTTCCAGTAAAATTAATGGTAAGCCCTGCTGAAAGTGGAATGGGAGGAAGCAAAGTGAAAATTGAAGTGAGTTAATTATTTTCTTATTCGTGAATAAAAATCTCCTAAATGAGAAATAATTAGAAAATAACAACTAATTATTAATTTATAAGGAGTGTTTTATTAAATGGAAGAATTAGTTTTAAATAAAAGATTGAATAATGTTACTCATGGAGCAAAGAAAGTTAGAAAAAAAGGTAAGATTCCTGGAATATTATATGGAAAAAAACTTGGAAATCTAATGTTTGAAATTGGAGAAATGGATCTTATAAAAGAAGTTGAATCAACTGGTCAACATGGTGTTGTAAGTTTTGATATAGATGGATATAGTGGCACAGCTTTAATTAAGGAAATTCAAAAAGATCCTATAACCCATAAACCAATGCATGTGGATTTAGAAGAAATATATAATGGCAAGGAAGTTGTAACAGAAATCCCTATTAAGTATCATGGAAAAGAATTTTTAGAAAAGAAAGGTGTAATACTTCAAACACAGAAAGATTATGTAAAAGTTTCTGGTAAGCCAGAATATCTTCCAAAGTTTATAGATTTAGATGTATCAGGAGCAGCAACAGGAAGTGTTTATACTTTAGCAGATTTAGAGATTGCCAGTGAAATATCAATTGTTGATGAACTACAATCTGTTTGTGCTTCAGTTGTTAATGAGCAGTTTATAACTAGTGGTGAAGAAGATGATGATGGTAATATTGAATAAAAAAATTTATTTTTATTAAAATTTCTGTTATTTAACTAATGCAATTTTTAAATTTATTAGATATACTTATAAATGAAAGTATATCTAATAAATGTTTTCTCATGATAATATAAGGTTTACATATTTAAAATTTGAAAAAAATACAAATACAGCCAAAAAGGTATTTTTAAAAGTAGGTAAATATTGTATAATAATAAATGAGAAAAAATCGGGAGGGAAACTTATAATGAATTACAAAGAAAAATATAATGCATGGTTAAACTCAGATATAATAAACGAAGAAACTAAAAATGAATTAAGAAATATATCTGATGAAAAGGAAATAGAAGATAGATTTTATCAGGATTTAGATTTTGGTACTGGTGGATTAAGAGGTGTAATCGGTGCTGGAAGCAATAGAATGAATATCTATACAGTAGCTAAAGCAACTCAAGGTTTTGCTAATTATTTAAATAAAAGCTTTACTAATCCTTCTGTAGCAATTGCTTATGATTCTAGAAATATGTCAAAAGAATTTGCTAAAGCTGCAGCTCTTACATTATGTGCAAATGACATAAAAGTATATTTATATGAAAGTTTAAGACCTACACCTGTATTATCATTTACAGTAAGAGAATTAAAATGTGATGGTGGTATAGTAATAACAGCTTCACACAATCCTAAGATTTATAATGGATATAAAGTTTATGATGAATTCGGTGGACAAGTAACAGATGCTAAAGCTAACACTATTATTGATTGTGTAAACAATGTCACTGATTTCTCTATGATTAAGAATATGGATGAAAATACAGCTTTAGAAAAAGGCTTATTACAATATATAGGGGAAGATGTAGATAAAATTTACTATGAAAAAGTTAAAGGATTATCTATAAGAACAGATTTAGTTAAGGAAAAAGCTGATACATTAAAGGTTATATACACACCAATCCATGGAAGTGGAAATGTTCCAGTAAGAAGTGTGTTAAGCCAATTAGGTTATTCAAATGTTAAAGTAGTAAAAGAGCAAGAATTACCAGATGGAAATTTCCCAACAGCATCATATCCAAATCCAGAAAATCCAGATGTATTTAAATTAGCATTAAAGATGGCTGAAACTGAAGCACCTGATATTATATTTGGAACAGACCCAGATTGTGATAGAATCGGTGTAGTAGTTAAGGACAGTAATGGAGAATACAAAGTATTAACAGGAAACCAAACAGGTTTACTTTTAACACATTATGTATTAAGTTCATTAAAGGAAACAGGAAAGCTTCCTAAGAACGGTGTTGTAATTAAGACTATCGTTACTACAGAAGGTGCAAGAGCTATTGCCGAAGATTTTGATATTCAACTTATGGAAGTGTTAACTGGATTCAAATACATTGGAGAAAAAATAAGAGAATTCCAAGAAGCTGGAGATAAGACTTATTTATTTGGATTTGAAGAAAGTTATGGATATCTTGCAGGTGACTTTGTAAGAGATAAAGATGCAGTTATAGCTTCAATGCTTGTTTGTGAAATGGCTTTATATTACAAAGAAAAAGGAATGAGTCTTTACGATGCATTAATAGATATCTATGAAAAATATGGATATTATAAAGAAAGTTTAGTATCAATAGAGCTAAAGGGTAAAGAAGGACAAGAAAAAATAGCTGCATGCTTAGAAGCTTTAAGAAAAGATCCAATTACAGAAGTTAATGGTATAAAAGTTGCTAAGAGAATGGATTATAAGAAGAGTGAAGAAGAAGACGTTGCTAATAATGTTAAATCTACTATTGACTTACCTAAGTCAAATGTATTAAAGTACATTTTAGATGATAGTTCATATTTTGTAGTAAGACCTTCAGGAACTGAACCAAAAATGAAAATTTATTTAGCTGTAAAGAGCGATAGTCTAGAAAATGCAGACAAAGATCTTGCACAGTTTAAAGAAAAGGTAATGGAAATAATAAATAGTAAATTAAACTAGTTTAATAATGTTATTATAATTGCTATCATCATATATGATGATAGCAATTTCTTTAATAAAAATATTTGTTAAAATTGAGCATTTAGATTGAGTCTCTAAATGTTGATATTGACAATAATGAAGAGGTGCACGCATGAGTAATTATAAAACAATGTACAAAGATAAACTAAGCAAAATGTTATTTTTAGAAATTAATAAAGAGGGATTTAAAAAGAGTATCAATATTCCTGATTATGTAAGCTTTAAAAATGATGATTTGTATATTCCAATAAGTGCAGAATATGTTGCTTCTAATGCAAATGATGAAATAAAAATAAATAATCTTCCTATATATTATTTTGTAGAAGGAATGTTTATTGCATTTGGATGTGATCCAAATTTAAGATTTTTAGAAGATTATGGTACAATATTAACATATATTGCGGATAGTGAAGAATGTGCAAAGAGCATTATTGCAGATAGAATAAAAAATGACAGATTAGAAGATGCATATATCTTGTTAAAAGGTCTTTATAGATACAGTGAAGAAGAAGAGTATTTAACTAAACTTTTAAGTATAGGAGAAGTTATAAGAGAAAAAGATTCCGGATTTACTGATATACTATTAGAAGATATTGAATTATGTAAAAATAAATTCTTTAAATCTCCAGAACCTTATTTATATAAGGCTTTAATACTTAAAGATGATGGTGATTATAAGGGTGCAGAAGTAGAAATTAATGAATATATTAACAAAGGCGGAAAAGTAATGCCTGAAATAGAAGCTATAGTTAGTGATATAAAAAATATCAGTACATATGAGAAGGCTGTTGAACTTGTAAAAGATAACCCAGAAAAAGCTATAGAGCTTCTTATTCCATTAAGTGAAGAATTTGATCAAAATCCACTTATTGATTATTATTTAGGGGTATGCTATAGAAAATTAGGTTATTTTAATAAAGCTATTCATTTCTTAAATAGAAGTGTATCTAAAGAATCAGGTATACTTGAAGTAATAAATGAATTAGGTATGAACTATGCAAGTTTAGGAGAATTTGAAGAAGCTTTAAAATATTTTAAAAAGGCCTTTGAAGCATCTAAAGAAGTTGATATATGCACTAATATAGTTATGTGTTATATTAACTTAGGAGATAAGGAACAAGCTAAATTAAATCTAGATATAGCTAAAAAATTAGCTCCAGATGATGAAATAGTAATAGAAATTGACCAAATGCTTAATAGACGTGTGAAATAATACTGACATAAAATTTATTCATATAGGAGAATGATATGTTTACAAATGTATTAGGGTTTGAAGTTTTTAATAAAGATATGAAAACTTTTATGGAATATATAGATAAGTATGAAAAAGTAAATATAGTATCAGGTAATCCAGAGGTTTTATTCAATGGACTTAATGATAATAGATTAAAAAAAAATTTCACCAGTAAAAATTCCATAATAATACCTGATGGTGTAGGTACTGTGCTTGCATCTAAAATAGTTAAAAATCCAGTTACAGAAAAAATAGCAGGAATAGAAGTTGTAAAGCAAGTATTAAAGAAAGCAAATGAAGAAAAAAAATCCATATATCTTGTTGGAGCAGAGCAGGAAATTGTTGAGGAATGTGTAAGAAAAATAAAAGAAGAATTTCCTAATCTTATAATAGCAGGATATCATAATGGATTTTTTGATATGAATAATTGTGATGATTTGGTAAATGATATTATAGAAAAAAGCCCATATGCAGTATTTGCTGCAATGGGTTCTCCACGTCAAGAAATATTTATAGATAAAATTATGCCATATGTTAATGCAAAGATTTTTATGGGCGTTGGTGGAGTATTTGATATCTTTGCAGGAAAGTTAAAAAGAGCTCCTAAATGGATGATTAATATGGGCTTAGAATGGTTGTATAGAGTTGCTAAAGAGCCAGTAAGAATAAAAAGGCTTACTTCTATACCAAAATTTTTAGCACTGGTTGTAAAAAATAATTAAATTTAATTAACTTAAGAAATAGATAGGTGAAGTATGAAGAAACAAAGCAGTTTATTGAAGTCCACAGTTATAATAATGGTAGTATCGCTCATAAGTAAGCTTTTAGGATTTGTCCGTGATATGCTTATTGCTAATAATTTTGGAGCAGGGATGTATACAGACGCATATAATATTGCAGTTACTATTCCAGAAACTATTTTTACATTAATTGGACTTGCAATATCAACTGCTTTTCTTCCTATGTTAAGTAGAGTACAGGCAAATAAAGGTCGAAAAGAAATGTATAACTTTGCAAATAATGTTATTAATATTCTTTTTATCATATCTTTGATTTTTTTTGCAGTTTCGAGTATTTATTCGAGAGAAATAGTAAGTATAGTAGCCAATGGACTTTCAGGTGAAGCATTTGATATAGCAGTAAGGCTTACAAGAATTACATTGATTAACTTATTGTTTCTATCTATTAATGCATGTTTTACATCAATACTTCAGGTAGATGAAGACTTTATTATACCATCTATTTTGGGATTATTTTTTAATCTTCCAATGATTGTATATCTTTTATTATTCAGAAATTATGATATAGTAGGATTAACAATAGCTAATGTAATTGGAAATTTGTTTAGGGTTATAGTTCAGATTCCATGTTTAATAAATAATGGTTATAAATATAAATTATTTATTTTCTTAAGAGATGAGAGATTAAAAGAAATAGGAATATTAATACTTCCAGTTATTGTTGGAGCAGGTGCAAATTCATTAAATATGATTGTAGATAAAAACATAGCATCATCACTGTCACAAGGATCAATTTCAGCTCTTGATTATGGACAAAAGCTTATATTATTTATAAATACTATAATAACAACATCTATTTTAAATGTTGCCTATCCAGTTATGGCTAATATGAGAAGTAGTGGAAATGATGATGGTTTTATACATACACTTAAAAAGACAATTTCTTATCTAGCACTTCTCCTTATACCAGTTACAGTTGGAGCAATTATTTTAGGCAAGGATATAGTAAAAATTGTTTATGGAAGAGGACAGTTTAATGAATATGCTATACAGATGACTACACTTGCCTTTGTAGGATATGGAGCAGGTATATTCTTCACAGGAATTAGGGATGTATTAAATTCAACATTATTTTCTATGGGTAAAACTAAGACTACAGCTATTAACGGAATTATAGGAGTAATTATAAATATTATACTTAGTATAACATTATCTAAATATCTAGGTATATTAGGAATTGCAATATCATCATCTATTGCAATGGCTGTTACTTCATTACTTTTACTCAGAAGTATAAGAAAACTTGAAAGAAATTTTACAATTAAGGATATAATTAAAAGTATAATAATGATTCTAATCAGCTCAATAATAATGGGATCTGGAATTATATTATTGATGCTTTTAATAAATTGTACATTACCAAGTATTATTACTTTAGTAATAGGAACTGGTACTGGATGTATTATATATTTTGTTTTATGTAGGCTTTTAAAAATACAAGAAATAGTAGAATTTGAACAAATATTAATAAAGAAAATATTTAAAAAAGCGTAGCCCATGTAATTATATTAGAAAAGTAAAAGCACAGATAGGAGGATATATGAAGATATTATTTATTGCTTGCTATTCCCCGTTAATTAATAATTCTGCTGCAATTGAAACTTTGCAGTATTTAAATAAATTAAGCGAAATTGAAGGGAATGAAATACATCTATTAACAGTTGATTTTCCCAAAGATTCTGTTTATTATGATGAGACACTTCTTGAAATGATGGATAAAGATATAAAACTTCACTTAATTGACGGTGGTAAGATTTTCAATAGATTAATACCTAGAAAAAAAATTAGAGATAATAACGGTTCATCTGAAAATCAAAGCTCAGGACTTAAAAAAATACTTAGAAAAGTAAAAAATGCATTGGTTATTCCTGATATGTATTATGTCTGGTCTAAAAAAGCTGGAGAGTATGGCAGAGAATTAATGAAAAAGGAAAAGTTTGATGTAATATTTTCAATGCATGAACCTCCTTCATCTCACTTATGTGCATATGAAGTCAAGAAAGCTTTTAGAGATACTCCTTGGATTACATATTGGAGTGACCCATGGCTCAAGGATTCTACTAGACAAAAGTCATTTTTTATAAAAAAGATTATTGAAAAGAGAATGGAAAAGAAGATTATAGATACAGCAGACAAATTTATTTTTGTTACAGAGGCTAATAGACAGGAATACTTTAAAGATTATAAAAAGCTTAGAACTGGAGAAAAAGAGTCATTTATATTGAATAGAGGATTTGATTCTAAATTATATTATAGATTATCATTTGATAATATTCCCGAATATATAAAAAGTGATAAAATAAATATAATTTATACAGGAGAAATATTTTCAAAGCTTAGAGATATAAGACCTTTCATACAGGCTGTTGAAGAGATAAAAAGAGAAGACAAAAAGAGTTATGAACTTTTAAATATACTATTCTTTGGAAATATTGATGACATTGAAAGTAAAAAAAGAATGGAAAAATTAGATTCGGTTCGTGTGTCAGGAAGAATTCCATTCAATGAAGCTTTAAAGTATATGCTTAATGGAGATGTTCTTCTTTTATTTGGTAATAAGAACTCTAAACAGATACCAGCAAAAATATATGATTATTTTGGAGCTAAAGGAAGGATATTTGTCATTTATGGAGATAAGAATGACCCAATAAAATCAATTGTTGAAAATAATGACAAATGTATAAATACAGAAAATACATGCTACCAAATCAAACAGAATATTTATAAGATTATAAATATGTATGAAGATAAAACTTTAGAGAGTGATCCGGATTTTTATTATGAGTGGAATTCAATTGTAGATAGGTTGAATAAAATTTTAGGTGGGAAGTGATGTTGTGCATATAATGGTTATTCCTTCATGGTATGCGAATCCTAGAAACAAGGTGCATGGAAGTTTTTTTAAGGAGCAGTTTAAGGCATTAAGTGCAAGTGGTGAAAAAGTTACTGTTGCATATAATGAAATCTGGCCCTTAACAATGCTAGGAAAGATTAAAGAAAAGAGAGGAATTTCATTTGAAATTGATGAAGGCCTCAGAACTTACAGATATAAAGATTTTAATTACTTTCCTAAAAATCCTATGATGTTTAGAAGTTTTAATAAAAGAATGGATAAACTTTATAAAGAAATAGTAAAAAATGAAGGGAAAGTAGATATAATCCACGCTCACTCTGCATTTTGGGGTGCAATTGCAGCTGATTATATAAGTAAGAAATATAATATACCACTTGTTATTACAGAACATTCTTCATTAAAATATGCAGCATATTCAAAGAAAAGTTATGAAAAGTATATTTTTAAATCTTATACTGATGCAGATGAACTTATTGCTGTTGGAAATGGATTGAAAAATGAACTTAAACAATATGTGAATAGGGATATAACTGTAATTCCTAACACTATTGATCTTAATATATTTACAAATGAAAGAAATAATAATAAATTTACTAAAGATGAGTGCTTTAAGTATTTTTCATGCAGTTTTTTAGTAGAAGGAAAAGGCATGGAGGTATTAATTAAAGCATTTTCAAAGGAATTTAAGGATAAGCCTGGAGTTCTGAGAATAGGAGGAGATGGTCCTATAAGAAGTGAGCTACGAAAGCTTATTGAAGAAAACGGTATGGAAGATAAAATAATACTTCTTGGAGCATTGTCTCGAGAAGAGGTTGCAGAGGAAATGAGAAAATGTCATGCATTTGTATTAGCATCTGAACATGAAACTTTTGGAGTTGTATATATAGAAGCTCTTGCATGTGGAAAACCTGTTATTGGAACATATAATGGAGGAGCAGAAGATATAATAAAAGATTACAATGGAATAATTGTAGAAAAGAATAATGTTGATGCATTAGGGCATGCTTTGTTGCAAATGGAGCGTGAATATAATATGTATGATAAAAATGAAATAAGAGAAAAAACAATTCTTAGCTATTCAGAAAAAGTAATAGTTGAAAAGCTAAAAGGAGTGTATAAAAAGATTTATGAAAGAGCAACTTAAGAAAGTTTATAACATACTAGATAATAAATTTTATTTTAGACTATTGTATTTATTTGTGAGTTTAACATTTGTAACTATATTAAAATGTATTCCAAAAATTAATATATTAAAAGATATAGCATTTGCATGGGGATTTTTATTATTAATTTTCATGATTTTTAATGATTATAAAAGAAGAAAGATTTATAAATTTGATATACCTTTAGATCTTTTTATTGTAATAACATTTATATTCAATATATTTGTTTATAAAAGCTCATATAATATTAAAATATGGGCAGTAAATTTAATTTTATTTGTAATAGTTTTTTCAGTAGATGTATTCAATAATAAGAAAAATCTTATTAAAGAAATGAATATAATAACATATTTTTATGTTGGAATTATGTTTATATTATCTTTTATTTCCTTGGAGATGAAGGTGTTTGATAAAAGTATCACTATTGGAGAATATTTTTTTTCAGGAGCTAATGGTGGATTGTTTGAAAATGAAAATGCAATATCTATAGCTGCTGCTTTAGCTATAGTAATGTGTATTTATTTAAATTATATAAGTAAAAACTTTAGATTAAAAATATTTTGGTTTATAAATATAATACTTCAGGTATTAACAATGATTTCTTTTAAAGGAAGAAGTGCATATTTAATAGTTATAGCAGTAATATATACTTTTGTTTTTATTTATAATAAAAATAAATATATAAGAGGTCTTTTGATTATTCTACCTATTTTATTAGGAATAGGGGGAAGTTTTTATGAAGGAAACCACATTAGAGATTTTACAAGTGGAAGAACTAGTTTATGGGATTCTGCAAAAATAGTAATAGAGCATAATCCTATTGCTGGTGTTGGAAATGTCAATATGGTAGAAAAAGTGATTAATGCAAGACCAACTAGTGATTTACCAGGATTACAGACTGGTGGATTACATAATATATATATTCAAATAGCTACTGTAAACGGACTTGTTTCATTGATATTATTCTTACTATTTATATTACTTGCATCAATTTTTATAGTAAAAAAGATTGATGGGCTAAGAAAAAAAGAAAAAATGCATATGACAATAATAGCATCTATACTAGTTGGTATTCTTGTAGTAAATCTATTTGAAAGTGCATTGATTTATGGAACTAGTTTTATATCAATAATTTTCTGG
Organism: Clostridium sp. SM-530-WT-3G; assembly: GCF_012843905.1. Taxonomy (GTDB): domain Bacteria; phylum Bacillota; class Clostridia; order Clostridiales; family Clostridiaceae; genus Clostridium. Next base: position 61,168 of record NZ_JABAGC010000007.1, read on the forward strand.
GTATATTTGGGATATATAATTTCTATAGTGGGTAATAAAAACTTATAGTATTTAAATAATTAAGATAGAGGGAGAGAAAGATGAATTTTAAGGAACAAAGTATTAAAGAATTTTTAAGAGATTTAGAATCAGATTTACCAGCCCCAGGTGGTGGAAGTGTAGCTGGACTTATAAGTGCATTAGCAGGTGCTTTAAATTCTATGGTATATTCACTTACTGTAGGTAAAAAAGCATATATGAATTTAGAAGAAAGTGAAAAGGAATTAATTAATAATTTTCAGGAAGAAAGCAGAAGATTTACAATAAGAAGTTTAGAGTTAATGGATTTAGATAAAGAAAATTTTCTTGAGTTGATGGAGTCATATAAACTTCCTAAAAATACAGAAGATGAAATACAGTTAAGAAAAAAAGCTATAAGGGATAATACTATAAAATCAATGGAAGCACCTTTAGCTTTAGCAAGAGAAAGTTTGAGGTTTTATGATAGTCTGAAAGTTATGAACAAGTATGGTAATAAAATGCTTTTGTCTGATTTAAGTATCTCTGCTATATTGTTAAATAGTGCAATAGAAAGTTCAATAATTAATGTAAAGGTAAATCTAAATAGTCTTAGAAATGAAGAGTTTTTTGAGTCTATTGATAAGGAATTAATAAATATTCAAGAAGAATCAGAAAGAAATAAAAAAGAAATATGCGAGAGCATAGAAAAAATTATTTATTAGCTTAACTTAAGTTAATCAGGATCCTCGTGTGTGATTGAGTAACACATGAGGGTCCTTTAATATTGGGTTATTTTATAGGATTTCCATCATAAGTTGTATATTGTGACTTATTTTTTGGATTACCCACATTATTCTGATTATCATGTAATCTTTGTCTTCTTTCACCTTTTTGCATAGGATTAGAAGCACCAGGTCTATTAGTTGCCATAATAAACACATCCTTTCAAGATTATTTTATACTAGTATGAAATTTTAATACTATATAAGAGGAAATACATTAAATTTACAAAATAATAAATAATGTAATAGTTTTCTAAATATTGTATAATTATTGTGTGATATGAATTAGCTGGAATAAGAAGCTAAAGCGAGGGGGGGAAGAAGGAAAAGCAAAAAGAAAAGATTTTCTTGTAATATCATTTTTTCAATTTAGCAATAAAAAGAAGAAAAGATTAGAAGGAAAAAAAGAAAAGTATTTAGTAGACTTGTCTTATTATAGTTTAAAAGATTTAAAAAAGATTATTGAAGTTATTACTGAAAAGAATTCAAATATAAAAATAACTAAAGAATTAGATGATTATTTAAATAGAAGATAATAGAAATAGAGTAAAACTCAAAAGTTTTACTCTATTTTTATGGGAGTTCATTTAATGATTTAAATTCATATCCTTCTGATTTTAAGTCATTAAGAACTTTTTTTAGTATTTTAGTATTAGTATTTGAGACTGCATGTAAAAGCATTATACATCCGGGGTGTGAGCCAGAAGAAATTTTACTTAAAGCATATCCTTCTGAAGGCTGATCATTTATAAGCCAATCTTTATATGCGAAGCTCCAAAAAATAGTCTTATAACCTAATTCCTTAGTTATTTGAAGAGATTCCTTTGAGTATTTACCCATTGGAGGTCTGAAGAATTTAGGCATATCCTCTCCTATAAGTTCTTTATAGGCTTCTTCTACGCCTGTAAGTTCTTGTTCAAATTTTGATTTATCATGGATTTGAGCCATTGAAGGATGATGTACAGAGTGATTGCCTACTATATGGCCTTCATTAACCATTCTTTTTATTAATTCAGGCTCTTTATCTATATATGGTTTGACTACAAAGAATGCTGCTGGAACATTAACTTCTTTTAAAGTATCTAGAATAGCTGCTGTATTTCCATTTTCATAGCCTTCATCAAATGTGAGGTACATAACTTTATTTGAAGTGTCTCCTAAAAAATAAGCATTATTTTCCTGTAAGAAATCAATTGATTCTTTAGGTCCTTCGGCAATATTGTCTTTTCCTTTGCCTACGTAATACCAGTTTAATTCGCCTTGGTCGTTTGTAAATATAGATATGTCTATATCATCTGAAAAATCATTAAAGTCTCCTAATGTATTTTCTTCAATTGTAGGTATACTGTTATTATTATCATTATCAATACTCCAAGCGGGAAGAGTAAAAAATAAATTAAAGGCTAGTTGCGCAGAAGCTAACCTTAAAAAAGTTTTTTTCATAAATCCACCTTCTGTTATTATATTAATCTGAAATACTAATCATTAGTATTATTTGTAGGAACTTATAAAATAATGTTGGTAATTTATATTGAAAATATAATATTTTGGATTGTGAAATATTAGTATTTTTAATAGAGAAGTTGAAATAAAAAATTATCTAGAGTATAATTTTCTAAGATATATTCTTAAAGTTAATAATTAGCGAGTAATAGTTAACTATTAGAAAATAATTAGATTAATAATAACTGAGTTTAGAAAGGAATGTACATAGATGAAATTAGGTATGGTAGGTCTTCCTAATGTAGGAAAGAGCACATTGTTTAATGCAATAACAAAAGCAGGAGCAGAATCAGCTAACTATCCATTCTGTACAATTGAACCAAACGTTGGTGTTGTAAGTGTACCAGATAAAAGATTAGATGTATTAGAAAAAATGTATAATACTAAGAAAAAGGTTTATACAGCAATAGAATTCTATGATATAGCAGGATTAGTTAAAGGTGCTTCAAAAGGTGAAGGGTTAGGAAATAAATTCTTAGCTAATATAAGAGAAGTTGCAGCTATAGTTCATGTAGTAAGATGTTTTGACGATGAAAATGTTGTTCACGTTGAAGGAAGTGTTGATCCAATTAGAGATATTGAAACTATCAACTTAGAATTAATATTCTCTGATTTAGAAATGCTTGAAAGAAGAATGGAAAAGACAATTAAACTTGTAAGATCAGGTGATAAAACTGCTAAATTTGAATATGGAGTAATGGAAAGAATTAAAGAACAGCTTGAAGCTAACAAACCTGCAAGAACTCTTGAATTCACAGATGAAGAAAAAGCTTTTGTAAAAGGTTTATTTTTAATCACTTCAAAACCAGTTTTATATGCATGTAATATTTCTGAAGATGATGTTATGGAAGGAAACTTCGATAACGATTATGTTAAGAAGGTTAAAGAATATGCTGCAAGCGAAAATTCTGAAGTTATGGTTGTAAGTGCTAAGATCGAAGAAGAAATGTCTGGTCTTGAAGATGACGAAAAAGCTGAAATACTTGCAGAATATGGATTAGAAGAATCAGGATTAGATAAGTTAATTGAAACAAGCTACAGATTATTAGGTCTTATGAGTTTCTTAACTGCTGGAGTTCAAGAAGTAAGAGCATGGACAATTAAAAGAGGAACTAAAGCTCCTCAAGCAGCTGGAAAGATTCACTCAGATATAGAAAGAGGATTTATAAGAGCTGAAGTTGTAGGTTATGATGATTTAGTTGAATGTGGTTCTGAAGCTGCTGCTAAAGAACATGGTAAGTTCAGACTAGAAGGAAAAGATTATGTAATGCAGGACGGAGACGTTGTAAACTTTAGATTTAACGTTTAGTTTGAATAAAAGAAGTTTTTCGATATATTATCGAGAAACTTTTTTTGTTATAGAAAGTATTAATAATAAATGAAGATTATATAACAAAGTAGATTTTTATTAGAATGTTTGTTAAAATAAAATTTAGGATTGCATAGGAAAAAATTAGAGGTGATTTCTAATGGAAAAGTCGAATAAATCAAATAATCATTCTTTAAATAAAAGTAAATATTTTATGCCAATACTATTAATGATTATTTATCTATGTATAGCATTATTTATTACTTTGGGAGTAAGATCGGTATTTGGAAATCAAAAAGAGGATGAAAGTATAAAGATCTCAGATAATTCTGGAGAAGAATTTTATTTTAATGATAAGTATGATTCTGCAATAACTGAATTTACTTCATTACAAGAAAAGGATAATTGGCCTTCATATACTGCTGATACAGCAAAAATTCAATCAATACAAGGAAATTATGTTAAATCCAATAGTACATTACAAAAAGCATATGAGGGAAGAAATAAAGTAATAGATACAAAGAGTGCGCAAAACGATAATATAAAGGAAAAAGATGTAGACTTAGCAAGTCAGATAGTATTTACATATTTTTTGAATGGTGAATATAAGAAAGCTTTAGATTATGGTGAATTTTATTTGAATATTTATCCACAAGAATCAAAATTACAGCAGACTATGTTCACTGTATATTTAAGTAATAACGAAAGTGAAAAAGCAAAGTATATAGTTAAAAATTATAGTTTAGATGAGCAAAATTCTGATGATATAGTTTCATTAGCTCAAATGAATTTTATACTTGGAAACTATGATATTGGATTAAAACTTTTAAATGAAGCATGGAATGTAGACAAAAATTCATTGAAAATATTCGATGCAGTAGAACAAGTAAGTGATAGAACAACATTACTAAATGATGTTGATAAAGCAAAAGAAGAAAATAAAAATGAAGAATTTCATAATGCAGTTTTAGCTAAAATTTATTCATTAAATGAAGCTGATAAGGAAAAAGCATTGGCCCTTGTTGAAAAAATGGATAAGGAAAATGTTGATAGTGCCAATGTGGATTTATTAAAATATGACCTTTTAAAAGATAAAGATGGCCAAGAGATTATCGATACTTTAAAGGATAAGTATGATGAAACTACACTTATGGGATGCTATATTAGAGCAATTGAAAATTATGAAAATAAAAAATATGATGAAGCATTTAAATATGCGAAGAAATGCATTGTTATTGATAAAAATTATAATGGTACATATTATCTTATAGAAAATATAAAATCTGCACAGCAAAAACCACAATTAGCTGAACCATTTGTTATAGATGCTATGTATAATGAAGAGTATAATTATAATACTATAGTAAAAACAGCAGAATATTATAAGAATGTTCTTAAGGATAGTAATAAGGCAATTCATTATTATGAGTTAGCTGGACATGTAAATCCAAAAGATGCAGATATATTCTATAATATTGGATTAATTCAGCTTAATAATCAAAGAATAGATGATGCTATTGAATCAATAAAGAAGAGTATTTCAATAAGTGAAAGTAATCCTAAGTACTATAGAGCGTTAGGATGTATTTATCTTGATAAAAAAGATGATGAAAAATCTATAGAATATATAAGAAAAGCATACGACCTTGATGATAAAGATATTTTAACACTAAATGATGCTGCTTGTTATTATGCAATGATAGATAATAACGTAGATAGAGCAATGACTAATATAAAGTCAGCATATGATGGAATAAATGAGGAAACAAAAGAAGAAAATAAAAATATTATAAGTGATAATTATAATAGAATAAAATCAGCTTTTGATTCTTCTCAAAAAGATGGCAATTCTAAAACAAAGATTTCAGAACTTAAGCTTATATATTAATATAACGATAATTATATAGAATATTTTAATTTAGACTATCTTGTGTTAGATAGTCTAAATTTATGAGTAAAGAAATTTGAGAAGAAGGTATGAAGGAGTATGAGTGGAAAGAGCATGAAATCTAATAAGTTAAAGATAATTTCTGGAACAATAATAGTTTTTGGGTTACCGATTTTATTTTTATTTGGTAAAACTATGTTTTCTCAAGGAATAATTATAAAAAATTGGAATAACTATTATGATGAAGGTAATATTGTACTATTTTATGAGTCTTTAAATAATCAAAAAAATATTAAATTAAACGAAAAATATCAAATTAATGATTTTGTAAATACAGAACAAAGTGAATTTGATAGAGTTTTAAAATGCACTAATATAGTAAAAGGATTAATTGAAAAAGATGATGTTCCAGAGACAGGATTAAGAAGTGCTTTTGATATTTTGGAAAAGAAAGCTGATTCTAAGAAGGTCAATTTTAAGGATGCTGCTATAATAGCTAGAGATATAATAAATTGTACTGGCGTAAAGACAAGAATAGGTATATTTAGAAAAGGTGGTGCTCAGTACGAAAATAATTGTGAATATTACGTAATTGAATATTGGAGTACAGAATTAAACAAATGGGTTATGGTAGATTTCTTAGATCAAGGATATTTTTTTGATGGAGATAATAAATTATCTGCAATAGAGGTTTTAAAGTGTAATTTAAGAAAAACACCTTATTTAGGGAATACATCACAACAAGATTATAAGAATAATCTAAATAAATATCTAGATTCATATTCATTAAATATTGAAAATAGTAATGCAAATATGAGAAGTAATTGTATTGTAACTTATATAAAAAACGATGAGGCATTAGAAATAAAATTTAAAAGTAAATACCCTGCACCAACAATATTTACAAAGCAGACTCAATTATTTGAAAAGAGTCCATTTAATGATTTGTTAAAAGATGATTCAAAAGAATATTTACTGATAACTGCTTCAAAGTTAACTGAAGAAAATAAAGATAAGAATGATAATAATGTATTAAAAACAGAAACAAGCAGTATAGGTGATAAAAAAGAAAAAATAATAGGTGATAAAATAATGATTTCTGCATTTAAGAATGATAAAGTACTTAAATCATTTTATTTAAGCATAAATGGATCTGAGTTTGAAAAAATAGAAAATTACAAAGAACAGGTGTTGGAAAAAGGTACAACAAAGATAGATTTGTCGATTGATGGAAGTACAGTGGTAAGTAGCGTTACAATTGATAAGAAATAATTTTAGATTAGAAAAATAAACTAATATTTACAATAAGGTAATATACTATTATAATTAGACAGAATGATTAAGAAAGAGGGTGATAATTAGTGATATTAGATATTATATTTGTACTTAAAGCATTATTTATAGCTATTATAGAAGGATTGACAGAATTTATTCCAGTATCATCAACAGGTCATATGATATTAGCATCAAGTATTATTGGTTTTGATAAACCAAAAGAATTTGTTGATATGTTTGAAGTTGTTATCCAATTGGGAGCAATACTTGCTGTTGTGGTTTTATATTGGAAAAAGATTAAGGACAGTATAATTGAATTTTTCACTTATATCTTTACTAAAGGTCAAGAAGGTAAAACAGGTTTTAAATTTGGAATTAATGTAATTGTAGGATCAATTCCAATGATGATTTTTGGTCTTACATTTTATAAGAAGATTAAAAGCTTATTTAATGTTGATGCAGTTGTTGTTGGTCTTATAGTTGGTGGTATCTTATTAATAATAATTGAAAATAAATTTAGAAAGAATAAGAAAAAAGCTACTAGAAATATAGATAATATAACTCCTGTTCAAGCTCTTATAGTTGGATGCTTTCAAATACTTGCAGCATGGCCAGGAATGTCAAGAAGTGCCTCAACAATAATGGGGGGCTGGGTAGCTGGATTTTCAACACCAATTGCTGCTGAATTTTCATTCTTTTTAGCTATTCCAGCTATGATTGGATCTAGTGGATTAGATCTTTTAAAATTTGATTATTCTCAAATGAATATGTTATTATGGCTTTCTTTAGCTTTAGGATTTATTGTAGCATTTGTAGTGTCTATAATTGTTATGGAAAAATTCGTAGCATATCTAAAGAAAAAACCTATGAGAGTATTTGCTGTATATAGAATTGGACTAGGAATTGTATTTGGAATACTTGTATTTATGAAAGTAATTACTGCTTAAGTTAAGAGATTGAGAAGCTATTATGAGTTTCTCAATCTTTTTTTATTAATCTAATTTTGCTAAATACAAGTACTATTAAAAGTTATATAATAGCAGAATTGTATTAATTAATTTAATATATTTTGAATTATACTCATATATTTTTATTCTGGTGTATATAAATTAATTATCTAGTTATTACTTATATTATAAATTTATTTATGTTAAAAGAGTAAGATAGTTTATATAAGGATATGCTTGAAGGAGTTCATTATAAAATATCAAAATAGAAGATTAACTTTATTGAAATAAAAGTATTATATGTAAAAATATTCTTTAAAATGAATTGCGTTTATGATATTATAAAATAAGTAGGAGTAATCGTATACTTTGTGTTGTATTCCTATTTAAATATGGTATTTATATATTTTTTGAATTAAATAGTCAGAAAATAGTGAAAATTTATTGAGGAAAGATTATGGTATGGGGGGATTTAAAAAATGAATAAAGGTATTAAAAAAATAGCTTTGTTAACTGGGGGAGGAGATTGCCCAGGATTAAATGCAGTTATAAGGGCAGTTACTAAATCGGCTATATTAAATTATGGTTATGAAGTCATTGGGTATAAATTTGGATATAGAGGTCTATACAATAATGATTTTGTGAAATTAGATTTGTCTACTGTATCAGGTCTTTTACCTAGAGGAGGAACTATATTGTATAGTTCAAATAAAGATAATTTATTTGATTATCAAGTTATTGAGAATGGTCAAAAAGTAAAAAAAGATGTATCTGATGTTGCAGTTGAGAATTTAAAAAAAGAAGGGGTAGATGTATTAGTAGTAATTGGAGGAGATGGAACATTAACATCTGCAAGGGATTTTTCTAGGAAAGGTGTAAATGTTATTGGAGTACCAAAAACAATTGATAATGATTTAGGATCTACTGATATTACATTTGGATTTAATACTGCTATTGATGTTGCAACAGAAGCATTGGACCGCCTTCATACTACTGCAGAATCTCATCATAGAATCATGATACTAGAGGTTATGGGAAGAAATGCTGGATTTATAGCATTAGAGTCAGGCATTGCAGGGTCAGCAGATGTAATTTTATTACCAGAGATTCCTTATGATATTAATAAAATTGTAGACAAGGTTGAAGAAAGGAAAAAGGAAGGAAAATTGTTTACGATTATTGTTGTAGCAGAAGGTGCTAAGCCTAAAGATGGAGAAATAAGTGTAGCTAAGATAGTTGCAGATAGTCCTGATCCAATAAGACTTGGAGGAATTGGGGATAAACTTGCAGATGACTTAGAAAAGCTTATTGAAGAAAGAGAAGTAAGATGTACAGTTCTTGGACATATTCAAAGAGGCGGTACAACATGTACTTTTGATAGAATCTTATCTACAAGATATGGAGTTGCAGCAGTAGAACTTATTAATCAAGGTAAATTTGGAAGTATGGTCTGTTTGAAAGGCAATGAAATAACATATGACAGTCTTGAAAATGTTATAGGAAATAATAAAAATGTTGATATAAATGGCGAGCTGGTAACTATGGCTAAGAAGATAGGTATATCATTTGCAGATTAATAGCTATATCTGACATAAGATAATATTAGAAAGCGGTGAAGTATTATGAAGGAAATAAAGAGGTATTTAGAATCAAGAATAGGGACATATTCTTTTTTCTTTGAAGATTTTGAAAGTGGATTTTCTTACGGGTACAATGAAAATGTTCAAATGACAAGTGCTGGATGTATGAAGCTTCCTATTGCTGTTTCTGTTATTAAATATGTACAGAATGGAAATTGTTCATTTTTAGATAGAATTAAGATAGAAGAAAATGATAAGATATATGGCACTGGAATATTACATGAGTTTGATAATAGAGACTATACTATTTTTGAATTACTTGTAGCCATGCTTATACAAAGTGATAATACTGCAGCTAATAAACTTATAGATATAGTTGGAATGGATACAATAAATGAAGACATCTGTTCGTTAGGATTAAAAAATACAAAGCTTAATAGAAAGACATCTGATGAAAGAGCAGTAAGTACTGGAATTGAAAATATAACTAGTGCTTATGATTTATCAAGAATATGGAAGGTACTTCATAACGCAGAATTCTTGGATGAAAAGAACAGTCAGATGCTTATAGATATTTTGCAGAGGCAGCAGATGAAAAATAAGCTGGCATTATATATTCCTGATGATTTGAAGTATGAGATTTCAAGCAAAACTGGAGATAAAACTGGTGTTGAAAATGATACAGCGCTTCTCCACCTTCAAAAAGGAGATTTTACATTTACAGTTTTATCAATGGGAATTCCTAATAGTGTTTATGGAACAGTTACTCTTGCAAAATGTGGTAAGATGATGTGGGATTGTGTTATGAATAATTTTTAATATTTCAAATGGCTTTTATGTAGTATAAGAGCCATTTTTTTGCATATTAAAATATAGTATTAGTTTTAAATAGATATCTAGAATTATATGTTTTAAAGTATAATAATAATTTTATAAATTAACTTATTTGTTTAAATATTTTATTTAAGCACTTTGTAAAATAAATATTTATATTGACACAATTTCAAATAAGTGTTATTCTTACACAAAGAATAACCTTTAATTTGATACAGAGAGATCAATAAGGAAGTTATATAGTGATATAATTTTATTGGGATTATTATACCTTCCTTTAAGTTAAAGGAAGGTTTTTTTCATGTTAATATATAATTTCCACCTTTAAATTAACACAGAGAGGTTAAGAAGGAGTGACAAAAATGACAACAAACATACGACATTTAATAGAACCAAGAGATTTTACAGTTGAAGAACTTGATGAAATCTTTGAATTAGCACACAAAATAATGGATTGCCCAAAGGAATTTTCCCACATTTGTGATGGAAAGATTTTAGGGACACTATTCTATGAGCCAAGCACAAGAACAAGACTTAGCTTTGAAGCAGCTATGATGAAGCTTGGTGGAAAAATCTTAGGCTTTTCTGAGCCAAGTTCAACATCAATTGCAAAAGGAGAAACACTAGCCGATACTATTAAGATGGTATCAATATACTCAGATATAATTGCTATGAGACATCCAAAAGAAGGAGCTGCAAAGGTGGCGAGCCTTTATTCAGGAGTTCCTATTATAAATGCAGGAGATGGTGGGCATCAACACCCAACACAAACATTAACTGATTTACTTACTATATCAAGTCTTAAAGACGGACTTCACAACCATACTATAGGAATATGCGGAGACTTAAAGTTTGGACGAACAGTGCACTCTTTAATAAAGGCAATGTCGAGATATACTGGAAATAAGTTTGTACTCATATCACCAAAGGAATTAGCTATTCCACAGTATATAAGAGAAGAAATATTAGAAAAGAATAATATAGAATACAGAGAAGTAGAAAAACTTGAGGATGTAATTGGAGAATTAGATATTCTTTATATGACAAGAATTCAAAAGGAAAGGTTCTTTAATGAAGAAGAATACTTAAGGCTTAAAGATAGCTACATATTAGATAAAGCTAAGATGAACATGGCTCGTGAAGATATGATAGTAATGCATCCCCTTCCAAGGGTAAATGAAATTTCATGCGAAGTAGATAATGATACGAGAGCATGTTACTTCAAGCAGGCTGAGTACGGAATGTATGTAAGAATGGCATTAATAGTTAAACTTTTGGGGGTGATGTAAATGTTAGAGATAACTAGCATAAAGAACGGAATTGTATTAGATCATATTAAAGCAGGAACAGGAATAAAGATATTTGACTATTTGGGACTTGCAGATAGTAATTGCAGTGTGGCACTTATAATAAATGCAGACAGCAAAAAGCTAGGGAAAAAGGACATCATAAAGATAGAAAACTGTGACAAGATAGATTACACAGTACTTGGACTTCTTTCGCCATCAATAACTATATGTGAAGTTAAAGATGAAAAAATAGTTAACAAAGTATATCCACAGCTTCCAGAAAAGGTTCAAAACATTATCAAATGTAAGAATCCAAGCTGTATAACAGTTCTAGAAAAATATGTACCACATTCATTTATATTGGTAGATAAAGAAACAGGAAGATATAGATGTGAATACTGTGATACTATAACAAAACTATAATCAGTTAACAAGTAACAGTTAACTGTAAACTGTAAATTGCTAACTGAAAGGATGGGATGGTGTTTTATGGAACTATTAATTAAAAATGCGAGAATAATTGATTCTACTCAGGATTTTAAAGGTGATATATATATAAAGGACGGATTAATCTGTGAAATAGGTGTAGAATTAGTGAAGGAAAATATTGAAGTTCTAGATTGCAAAGGTAAAGTTGTAATGCCGTCATTCATAGACACTCACACACATTTTAGAGATCCAGGTCTTACTTGGAAGGAAGATATAGAAACTGGCTCTAAAGCTGCACTTAGAGGTGGATATACTGGGGTATGCCTAATGGCTAACACTAAACCAATATGTTCTGATAGAGAAACATTAGAATATGTAAGAAATAAATCTAAGGAATTAAACTTAATAGATGTACATCAATGTTTATCAGTTACAAAGAATTTTGATGGTATAACATTAGATCATCTAAAAGAATTAAGTGAGGATAAAGGAATTAAAGCAATTTCTGATGATGGTGTAGGTGTATCAAATTCCAATACAATGCTTGAAGCTATGAAGATAGCAAAGGAAAATGACTGGGTTATAATGTCTCATGCAGAAAGTCCAGAATTCTCTAAAGTAGATATGAGAATAGCTGAAAATATGATGACACTTAGAGATTTAGAACTTGCTAAAATGAGCGGTGCAAGACTTCATATGTGTCATGTAAGTACAAAAGAAGCTGTTAATTATATAATAGATGCTAAAATGAGCGGTGCAAATGTAACTATGGAAATTACACCTCATCATATAGGACTTACGAGAGATATAAATGATTATAGAGTAAATCCTCCAATAAGAGAAAAGGAAGATGTGGATTCTATAATAAATGCTATAAAGACGGATATGGTTTATTGCATAGGAACTGATCATGCACCTCATACAGCAGAAGAAAAGAAAAATGGTTCTCCAGGAATGGTTGGACTAGAAACGGCATTTTCTATATGCTACACAAAGCTGGTAAAAGAAAATGGAATATCTATAAATAAGTTAAGTGAACTTATGTCTTATAATGGGGCAAAGCTTTTAGGCATGAATAAAGGTAAGATAAGTATAGGTATAGATGCTGACTTAGTTGTAGTAGACTTAGACAAAAAGATTAAGGTAGATAGCAGCAAATTTGCTTCAAAGGGAAGAAATACACCTTTTGAAGGAATGGAGTTTTATGGGGAAATATTAAATACAATAAAGGGCGGAGAAATTAAGTATAGTATTAAATAAGCATTAAAAGCAAATAAAATAGTGGGCTGAATATTTTTACATATATAGATTGAAAAAGAAATTAGATTAAATTATAAAGATAAATCTATGATGTGTAGGTGTGTTTAGACAAAGTTAATAAGATAGAATTAAGAGTAAGATAACTTACATATCATAGATACTAAAAGCAATTATAAATGAAAATGTGGAGGGGCTTTAAAATGGCAAAGAACATAATAGATAGACTATATGATAGAGTTGAAGAAAGAGGTGTTGTATGTGTTGGTCTTGATACATCGATAGATTATGTACCTGATCATATAAAAGAAGGTAGAACACCAGGTGAAGCAATATTCGAATTTAATAAAGCAATTATAGATTCTACATATGACGTGGCAGCATGTTTTAAAGTTCAAATAGCTTATTATGAAGCTTTGGGGCTAGAAGGATTAACAGCATACAAGAATACATTAGCTTACTTAAGAGAAAAAGGTGAAATAATAATAGCTGATATTAAGAGAGGTGATATAGCAGCTACAGCTAAAATGTATGCAAAAGCTCACTTTGAAGGAGATTTTGAAGCTGACTTTATAACACTTAGCCCATACATGGGAATGGATAGTATAGAACCATATATGCCTTATTTAGAAAGTGGTAAGAAAGGTATATTCAGCTTAGTTAGAACTTCAAATCCAGGTGCTGAAGATATTGAATATATCGATACTAAGGATGGCAAGAAGGTTTATGAAGTAGTAGCTGATAAGATTACTGAACTAGGAAGTAAATGTACAGGTGAATCTGGTTACACTGCAATAGGTGGAGTTATAGGATGTACTCACGTAGATGAAGGTAAGAAGATAAGAGCAAACTATAACAACATGTTCTTCTTAATACCTGGATATGGTGCACAAGGTGGAACTGCTGAAGATGTAGCATTATACCTTAACAATGGAAATGGTGGAGTAGTAAATTCTTCAAGAGGAATATTACTTGCATACAAGAAAGCTGGAAAGCCAGAACAATTTGCAGAATGTGCAAGAGAAGAAGCTATAAAGATGAGAGATGCAATAAGAAACGCAGTAAATAAGTAATATAAAAGTTCAAATGATAATTGAAATATGGGGAGGACTTTAGAATGGCCATAGAATATAGAAAAGCAAGAGTTATTTCAAATGAAGAAGTTTCAAAGGATATATATAAATTAGTTGTAGAAGATAAAAATGAAATAAAAGCAGGTCAATTTTACATGCTTAAGGTTAATGGAGGGACTTTCCTTCCAAGACCTATAAGTATATGCAGCAAGGATGGAGATACACTTACATTCCTATATGCTGTAGTAGGTAATGGTACTAAGGAATTTACTAAGCTTAGAGAAAGTGATGAAATAAGCCTTACTGGTCCACTTGGAAATGGATTTGACATAGAAAAGGATTATGGAAAAGTGGCTTTAGTATCAGGGGGAATAGGTACTGCACCTATGTTTGAACTTGCTAAGAGATTAAGAGGGAAAAATCCTGATGGAAAGATTGATTTATATAGCGGATTCAGAGATGATATATATTTAGTAGATGACTTTAAGGAATATGTTAATGACATAAAGGTTTCTACTAATACAGGAAAGCATGGACATAAAGGTTTCGTAACTGATTTATTAAAGGTTGAAGAATACGATACAGTATTATGCTGTGGTCCTGAAGTCATGATGAAAAAAGTAATTGAAATGTGTAAAGAAAAGAACGTTGCTGTATATGTTTCTATGGAAAAGCATATGGCATGTGGAGTTGGAGCATGTTTAGTATGTACATGTAAGACTAAAGATGGAAATAAGAGAACATGTAAAGATGGTCCAGTATTTGATGGATACTATGTTGAGCTATAAGATTCAAGGGGGAAGATAAAATGATGAAAGTTAATATTAATGGAGTAGAATTTAAAAATCCTGTAATTGCTGCATCAGGAACCTTTGGATTTGGTGCTGAGTATAACAATTTCTATGATGTAGGAATCCTTGGAGGTATATCTTCTAAAGGTCTTACTATAAACCCTAAGGCAGGTAATGATGGACTTAGAGTATATGAAACAGCATCTGGAATGATGAACTCAGTAGGACTTAACAATCCAGGTATAGATGCATTTATAGAAACTGAACTTCCTAAAATGAAAAAGCTAGGAACTAATGTTATTGCCAATATTGGTGGTGGATGCATAGAAGACTACGTAAAAGCTGTTACTAAGATCAACGAAACTGATGTTGATATGATAGAGCTTAATATTTCATGTCCTAATGTAAAGCATGGTGGTATGGCATTTGGAATTAAGTCAAATGTGGCTTATGATGTTGTAAAAGAAATTAAATCTATAGTTAAGAAGCCTCTTATGGTTAAGCTTTCACCAAATGCTGAAGATATTGTGGATATGGCTGTTAAGTGTGAAGAGGCTGGTGCTGATTCAATATCACTTATAAATACATTAAAGGGTATGGCTATAGATATCTATAAGAGAAAGCCAGTATTCAATAATGTAACTGCAGGATTATCAGGTCCAGCTGTAAAGCCTGTAGCATTAGCTATGGTTCATGATGTTGCTAAGGCTGTAAATATACCTGTAATAGGTCTAGGTGGAATTGCGAGCGGTGCTGATGCTATTGAATTTATGATGGCAGGTGCAAGTGCAATTCAAATAGGAACAGTTAATTTCATAAATCCTATGGCAGGGAAAGAAATAATAGAGGAAATGGAAGCTTTCTTAAAAGAACAAGGAATTAAAGATATTAATGAAATAGTGGGAATTATTAAATAAGACAAGTTGGAGGATGTAGAGATGAAGGCATATAAGAAAAAATTTATTGAGTTTATGATTGAATGTGGAGTATTAACTTTTGGAGATTTTGTTACTAAGAGTGGTAGAAAGACACCTTTCTTCGTTAATACAGGAAACTATCAAACAGGAAATCAATTAAGTAGACTAGGAGAATTTTATGCAGAAGCTATAAAAGAGAACTTTGGTGCTGATTATGATGTATTATTTGGACCAGCGTATAAGGGAATTCCACTAGGAGTAACCACAGCAATAGCTTTATCAAGTAAATATGATATAGATGTGAAATACTGCTCAAACAGAAAAGAAGTTAAAGATCATTGAGATAAGGGAATTCTTTTAGGAGGTAAGTTACAAGATGGAGACAGAGTTCTTATAGTAGAGGATGTAACTACAGCAGGAACTTCAATATATGAAACGATGCCTATATTAAAGAGCCAAGGTGATGTTGATGTAAAAGGTCTTATAATTTCTGTAGATAGAATGGAAAGAGGACAAGGAAAAGAATCAGCATTAGTAGAAATAAGAGAAAAGTTTGGATTTAAAACTTGTGCAATAGTTACTATGGCTGAAGTAATTGAATACTTATATAATAAAGAGATTAATGGAAAAGTAATTATTGATGATGAGATTAAGGGAAGAATTGATGATTACTACAAACAATACGGTGCAAAATAATATAATAAAAAAGCATGTAACTTTTGGAGTTATGTGCTTTTTTATTATTGAAAATATACTTTGATTAAATGATATTCTATTAAAAAGTATATTATAGGAAAGTTTTATAGGTGATTTATTTAACATTTGAGAGCTAAGGTATTTGGAAAATATGGATAAAAGATAATTATGAAATAAGTTTTAGCTTTATAATTGTATTAAATTGGATTATAGTGAAATAGGTAGTGCAAATAATAATAAAGGAGGATAAAAAATATGAGCATTAATTTTGAGGTGAAATTATTTTTTAGGAAAGGAAATACAAAGAATACGGAATGAGAAAGTATATAATTAAAACTGGGAAAATAATTAACAAGAAGATAATTGGAATTATAAAAAACTATATTAATACGAGAAAATATGAATATAGATATACAAATAGTGAATATAATAGAAATAAATTAACTTATGAAGACTATATATTGAAAGGCCAATATATATACATTCCTAAGGAAAAGGGCGTAAGAAATCCTTGGGGAAGTACTTCAGGAGCTAAGAAAATTACTGCTGAAAGAAATAGTGAAATAAAAGAAAAGTTCTTAAACGGAACTACTAAGGAAAGCCTTGCAGAAATGTACTGCTTATCTGTTGCGAGTATAAAAAAAATTATATATGGTAACTAATATTACGTGATTTCCAATAACCTTTCATTTTGACATATGTCTTAATGGGGTTATTTTTATATTTAACTTTATTTGTCATCTAAATATATTAGTAGATTGACAAGATAACAACAATAAAACTTATTGTGAAAAAAAATTATGCTAGGAATTAATAAAAAACTTGCAATTTATTATTTTATTTGGTATTATAATAACAGATAATAATTATTAGTTAATAATAATTATTTCATCTAGTATAGGAAAAAGTTAAGAGTTTAGTATTTTTTTATGATTTATTCAAATTGATTGAAAAATAGAGGCTAAATCATGTAAAATCAGTTGAGTGAATAATCAGAAAATAAAAAAGAAGATATTGATAAAAAAATAACAAACTTTTAAGGATGATTATAAAAAAAATAAATTAATATGTCATAAATGTGGCAAACAAAATAAAAGGCATAAAAATTATTCAAAAAAAGCTAGAGAATAATAAAGAAATTAATTATTTTTTCAAAAAAAACTTTTCAATGTGTCGATTTTATATTACAATAATATTGAAAATGATTTAACAAAGTTTTGTAACTTTTGTTTTATTTAATTAAGTTATTTGCATACTTACTTTAGGGTTTTATGCAAGCATAAGAGGAGGAACATTTATGTTTAAACAATGGGATGGTTTTAAAAATGGGCAATGGCAAAAAAGTATTGATGTAAGAAACTTTATTCAACTTAACTACACTCCTTATGAAGGTGATGATTCTTTCTTAGCAGGAGCTACTGAAAACACTACTAAATTATGGGGTGAAGTAAGCGAATTATTTAAAAAAGAAAGAGAAAATGGTGGTGTTTTAGATGTTGATACTAAGACAGCATCAAGAATTGATGCTTATGCACCAGGATATATAGACAAGGCAATAGAGAAAATAGTAGGAGTTCAAACTGATGCACCTTTAAAGAGAGCTGTAATGGCTGAAGGTGGAATAAGAATGGCTGAAAATGCGGCTAAAGCTTATGGATATGAAGTTGATCCTAAGATTTCTGAAATATTTACTAAGTATAGAAAGACTCACAACCAAGGAGTTTTTGATGCTTATACAGATGAAATGAGATTAGCAAGAAAATCAGGTATCGTTACAGGTCTTCCAGATGCTTATGGTAGAGGAAGAATCATAGGTGACTACAGAAGAGTTGCTTTATACGGTGTTGATAGATTAATTGAAGATAAATTGGCACAAAAGAAATCTTTAGAAGTTAGAACTATAGATGAAGAAATAATCAGATTAAGAGAAGAAATCTCTGACCAAATCGTTGCTTTAAAAGAATTAAAAACTATGGCATTAAGTTATGGAATAGATATATCTGCTCCTGCTAGCAATGCTCAAGAAGCAGTACAATGGTTATACTTCGGATACTTAGCTGCAATTAAGCAACAAAATGGTGCAGCAATGTCACTTGGTAGAACTTCTACTTTCTTAGATATATATATTGAAAGAGACTTACAAAATGGGACAATAACTGAAGCAGAAGCTCAAGAAATAATGGACCATTTCGTAATGAAATTAAGATTAGTTAAGTTCTTAAGAACTCCAGAATACAACGATTTATTCTCAGGAGATCCAACTTGGGTTACTGAATCAATAGCTGGTATGGGGTTAGATGGAAGAACATTAGTTACTAAGAACTCATTTAGAATTCTTAATACTTTATATACAATTGGACCATCACCAGAACCAAATTTAACTGTTTTATGGTCAACAAGATTACCTCAAGGCTTCAAAGATTTCTGTTCTAAAGTATCTATAGATACAAGTTCAGTTCAATACGAAAATGATGACTTAATGGCTCCATACTGGGGAGATGACTACGCTATCGCTTGTTGTGTATCTGCAATGAGAGTTGGTAAGCAAATGCAATTCTTCGGTGCTAGAGTTAACCTTGCTAAGACTTTACTTTACACTATTAATGGTGGTAGAGATGAAAAGAGCGGAGTTCAAGTTGGACCTAAGATGGAACCAATCACTTCAGAATACTTAAATTACGATGAAGTAATGGAAAAATTTGATATAATGACAGACTGGTTAGCTAACCTTTATGTTAATACTTTAAATGTTATCCACTACATGCACGATAAATATTCTTATGAAAGCTTGCAAATGGCTTTACATGACAGAGATGTATTCAGAACAATGGCTTGTGGTATAGCTGGTCTTTCAGTTTGTGCGGACTCACTTTCAGCTATCAAATACGCTAAAGTTAAGCCAATAAGAAATGAAGAAGGAATAGCTGTAGACTTCGAAGTTGAAGGTGACTTCCCTAAATACGGAAACGATGATGACAGAGTTGATGATATAGCTGTATTCTTAGTTGAAAACATGATGAATAAAATTAGAAAAAACAAGACTTACAGAAATGCATACCATACTCAATCAATCTTAACTATTACTTCAAACGTTGTTTATGGTAAGAAGACTGGTACAACTCCATGTGGAAGAAAAGCTGGAGAACCATTTGCACCAGGAGCTAATCCAATGCACGGAAGAGATAACAGTGGTTCATTAGCATCATTAAACTCAGTTGCTAAGTTACCATATGAACATTCACAAGATGGTATTTCTAATACATTCTCAATTGTACCAGATGCATTAGGAAAGACTAAAGAACAACAAATTACTAACTTAAGTGCTATGATGGATGGATATTTTGGTCAAGATGCTCATCACTTAAATGTTAATGTGTTTAACAGAGAAACATTATTAGATGCAATGGATCATCCAGAAGAATATCCACAATTAACTATCAGAGTTTCAGGATATGCTGTAAACTTCATTAAGTTAACTAGAGAACAACAATTAGATGTTATAAACAGAACATTCCATGAAAAAATGTAATCTGTTTAGGATTTAATTAAAAAATAAATCTATTATAGATTTTAAAATAGGATAAGTGATTTATGTAGAACCTTGGATATACTTTTGTTAATCCGAGGTTTTACTTATAAATAATATTTTGATTTATTTATAATATAATTAATTGCTACAGAAGAGGTGGAATATATGGTTACTGGAAGAATTCATTCGATTGAAACAATGGGCCTTGTGGATGGTCCAGGAATAAGGGTTGTAGTATTTTTTCAAGGATGTGCATTAAGATGTAAGTATTGCCATAATCCTGATACATGGGCTCAAAGTGGTGGAGAAGAATATACACCAGAAGAACTTGTAAAGAAATTAGAAAGATTTAAGAGTTATTTTTCTACAAGTGGTGGAGGCGTTACTTTTTCAGGAGGAGAACCATTAAGACAGCCTGAATTTCTTTTAGAAGTATTAAAACTTTGTAAAGAAAAAGGAATACATACATGTATAGATACTGCTGGATATGGTTTTGGTGAATATGATGAAATTCTTAAGTATACAGATTTAGTTTTATTTGATATTAAGCATTATACAAAAGAAGGATATAAGAATGTTACACTTAGAGAAATAGATGAATCATTAAATTTTATTGAAGCAATGAAGAGAAATAATACAAAAATGTGGATAAGACATGTTGTTGTACCAGGTCTTACTGATAGTGAAGAACATCTTAGAGGTTTAAAAGAGTTTATTGATACAATTCCAAATGTAGAGAAAGTTGAACTTCTTCCATATCATTTACTAGGTGCTAATAAATATGAAATTATGAAAATCAATTATCCTTTAGATGGTGTAAATGCTATGGATAAAGATTTGTGTAAAAAATATAAAAAAGAAATATTTG
Organism: Clostridium sp. SM-530-WT-3G; assembly: GCF_012843905.1. GTDB lineage: Bacteria > Bacillota > Clostridia > Clostridiales > Clostridiaceae > Clostridium. The sequence continues at coordinate 82,135 of NZ_JABAGC010000007.1, forward strand.
GTATATAAAAAATAGCAGATTATCAAAATAAGATAATCTGCTATTTTTTATATTGATAGATTATTCTGATGTGTCTTTTAATTCAGAAAAATTCTCTTTAGTGAAAGAACATATAGGGCACACCCAATAATCAGGAAGGTCATTAAAATCTACACCAGGGTCTATACCGTTGTCTTCGTCTCCAAGTTCGGAATCATAAATATATCCACATACTTCGCAAATATACTTTTTCATATTATTCACCTCATTTAGAATGTTAAACAATGTAAAACTTAAAAAGTAATTTTAGTATGATAATTTTAAATTTAATTATTTAAATTTAAAAGAATTATTATATACAATATATGATTCTGATACTAAAAATGACTCACTATTATGTACTTAATTAGAATTTAATATATTAGAAAAATAACCTTTTGGAATATAACCTTTTTTTAACCCTTCAATTACAGTTAAATAAGTTGCTGCTGTATCAAATCTTGCATCATGATAGTTGCCACTTCCTTCAAATAATCTGTTTGCAGTATCAGTAATTTGCTTTTCAGATATATTCAGCCATTCTATTACTTCAGCTAATTTTGGATTTTTTATATCTCCATTTGGCTTGCGTATTTTACATATATCTTTGTAATAAGCCATAGTACAAAAAATATGTTTCGGATCAAAATCATCACCTAAAAGATCTAATTCGTGCTTTAAAAATCTTATATCAAAATTAACATTATGTCCTATTATAAAATCGGAATTTTTAAAATCATCTATAAAATCCATCACTAAATCTTCAAAATATTGTCCTTCTGATAAGTTGTATAATTTTTCTAAAGAAAAGCCGTGTACTTGCTCAGCTGATGGATCCATTTCTTCAACTGTAAAGAAGAAATTTTTTCCTATAGTTACTTGAGGTTTTGCGCTAGCATCAACAGTTATGTAACTTAGTTGGCAGATACTCCCTGGTTTTATACTGGTAGTCTCTGTATCAAAAAATAATAATTTCATTAGTTTTACCTCCATATTTATATGTTTAATACGTATATATTTGTTAACTTGATAAAGTTAATTATATATTATTTACGATGGAATTTAAATAATATATAATTTGAGTGAAAGCTCTGTAGTAAAATTTACAATAACATTATTTACTTTGGAACTTTGTAATACATAGTAATATTAATTTGTTTTTAGGATAAACTAATATTATTAGATATACAGGAGGAACTAATAATGATACAAAGAAAGCGTAAAGTATCTATAATAGGAGCAGGTTTTGTAGGAGCGACAACAGCTTATGCATTAATGAATAGTGGAGTGGCTACAGAAATTTGTATCTATGATATTAATATGGATAAAGCTATGGGAGAAGTAATGGACTTAGTTCATGGAACATCTTTTGTCAAGCCAGTTAATATATATGCTGGAGATATTAGTGAAACTAAGGATTCTGATATTGTAATAATAACAGCAGGTGCGGCTCAAAAGCCAGGTGAAACAAGATTAGATCTTATTGAAAAAAACTACAATATATTTAAAGGATTTATACCTCAAATAGCTAAGGCTAGTCCAAATGCAATATTATTAGTTGTATCAAATCCATGCGATGTGCTTGCATATATAACTTATAAATTATCTGGATTTCCTAAGGAAAGAGTTATTGCTTCAGGTACAGTGCTTGACACATCAAGATTAAAATATGTTATAGGAAAGTATTTTAATGTAAATAATAATAATGTTCATGCGTATGTTTTAGGAGAACATGGTGATAGTGAAGTTGTAAGCTGGAGTACAGCAACAATAGCAGGTGATACATTAGAAAACTATTGTGAAAAAAATAATCTTGAATGGGATGATAGTGTAAAAGATGTTATAGCTAAAGATGTAGTAAATGCTGCTTATGAAATAATTAGTAGAAAAGGTGCTACTTATTTTGCAATAGGTCTTGCTACAACTAGAATAGTAGAAGCAATTTTAAGAGATGAAAATACAGTATTAACAATATCTACTTTATTAGAAGGACAATACGGACTAAATGATGTTTTTTTAGCAGTCCCAACAATAGTTAATAGTACAGGAGTTGTTAGAATAGTTGCTCCAGAAATAAAAGATCAAAAAGAACTTGAAAAGATTCAAAATTCTGCAAGAGTACTTAGAGATAATATAAAAAAGGTAATTGATAAATAGTTGTTTTATACAGTATGATTATTTAACAACATAAATTGACAAAAAGTAATTTATAAAATAAAATTATTTTATAGTATAGTTGACTACAGGTTAAAAATACTTGAGCACTCTTGACTTGTTTTATTATATGCTTTTAATATTTTATAAATTAGTCGATATTTTATAATTATGAAAATGTATTATAATAGACTTTTTTGAATATTAATTACATATATAAGTCAGTTATTAATAAAATTTAGGGGGCAAAAAAATGAATATTGACGGTGTAATTATTCCAAAAGACTACAAAGCTAAATACTCGTTAATTGAAACAGAAATTCAAATTAAGAAGATAAAGGATATGTTTGAAAGGGCTTTGGCTGAAAAATTGAATTTAATAAGAGTTTCAGCACCTTTATTTGTTGAGCCAAGTACAGGGGTTAATGATAATTTGAATGGTGTTGAAAGACCAGTGAGTTTTGATTTGCTTGAATCAAAAAAGGAAGTTCAAATAGTCCACTCTTTAGCAAAGTGGAAGAGATATAGCCTTTATAGATATGGTTTTAAAAAAGGTGAAGGTTTATATACAGATATGAATGCTATAAGAAGAGATGAGGAACTTGATAATCTTCATTCTATATATGTAGATCAATGGGACTGGGAAAAAATAATTGATAAGAGTGAAAGAAATATTGATACTTTAGAAACTGTAGTTAAAAAGATTTATGAAGTATTTAAGAGTGCAGAAACTTTTGCATGTAATGAGCTGATTAATGAAGAAAAATTCTTGCCAGAAGATATATTCTTTATAACAACACAAGAATTAGAAGATATGTATCCAGATAAGACTCCTAAAGAAAGGGAAGATCTTATTGCAAGAGAAAAAGGTGCTGTATTCATAATGCAGATTGGGGGAACTTTAAAATCAGGTAAAAAACATGATGGAAGATCACCAGATTATGATGATTGGACATTGAATGGAGATATTATATTCTATTATCCGTTACTTGAAAGAGCTTTTGAAGTTTCATCAATGGGGATTAGAGTAGATGAGGCTGCACTTGATAAACAGCTTACTATTTCAGGATGTAATGATAGAAGAGAATTACCATTCCACAAAATGCTTTTAAATGGAGAATTACCATATACTATAGGTGGGGGCATAGGTCAGTCAAGAATATGTATGTATCTATTAAGAAAAGCTCATATAGGAGAAGTTCAGTCTTCAGTATGGGATGATAAAAATTTAAAGATATGTGAAGAACATAATATTACATTGTTATAAGATTAATATGATAGTTGTATTTATATGATTATCTTAGTATAAAAATATGAAGATAAGACTCAGAAATATAAATTATATAATTTCTAAGTCTTATTTTTTGTTATTTTATGTTAGTGATTTAAAGCTTATTTCTCCAGAGAGAACAGCTTTTTCAATTCCATTTTCATCTCTTACTATAAGATCACCTGTATCAGAAAGAGAAATACATGTTACTATTTCTTCTTTATTATAAGTGATTAGTTTTGCTTTCTTATTCCAGATGTTAGAGTGTTGTCTGCATATTTCAACTGTTTTTGATAAATCTAATTTGTTTAAAAAATCATTATATAAATTTTCAAAGTTAAAAAGAAAATCAGCTAATAAATGCTTTTTAGAAAACTGCTTGTTATATTCTATTTTTAATGAAGTAGCTGTTTCTTTAATACTATCATCAAAATCACTTTTATCCAAGTTCACGTTTATGCCTATACCAAGAATTAAATAATGAACTGCTTCCATATCACATTTCATCTCAGCAAGTATTCCACATACTTTTTTATTATTAATGAGTATATCATTAGGCCATTTTATTGTTGAAGGAATATTTAGAGATTCTAGTGTTTTATAAACAGCAGCTCCTGCTATTTGTGTTATTTTAGGTGCATCAGATGGTGGTACAGAAGGTTTTAATAATAAAGAAAACCAAATACCTCCGTTAGGAGAGAACCATTTTCTGTTGAAACGGCCGCTTCCAAGAGTCTGTTCTTCCGCTATTATTATACTTCCATCAGGAACACTACTTTTTGCAAGTTCTTTGGCTTTTATATTAGTAGAATCTATATTATCAAAATGATAAATAGTACGTCCTATTTTATGAGTTTTAAGAAGAGGTTGTAACTCTACTTCTGTAAGTTTATCTGGAGACTGAATGAGTTTATAACCTTTATTTGAAATTCCTTCGATTTTATATCCTTTTGATTTTAGTTTTTTTATATATTTCCATACTGATGTACGGGATACATTCAATTCATTACTTAAATGTTCACCAGAAACATAATTATTTGATGTTTTTAGTATGTTTATAATTCTTTCTTCCATAATTCTCACCGCCTAAATGAATTATAGCATAATAATGGTGTTTTTATAAAATAATACTATATATAAAATTAATTTCAAGATAACACTTAAGGATAAAAAACAATTATTAGACTGTTGATAATAAAATAGTATTTTATGCATAAAATTTGAAAATATTGTGTTTTGAATTTAAATACTATATAATTAAACTTAGTATATTTATAAAAGTTAGCGAATTTAAGACATTCCTAGAGAGGATAATGTAATGAATAAGAATGAAAAGCGTAAAAATATAAAGCAAAAACATAAAAAAAGGATTAAAAGAGGAAAAAAGAGAAAAAAGGGTATGGCAAGAAAGACATTAATTGCATTTTTAGCTTTTGAAATTGCATTTACTATGTGTACTGCACCATTTATGTTGTTATATGGGCCATTTGAAAACGCTAAAAGTACATTTGTTGGAGCTGCAATGACATCTATGAGTCATCAATATCTTGCTACATGGTTTTTGTCTGATGAAAAAATAGCTAAAATTTTAGGAACTAATAATGACACTGCAGATGGAAGTGATGAAACAACAAATGTATCTGAGATAAAAATACCAACAGTAAAAGATGAAACAATTGAATTTTATGAATTAACAGATAATCCTAAGTTTAATGGATATTATTTAGTTATAAAGGATCCTACAAGAGTTAAGGTGGGATATACTTCAAAGCTTAATGTTGAAGGTGAAACAACATCTCAAATTGCAGAAAATAATGATGCAATAGCAGCTGTAAATGGTGGTGCATTTACAGATCAATCATCTAATGCTCAATGGACAGGAAATGGAGGTTTCCCTAGTGGGGTAATTATGACTGGTGGAGAAGTTATTCATGATGATTTAGGTGCTGGAAATAAAACAGATTTATTTGGTATCACTAAAAAGGGTGTTATGGTAGTTGGAAAATATTCAGTGGATGAACTTAAGAAGATGGATATACAAGAAGCTTTAAGTTTTGGACCTGCGCTTGTTATAAATGGTAAAATGACACCTATGTCTGGTGATGGAGGCTGGGGAATTGCTCCTAGAACAGTCATTGGTCAAAGACAGGATGGTGCAATTATTCTGCTTGTTATTGATGGAAGAGGAGTTAGCAGTCTTGGTGCTACTTTAAAAGAAGCTCAAGAGGTTATATATAAACTTGGTGCAGTTAATGCGCTTAATTTGGACGGTGGTAAATCAACAACATTATATTATAATGGTGAAGTTAGAAATACGCCATCATATAGTATGGGTGAAAGAACTATCCCTACGGCAGTTATTGTTAAATAAATCTGAAAGGTGAGGAAGTACATTATGAAATGGTATAGAAAGATAATTGCCTGGGCAATGTTATCTATAATACTACAAATCGGAGGATTATTTATTCTAGATAATTTTGTTTTTAAACATTCATCAAATTTTTCGAGTAATAAAATAGATATAGATAAAGAAAATACTAAAGATATAAATGCCTATATTCCTGAAGGATCTGAAAAAATTAATATATCATACAATGGTAAGTATCTAACTTATTATGAAAATGGTACTTTATATTTAGAAGAAACTAAAACAGGAACAAAAAGTGAAATAAAAACAGATGATAAGGGAACTATTTTATATCATAAATGGCTTTCAGATAGAGATAGGATAATTATAGCTGAAAAAGTTGAGAAAAATGGAGAAAGCGTAATACAGCTTATTACATATAACCCCAAGGATTCATCTGTAACTTATGTTAATACTATATGTAATTATCAAAAAGATATGGAAGTTAAAAAAATAAGTGAATCTACTATAACAGGTGTTTATTATATAGATGTATATAAAGGTGGATTAAAGAGCAATGTATACAGAATAGACATAAATAATGATATTAGCAAAGTATCATTACAAGCAAATGTTCTTGGAAATATGCAGGTTATACCTCATGAAGACAGACTTGTATATGAAGATGAGGTTAATAATAAGTTTTATGTTACAAGTCCTAATAAAGAGCTTGTATTTAATTCGAATAAAAATCTTACACTTTTAGGTATAGATAGAGAAGATGTCATTTACATAGGGGAATTAAATGGAGATAAAATTTCAAGTATAATATATGGTAAAGTTGATACTGATACATCAAAGTGGTCAACAATGAATCTTGAAGCTGTTGTAAATAGAAACGATATTTATTTTAGTAATAAGAGCCAAATACTTATTAATGATAATCTTGCAGGGGTTGTAAAAAATCTTACTACAGGACAAGAATTACCTTATGATGGAAAACTTCTTGCTATTAAAGAAGATTTTATTGCTACAGTAGATAATAAAGGAAAATTATCATATAAAGAATTAAATATGTCTGATAGTACTGGAAAATAGAAAAATATTATAAAATAGATAAATGTATAGTTGATAATAAATAGACATTTATCTATTTTTGTTATATAAGATATATGCTATAATATTTGAAATAGGTTTCTATTGGTTTACTATGAAAAAAGTAGTTTGATATAAAAACTTATTAAATTATAGATTTTATTTTACTTATAGAATAAAAATAGAAAAGGAGAAGATAAATGGATTATTTATTAAATATAATCTTGATGATACCTGGAATGCTTATAGCTTTTACATTTCATGAATATGCACATGCACTTATGGCAGATAGATTAGGAGATAAAACACCAAGATTTCAGGGAAGGCTTACATTAAATCCTCTAGTACATATAGATCCATTAGGCTTTTTGGCAGTTATATTTTTTAGATTTGGATGGGCAAAACCTGTACAGACTAATCCGTCAGCATATAAAAATTATTACAAAGATGATTTGAAAGTAAGCTTAGCTGGACCTGTTATGAATTTCTTAGTTGCAATAGTACTTTCTATAATACTTGGAGTTTATGTAGGTGGAATATATAAATATCTTCCAAGAAGTTTAAGTGGAGTATTATATAGTATGTTGTTTTTGGCTATTTCTATAAATATAAATATAGGAATATTTAATTTGATTCCTATACCAGGATTAGATGGATTTAATGTATTAAGGGATGCATTACCTGATGTTTTTTATAAATATCAAGCAAAGTTTTATGAATATCAAATGATTATTTTAGTAATTTTTGTTGTTGCAGGTAGTAGAATAATATCTATACCTTCTAATGGGTTGCTTAATATTATGATGAAAATTGCATCAGCTTTTGCAGGACTGTTTTAAGATTTCTTGACAAAGAATAATGCACTTTGTATAATGATTAAAGATTAATATAGAAATATTCGAAGAAGAGAAGAGTACATTGATTGATTCTTTAAGCGAGTGAGGGGATTGGTGTAAGCCTCATAAGATAGATTTAGATGGAAGAGAGCCTCTGAGAAACCGCCTGAAATGAGTAAGGATGGCCGCAGGAATAATAATCTGCGTTAAAATATAAGTGGCATAATATTTAAGATATTATGCAATTAGAGTGGTACCGCGAATAATTCGTCTCTTAATTTTAGGAGGCGAATTTTTATTTGTTTTAAAGCAAAAAATATATTAATAAAATAAATAATTGATTCATGTTAATTGATAAAATAAGATAATTAAATTTTTTCTAGTAAGTAGAATTGGTTTAGTAATTTTAGATTACCAGTTTTCATTATCAACTAAATATAGGAGGTAACTATGGATTATAAATTAAAAGTTGCAAATTTAATAAAAAGTCATGTGGATTTAGATATTGAAACAATAGAAAAATTAATAGAAATCCCACCAAAACCAGAAATGGGAGATTATGCATTCCCATGCTTCCAATTAGCAAAGGTTATGAAGAAAGCACCTAATATGATAGCTGCGGAATTAAAGGAAGTTATGAACACTGAAGGTTTTGAAAAAATAGAAAATTTAGGGCCATATTTAAATTTTTTCGTAGATAAAGGAACTTTTTCAAAGAATACAATTGAAAAAGTATTAGAAGAAGGAGATAATTATGGTGGTTCAAATATTGGAGAAGGTAAAACTGTATGTGTTGAATACTCTTCGCCTAATATAGCTAAGCCTTTCCACGTAGGTCACTTATTTACTACAGCTATTGGTAATTCTTTATATAAAATGTTTAAAAAAGAAGGATACAATACTATAGGATTAAATCATTTAGGTGACTGGGGAACACAATTTGGTAAGCTTATATCAGCATATAATAGATGGGTTGATGAAGAAGCTTTAGAAAAGGCTCCAATTGATGAATTGCTTAGAATATATGTTAAATTCCATGAAGAAGCTAAAAAGGATCCTAGTTTAGAAGATGAAGCTAGAGCAAACTTTAAAGCATTAGAAACAGGAGACCCTGAAGCTACTGCACTTTGGAAGAGATTTAGAGACTTAAGTTTAAAAGAATTTGAAAGAGTATACGATATACTAGGAGTTAAATTTGATTCGTTAAATGGTGAAGCATTCTACAATGATAAAATGGATGTTGTTGTTGATGAATTAAAGGAAAAAGGATTACTTGTAGAAAGTAATGGAGCACAAGTTGTAATGCTTGAAGATTATAACATGCCTCCTTGTATAGTATTAAAAGCTGATGGGGCTTCTATATATGCTACAAGAGATTTAGCGGCAGCTATGTATAGAAAGAAAACTTATGATTTCTATAAGTGCGTGTATGTTGTTGGTACACCACAAGCACTTCATTTTAAACAAGTATTTAAAGTGTTAGAACTTGCAGGACATGACTGGGCTAATGATTGTGTTCATGTAGGATTTGGGTTAGTTAAATTTGCAGATAGAAAGCTTTCAACAAGAGATGGTTCAATAGTATTACTTGATGATTTATTAAAAGAAGCTGTTGAAAAGACAATGGAAGCTATTAAAGATAAAGATGAAATAAAGAATAAAGAAGAAGTAGCTAAGAAGATTGGTGTTGGAGCAGTTATATTTACATATCTTAAGAATTCAAGGGAAAAAGATATTGTATTTGACTGGAAAGAAATATTATCATTTGAAGGAGAAACTGGTCCATATGTTCAATACGCATATGCAAGAGGTAATAGTATCTTAGCAAGAGCTGGTGAATGTAAAGGAACTGTTGACTATAGTAAGTTAACTTCTAAGGAAGAATTTGAACTTGTTAAGAGTTTAGGAAACTTTAATAATGTAATTAATTTAGCATTAGATAAGTTAGAACCTTCAATATTAACTAGATATGTAATTGAAGTTGCTAAAGGATTTAATAAGTTCTATAATGCTCATTCAGTATTAAATTTAGAAGATGAAGATTTAAAAGCTACAAGATTAAATTTAGTAAAAGCATCACTTCAAGTTATAAAGAATGGATTAGAATTACTAGGAATTGATGTAGTAGAAAAAATGTAGTAAAAAAACATAATATTAAAAAGGAGGATACTTAATCTATAAGTATATCCTCTTTTTCTGTTATATATTCAAATTTACAGTTAATAATAAATGGAGTATTTTTTGTAATAGATTATTTATATTATTAAGTAATAAAAGGAGATGAATATTCATGTTTTTAAATAATAATATCAAGTATAAAAACATGTTGATTTTTGTATTAATTGCTATTGTGGGATATAAACTTATTGATAATTATAGTTATTTTTTTAAGGTTGTGGATAAGGGGATAAGTATTTTAACACCATTTATATATGCTCTTATTTGTGCATATGTTTTGAATCCTATAGTGAATGGTATAGAAAAGAAGTTTCATATAAATAGAGGCATATCTATATTGATAACATATATAATGCTTATAGCAGTTATATTTATAATACTATTCTTTACTATTCCTAGTTTAGTGAATAGTATAATAAATATTACTGCAGAAATACCGATGTATATAACTAAGTCACAAGAATGGATTAATGAAGCTATTAAGAATGAAAGAATACATGAACTTATTTCTCAGGCAGGATTATTGAATAATATTAAAGATTTAGCAGCACAAATAGGTAATATATCTATGGATATACTACAAGGATCTGCAAAGTATTTAGTATCAATGACATCCAATGTTGTAAATGTAGTTTTAGGGTTCTTAATTTCAATTTATGTACTAGCAGATAAGGATAAGCTTTTAAAAATAGTCAGAACTATTACTTTTATGGTGCTTAGAGAGAAAAATGGAGAAAGAGTAATAAATTTTGTAAGAATTTATAATAAGATGATAGGAACATATGTTGGAATTAAAGCCATAGATTCAGCAATAATAGGGACAATATCATTAATAGGATTATTAATACTTAGAGTTCCATATGCACCATTACTTGCAGTTGTAGTAGGAATAACAAATATGATACCTTATTTTGGACCATTAGTAGGTATAATAGTATCTGGTACGGTAACAATATTCTCATCACTTATACTTTCAATAATTGTTATGATAATGCTTCTTTGTCTTCAACAATTTGATGCATGGTATTTAGAACCAAAACTTGTAGGTAAAAAGGTTGGAGTAAGTCCTCTTGCAATTATTTTTGGAGTTACACTTGGTGGGGGAATACTTGGACCTATCGGTATGATATTAGGCTCTCCTACAATGGCTACTGTAAGAATATACTATCATAAGATATTTGCAAAATTTAAGGCTAAGAATGAAGAACTTGTAAAAAAAGAAGGTCTAGATAGTTATATAGAAGAAATAAAATCTGACAAAGATAAAGATAAGAAAAAATAAGATTTTTTATATTGGGTACACTATTGATGAAAGGGGTTAATAACTTTATGAAGAGTATATCAGAAAATACAGTTTTAGTATGTCCTATATGCAAAAATTTATTAAGAAAAGATGAGGTAAATGGTAAGACATATAAATGCGAAAAAAATCATTCATATGATATAGCGAAAGAAGGATATGTAAATCTCCTTATAAGCAATCAAAAGAGAAGCAAAAATCCTGGAGATTCTAAGGAAATGGTACTGGCAAGAATTGATTTTTTAAATAGAAATTATTATATGCCTATATGTGATAAAATTAATGAGATTATTTTTGAACATATAAATAAAAAGGTGAATAAGGGAAAATATGAATTATTAGACTTAGGATGTGGAGAAGGCTATTATTTATTTAATTTAAAAAATTACTTGGATGAAAGAAATGTTAATGCTAATTTTTATGGAATGGATGTATCAAAAGATGCTGTAAGGTATGCAGCTAAAGCGAATAAGGAATGTATACTTGCAGTAGGAAATAATTTTCATATACCAGCAGAAGACAAGAGTTTGGACTGTATTCTTTCTGTATTTAGTCCTATAGATATAGATGAATGCAATAGAGTGCTTAAGGATGATGGTGTTTTTGTAAGGATTCTACCAAGGACAAATCATTTAATACAACTTAGAGATGTTTTATATGATAAAGTCAATTTAAATCAAAAAGTTTATGAAGCAGATAAAGAGAATAATATATATGTGAGAGAAGAGAATATTACATTTGATATAACATTAAATAATGAAGAACTTATAAGTTTATTAAAAATGACACCTCATTATTGGAAGTCAACTCCAGAGAATAAAGAGAAACTTGAATCTTATGAATCTATGACTGTTACTGTAGATATGAGGATTGGTGTTTTTAAGAAAAATAAATAGGGTTACTTTTTATAATTTCTGTATAAGATATAATATAAGATTTTATACAGAAATTTTTTATGATATACAGAAGAAATAAATCATTTATAATATATGTAGTTCCATTGTGAATGTTAAAATATATAATATAAGTAAGACAAATTAAATTTTATTATAAATCTTTTCTGTATTAACAAAATCAAGTATAATTAAATTTGAATATAAACGCAAAAGAGGATGTGAGGTAATGTCAAAAGTAGCAGCTTTTTTTGATTTAGATGGAACTCTTTATAGAGAAGGTTTGATTACAGAAGTATTTAAAAAAATGGTTAAATACGAAATTATAGGTCAGGAAAGATGGTATAATGATGTAAGGCCAGATTATATGAGGTGGGATAAGAGACAAGGCGATTACGACGATTACCTTTTAAAAATGATTGATATTTATATGGAAGCAATCAAAGGGTTAGAAAATCATAGAATAGAGTATATTGCCAAAAAGATAGTTGAACAAAAAGGTGATAGAGTATATACCTTTACAAGAGATAGAATAAAGTGGCATAAAGATAATGGTCATGCTTTAATAATAATATCTGGATCACCATCAGAGCTTGTTGCAGAGATGGCTGAAAAATACGGATTTACTGATTATATTGGTGCTAAATATGTAATAGATGAAAACAACAAATATACTGGAGAAGTAATTCCTATGTGGGATAGTATTAGTAAAGAGAAGGCAATAGATAACTTTGTGGAAAAGTATGATATTAATCTAGATGAAAGTTATGCGTATGGAGATACGGCAGGAGATTACACTATGTTTAAGAGAGTAAAACATCCCTATTGTATGAATCCTACTAAAGAGTTATTACAGAAAGTAATTAAAGATAGAAGTTTAATAGATAAAATTAATGTTGTTGTTGAGAGAAAGGATGTAATATACAATTTAGATATTGAAGATATACAATTTGTATAGGAAAGAGTGGTACTGTGATTATTCGTGAAAACAAGGTGAATGTAGAAGAATATAGTGAGGAATTTATGATAAAGCCTCAAGGCAGAGAGTATAATCCAGATGAGCTGATCTTTTTTGATTTAGAACATTATGTTTATAAAAAACCCAAGTGTATTGGGGTGTTTGGAGCATGTGAATATAATCATAAAAAAAGACAAATCTTGGTTACTCAGTATATGATTGAGGATAAGGATGAAGCAGTGGATATACTATATCTTGCGAGAAATTATTTTATAAGAAAAAAGAATGAAGGTAAAAAAGCTATTGTTACTTTCTCAGGAAACAATGATTTTACCGTTATAAACTATTTATTTAATAAGAATAAAATTTACTATAATTTTAATGAAGAATTTGATTCTATCGATATTCAGAAAGAATATGAAAAAGATAAAAGCAGCTCTATTGGACTTAAAAATTTAGAAAAAGTTTTTGATATTATAAGAGAAGGCGAAGTAATAAGTGGGTCTAATCTTGCAAAAACATTTCATAAGGTAATGAAAGATAGAAGTTATTTTAAAAGAATGCCTGAAGAAAAGATAGAAAAGATTTTATTATATAATGAGCAGGACGTGGTTAATCTTTATTATATCTATGTCAATTGGAAAAAATATATATTAGATGAAGATGCAGAAGATGTAGAGGAAATTCAACAAGCTGAGTATAACGAAGATTTTACTGAGGATGTTGAAGTCGATAATCAAGATTAATCCAGTAATATTAAATGCATTATTAATAAGAACTAGCAATATATAAAAAATTAACTAAAGAAGATTAAATAATAAACAAAACACCAATAAAACTTTCTAGAAGTAATACAGTACATTACTTTTAAAAAGGGACTTCAGAGTTTCTGGAAAAACAGAATTCTGGAGTGCCTTTTTTGTTATTCTATTATAACTCTTAACTAAAAAACTGTTTCGCACTTACATACGAAACAGTTTTTTAAAATTATGCTTGTAAAAGTTCTATACCTTTACGTAATCTCTTTAATGATTCTTCTTTTCCAAGTAATACTGCAATTTCAAATGCACCACCTGGAGTGAATGATTTACCAGAAAGAGCAGTTCTTATAGGCCATAGCATTACTCCGTTCTTGATTTCAAGAGATTTAATTAATTCAAATGTTTTTTCATGAAGAGTATCCATATTCCAGTCTGCTTCATCAATAGCTTCGTAGACTGGTAAAATCTTTTGTAAGTTTTCTAATGAAGTTTCAACATTACTCTTCATTTTCTTATGAACATAAAGATCAGTTGAGTATTCTGGTAATTCTTCTAAGAAGTCTATTTGTTCTGGAATATCATTTAATACTTCACATCTAGTGTGTAATAATTCTGATATAAATTTGAAATCAAAATCCTTATGAAGAACTTTCTTATATTGTGGAAGTGCTAATTCATGGAATTCATCTAAAGAAAGTTTTCTTATATATTCTCCATTCATCCATCTTAATTTAGCATTATCAAATATAGCTGGCGACTTACTGATATTTTTATAATCGAATTTTTCAATTAGATCTTGTAAGCTGAATATTTCTTCGTTAGATCCATCATTCCATCCAAGTAAAGCTATATAGTTAAGTACAGCTTCTTTTAAATATCCTTTATCCATAAGGTCGCCAAATGAAGCATCACCATTTCTCTTAGATAATTTGTTGTGTTGATCCTTCATGATTGGTGGACAGTGAACATATACAGGAACATCCCATCCAAATGCTTGGTATAATCTGTTGTATTTTGGAGAAGATGAAAGATATTCATTTCCTCTAACAATATGAGTGATTCCCATTAAGTGGTCATCAACTACATTTGCAAAGTTATATGTTGGATATCCATCTGATTTAATTAAAATCATATCTTCAAGTTCTGAATTATCAACAGAAATCTTTCCGTAAATAACATCGTCAAAAGTTGTTGTTCCAGTAGTTGGGTTATTTTGTCTTATAACATAAGGAATACCTTTTGCTAAATTTTCTTCGATTTCTTCTTTTGAAAGGTTAGCACAGTGTTTATCATATTTGAATGGTCTCTTTAATGCTTCAGCATTTTCTTTAAGCATATCTAATCTATCTTTTGAGCAGAAACAGTAGTAAGCTTCACCTTTTTCTACTAATTTTTTAGCGTATTCAAGATAGATGTCTTTTCTTTCACTTTGAACGTAAGGGCCAACTGGACCACCTATATCTGGACCTTCATCGTGGTTAAGACCAGTCATTTTAAGTGTGTTATATATTATATCAACAGCACCTTCTACTAATCTTTCTTGGTCTGTATCTTCGATTCTTAATATAAAATCTCCACCTTCATGCTTAGCAATAAGATAAGCATAAAGAGCTGTTCTTAAATTACCAACATGCATATAGCCAGTTGGACTAGGTGCAAATCTTGTTCTAATTTTACCTGACATAATTTTCACTCCTATGAATTTTATTAATAATCTATGTAATTATTTAAAAACAAGAGCATGTATACGATGGTTCTAAAACTATATTTTAGATATCATTTACAGCCACTTGTACGTTAACAATACAATACTTTTATGATAGCTCAATGAATATTCACTGTCAATATTTCTTACATTATAATATAAGAAAGTATTAGCGTTATGCAAGGTTATAAATTTTTTATCTTTTTTATAGTTTTCCCATCTGAAATTAAGAGAATATTTTTATTAATATCTGTTCTATATAATGAAAGTTTATTTTGTATAAGTAAATCTAAAGTACCTTTATTTGGATGACCATATATATTATTTTTTCCAACAGAAATTATAGCTGTAGATGGATTTACAGCTTTTAAAAAATTACTAGATGTAGATGTAGTAGAACCATGATGACCAATCTTAATAACATCAGCACTTATATCATCATTATGATTTAAAATATCCTGCTCAACTTCTTTTTCTGCATCGCCAGTAAATAGAAAGGAGGTACTTCCGTATTTAATTTTAAAAACAGTAGAGTAATTATTTAAATTATCATAAAAATCATTAATAGGTGAAAAAATAGAGACATTAATATTATCTCCTAAATCTATGCTATCAGTACCACGTATTATAGGTAAAATTTTTAGATGTTTATTTTTAAGAGAATAAATCATGTCTTCGAAAGCTTTAGAATTATCGTAAATTTTTGGAGCATAAAAATTTACGATATTGAATGAATTAATTATTGTACTCATGTTACCTATATGATCTTCATGAGGATGTGTGGCAATAACGTAATCTAATTTGGAAATATTAAATTTTTTTAGATATTTTATAAGTTTATTTTTGGAGGAAGATGGGCCAGAATCAATTAAGAGATTTTTATTATTTACTTGAACTAATATACAATCACCCTGTCCCACATCAATGTAGTGGATAAGCATATTATTTGGTGGGAAATTATATGATGAACCATTTATAGAAAAATTATTAAAAAGATATAATAATATTAAAATAACTAAAGGGATAAGATAAGTAATATTTTTTTTTAGTTTATGTATTAATAAATTCATAGGATAATCCTTTCTTTGTTTAAGATAAAAATAAGAGTGCGTTATTCAAATTATTGACCATAGAAGTTTAAAATAAACTACTATAAAGTTCGAATTATTTTAAAATTTTAATATTTAATATTCGTATATTTAACATCTGGGGATCATAGATTAAAAAAACAAGTACCTAGAGGGTAAGTGATAATATAAACTCTGAATTAAGTATAATATAGAGAAAATTAAACAATAAATGCAAAAAACAATAATTGAAAATTGCATAAAATATGTTATAATTAAATTAATGTGCATAAAAAATGTTGAAAATGAAATAATTTATCACATAAAATTTCATTTGGGGGATTGTATATGAAAAAAGAATTTTCTATGAGCAATGATAAGGTAATGATAAACTTTACAGTGAAGTATTGTAATAGTTTTGAATCTGTTTTAGAAAGTAATGGTTTTAGGCGAACTTTAGAAGTTTATTTGAGAAGAGCAAAAAAGAAGAATTCATTATCATATAGATATTTAAATAGTTCATTTAATACTGAAGATATTATAAATATGAGAACAGATTTAATTGAGGTTATAAGATATTTAACAATAATGACTGCAGAAGAAGTGGTCAAAATTAATGCTGTTTATGAAAAACTATTTAGTGATAAAGATAAATTTATTACATTTGTAGAAGATTTTTATTTGTTTTGGAGAAGTTTAGAGAGATATACTATAGTTCATAGGTATAAGATACAAGAAGGGCTTGCTGCTGCTAGCTTTACTGAAGCTAATGCAAATTTTTCAAATTTAATCTTAAGCCTATATAGAAAAATTGAGATGCATGTATTAGGTTATCAACCTAAAGTTTACAGACAGATTCCAGTTGGAGGAAATGCATGTATTATGATACATGAGTTAGAATGGGTAAGACCTGAAGGATATGAAGCATTAGAGGATATACCTTTTATAGATCATATACTTCTTGAAACTCCATTTATAACGTATCCTAAAAGAAATACAAGAGATGGAATGTTTACTAGTATAGATTATAATCCATTAAAATATACAGATATAAATAAGGATCATTGGTTTTGCTATCCAGCAAAAATCGGAGGAAAGATAATCTTTATTTATTTTCATAGGGATTTTATGGAACATGGTATAACACTATGTAATTTATTTGAGATGGCAAGAAGTGAAGAGGCTAGGGGAAGAAAACCAGATATGATTTTTGTATTTGGAGCTAAAGATGATGGAGAAGATTTAAAGACTGTATTTTATGAAGATGAGAAAAATGATATAGTACTTGGATATATAAATCACTCAGAAAAAATAGATTATTTTGGATATATGAAGAAGATGACATTAACTTTATACAATATACTAATGATAAAAAAAGGATATCTTCCTATTCATGGTTCCATGGTTAATATATTATTAAAGAGTGGTGATGAAGCCAATGTTGTAGTAATGGGAGATAGTGGTGCAGGTAAATCAGAAAGCCTTGAAGCCTTCAGAAGTCTTAGCGAAGATTATATTTCTGATATGACTATAATATTTGATGATATGGGTACATTTAAGATTGAAGATGGAGAGCTTAAAGGTTATGGAACAGAAATAGGAGCATTTGTAAGGCTTGATGACTTGGATCAAGGATATGCTTTTAAAGAAATGGATAGAAGTATATTCATGAATCCAGATAAAGTTAATGCAAGATTGGTTGTACCAGTAGCATCATATAAAGAAATAACTAAAGGACACCCAGTAGATTTCTTCTTTTATGCTAATAATTATGAAGAGGTCGGCGAAAGTGATAGATACTTGAGTTATTTTGAAAATGTGAAAGATGCAGTAAAAGTATTTAAAGATGGAGCAAGGATGGCTAAAGGAACTACTACTGAAAAGGGATTAGTTAAGTCATATTTTGCAAATCCATTTGGGCCAGCACAAAAACAAAAAGAAACTGATGAGCTTATCGATAAGTATTTTAATTATATGTTTGAAAGTGATAGAGTAAGAGTAGGACAGATAAGAACATGCCTGGGAGTAAAGGGACAAGAAAAGAATGGACCAAGAAATGCAGCTGTAGAATTATTTAATGAAATAAAGAATATGAAACATAATTAAATGTGCTAAAAAGATTAAGGAATTACCTTAATCTTTTTTAATTTTTTTTTTAATATATTTAGTATTCCTATGAAATTTTTAGGATAAAAATAATCTATAAATTTCTTATTGTTAAATCTAATATGTTCAATTGCGGCACCACCAAAAGTTCTTAATGCAGAATTTAAAGTAGACTTATTAAGAGCTAGTTCAAAATGTGGTGAAAAAATATTTTTTTGAATGAGTGAAGCTAGTGTACAAGAAAAATCTAATAAAAAATAGATAATAAGCATATAAAATAAAATTATTCCTGTAAAAGGTGGTATTTTATAAGTTAAAGTATTTACTATAGGATGTATAATCTCGATGATTATAACTTCTCCTGTTGCCCATAGTAAAGAATATGGTACACAAACTCTCCCTTGTATATTTAATGGATCATCAGAATAATCCCACCATTTATCTTTAAAAAGCTTTTCAAGTAAGAGGCTAGTTATATATTCAACTAGAGACGTAAATATAAAGCCTAATAAGAATAGCATTAATATATTAGTTTTATATTTACTCAAAAATATTATTATTGATACTATAGAACATCCGTATATTGGGCAAAATGGACCTTTTAAAAAACCTCTGTTAACAAAACGATGTTCATTCTTATAATAATAAGCAACTTCAATACACCAACCTAAAAAGGAATAAAAAGTAAAAAAGTATACTATATTATAAAAATCAAAATTCCAAATTAAATGCAATACGTTTTACCTCCTTTTATAAATTATGAAATTTATTATATTATATACCCTGATGGAAAGAAATAAAATTAAAAAAACATTAATTTTTGTTATTGATTTTATAAATAAATATTAAAAAATAAAAAGCAATACTTACAATTTAATGGGATAAGTATTGCTTTTATGAATAAATGTGATTTTTTGATTAACGTCTATCTTTCATAAAGAATGATAGAGAGTATAAGCTAGCAATTCCAACTAAACCATATATTATTCTTGTGAATGCTGAAAAATCACCAAAAAGTGATCCTACTAAATTGTATTGGAAAAAACCGATAAGTCCCCAGTTTATTCCACCGACTATAATTAAAATAAGTGCAATAGTATCTAAAATTTTCATATAAAAAACACTCCTTTAAATAGTATATATATATTATTTACTAGTGGAGTGTTTTTTATACAAGTGTATTATAAAGAAATATTTCTATCTATTGGTTGAGATAAAGAAACGAAAGTATCTGTTCTTTGAACACCTGCAATATTATTTATTTTATTAAGTAATACATCTTGTAAATCTAGAATATTACTACAAACTATTTTTGCAAACATAGAGTAATCCCCAGTTGTTAAATGTAATTCAACAACTTCTTTTATATTTGACATTTGATCAAGTACTGAATTAAAAGAAGAAGTTGTATCAACATATATACCAACGAAGCAGCATACATCATAACCTAGTTTTGGTAAGTTTAAAACGATTCTAGAACCACGGATTATACCAAGGTCCTCCATCTTCTTCATTCTTACGTGAATTGTACCACCACTAACATGGCAAATTCTTGCTATTTCTAAATATGGAGTTCTACAATCTTTGATTAATAATTCTAAAATTTGTAAATCCAATTCATCTAAATGACTATTTGTAACTAAAGCCATCATATCACCTCTTAAAACCTATTTTTTTTATTCTATCAAATTATAGTATAAAATTAAAGTAAAAAATGAAATATTGTGAAAATAATTTTGTTTTTTTAATATATTAATAATGGAATTATGTATTTAGATATACAAAATAGGATTAGTTTGGAAACATATATATTAAAGACTACTTGATAATATAGTTAAATTAACTTAATATTAAGTTATAGACTTTATTTGAGGAGGATATGCAGCAAATGAGTATATTATTATCTATTCTTTATTTTGTAGTTTTGCTTGCTGTAATGATAGGTGCTTATGTTTTATGCAGAATGTATGTATTTACTAAGGTACGTATAAATAAATGGATACCATTAGCAATTGCAATTATCTTATTTATTATTCAGCTTAGATTAGGTGCTATCAATAGAATATTAAGTAGTGGATTGTCAATTTTAATTGTATTATTTTTATTATGGTTTATGGAAATATTACAAACTGGCGGACCAAAGAAAAAAGAAAAGAAAATTGTTATTAAGCCTAAGGCAAAGCCAAATAGAGTTAAAAATAGAAAGAAAGATAATTAAAAGTCGGAGTATTCCGACTTTTAATTATTCTCTAAATATAGGTGAACTTATAGCAATTTTACCATCAGCAAGAATAATTTTTATCACATACCATGTTTCATTTTCTTTAGGCTCGTGTTTATATAAGTATTTTATTCTTTTTAAATTTAAATCATTAATTCTTTTTATAATTGTAGCTCCATTTGATATTATTTGAATTTCAGATATCTTATTATTTAAATCTTGGGTGAAGATAGAGAATTGTAGTTTATTGTCAGCTTTGGGCACTGAAGCTCCCATAAATATATTATTAATTGTAAAATACAATATAAGACTTCTTGATTCAGTTGAGTAAGTATGTCTTAATCTAAAAGCTGAAACGAGAGAGGAAGAAGTAAGTTCTTTTGAAATAATACACGTTAAGTTTTCATCATCACCGAAATTGAGTCGATGATTATCCTGGCTATTTATAGCTCCTAATTTCCAACCTTTATCTAGAAGATTATAATAGTATTTATCATATCGTGTGTATTTGTTTGGATAAGATCCATTCCCAACTTCAATTGATGTAATGATTCTATTTAAGATTGGATTATATTCTAAGTTTTCAATCTGTTTATGAGGATGATTTATACAGATAAAAGCATTTGGATTATTAATCATCCATAACATTAATAGTTGAAGATTATTTACAGTTCCAGTAAAAAATCTTGAAGGATTGACTATATTAATATCACCAAACGGATTAGTTTTACTTTCAAAACCTATCATTGATAAAAAATTTTCATGTTTTCTATTGTAACGGGAAGAAAGATAATTAGCAGCTTCCCATTTACTTAATTCGTTTCCTTTTACTCTTACAGTTTTAGTTAAATAATTATTATGATCTGTTAATATTAAAAAATTAAGACCATTATGACGTGCATAATCAAAAGCTTCAATGGGAGTTCCTCTTCCTGTGGAGAAGCCTGAATGAGAGTGAGGTATACCATAATAAAATTTTAAGCTGTCTAAATCAAGAGTATTAGATTTATCTGAAAGCTTTTTACCCAATTTAATACCTCCTAAAAATTATTTATAGTATATATTATTAGAGGACAATCTAAAATAATGACAAGAATAGAATCTAATGATAAAATAACTTTTGTATTTATATTAGTTTAGATGAATATTATAAAATAATTATGCAATGGAATAAAATTTTTTATTGTAGTAGGAGCTATAATATTAAACAAAGTTAAGATAGGTAATAATATTATAGTAAGGTATGATTGTGAAAAATTTTAATAATAAGTGTAAAAATTATACTTTTAATTAAGTAATAAAATATAAGATACAAGAAAATAATAAAATAAAAATAGAATTTAATAAAAATCCTATAAAAATACGTAAAAGGATGAAATAAGAAATTATAAATATACAGCTGATGATAGCTGATGGAGGAGTAAAAATGATAGTATTAGGACAATATTGTACATTAAAAGTAAGTAAAAAAGTTGAATTTGGATATTATTTAGAAGATAAATTTGGAGATGAAGTATTATTACCAAAGGGTGCAACAAAAGGATACGACATAAAAGAAGGTGATACACTTACTGTATTCGTATATAGAGATTCAAAAGATAGGATGATATCGACATTAAAGAAACCATTAATAACTTCTGGAGAAATTGCATACTTAGAAGTTGTTGCTCAAACAGGAATAGGTGCTTTTGTAGATATGGGGTTAGAAAGAGATTTATTTATTCCTCTAAAAGAGCAAAACTATAAATTAAAGAATGGTGAAAAGTACTTATTCTATATGTACATAGATAAGACTGATAGATTAGCTGGTACTACAAAGATATATCCTTACTTAGAAATAGCTGAAGAAGGAAAATATAAAGTAAATGATGAAGTTTCTGCAATAGTATATGAAACAAATGAAAATAATACATTAAATGTTGCTATAGATGGAAAGTATAGAGGATTAATCTTAGCAAATGAACGTTTTGAATTTATATATCCAGGTCAAGAAATAAAAGCTAGAGTAAAAAGGATATATGAAGACGGAACTATAGGTATATCAACTAGAAAGAAGAGACTTGACGCAAGAGAAGAATTGAGCGAAAAGATATTACAAGTATTAAAGGCTAATGGTGGATTTATGCCATTTAATGATAAATCATCACCTGAAGATATAAAAAGAGAATTTAATACAAGTAAAAATTATTTCAAGATGACTCTTGGAGGATTAATGAAAAAGAAACTTATAGCTCAAGATAAAGAAGGAACTAGATTACTTTAGTCTGTTCATTTCTATTTTTGAATGATTAAAATGTTTATTATGAAATATTAGATTTTAAATAATTAGACTATATAAAAAAATGGGGCTGTCGCACTAGGCGGATAAAATCCTCCGGCGGTAGCCTATTTTTCTATATGTTATTAGAATTTCAAACATCATTTAAAATTTGGCGCACTTTAATAAGGCAATTTAAAAATAATTTTTAAATTGACCTATGCAATCTTTGGTGATTTAAATAAATGCTTGCCAGTTCGGTCTGATTGTATTTTATTATGTAATTTGTTTAT
>NZ_JABAGC010000070.1 GCF_012843905.1 Clostridium sp. SM-530-WT-3G
TAAAAAAATTATAATGGTAAAACATGAATTAAAAACCAATGGTAAATTTTCTCAAATTAATGCACAAGTCAAGTAAAATAAATTCATAAAGTATTTATAATTGTGTGATATATTCTAATAAATTCATTTACAACAGAAAAAGGAGGCCTATAAATGTTTAATATATTGATAGTAGATGATGAAATAAAGATAACTCAAGTAATCAAGGCATATTTAGATAAAGAAGGATATAACTGTATAGTGGCTAATAATGGAGAACAAGCTCTTAAATACTTCTATAATAATAATTTTGATTTAATAATTTTAGATAGAATGATACCAGATATAAGCGGAGAAGATATTTGTAAGAAAATAAGGGAAACCTCTATGGTTCATATAATTATGTTGACTGCAAAAATTGAAGATGAAGATAGAATAGATGGGTTTAATATAGGATGTGATGATTATGTATGTAAGCCGTTTAATGTTAAAGAATTAGTTTTAAGGGTTAAAGCAGTTTTTAGAAAAATGGGTGAAAACAAAGATATATTAAAGTTTTCAGATGAACTTGAAATAAATATGTTATCTCATAATGTAAAAGTTAGAGGTGAAAGTGTAATATTAACTAATACTGAATATAAGATACTATTACTACTTGCTAAAAATCCAAGTAGAGTATTTAGTAGGGAACAATTGTTAGAACTAACAATTGATGAACATTATGAAAAAATGGATAGAATTATAGATGCTCACATAAAAAATCTCAGACAAAAAATAGAGTTAGACACAAAAAAGCCTACAATTATTCAGACCGTATATGGGGTAGGATATAAGTTTGGGTTATAAGTTTAAAAAGTTAAAACTTAATACAAAGTTAATTCTATCATTAGTATCTATAATAGTTTTAGTTGTAGTATCCATAGCAGTGTTCATAAATAGTGTTTTTGAGAAAAAATTTGAACAATATATAATTAAAAATAATGAAAAAGAAATTTCAGCATTAATAAACTCAATAGAGTCAGAGTACAATGATGGCAAATGGAATTTAAGGGGTGTAGAGAAAATAGGTAAAAATGCTATAGATGATGGTATTTTTATAGATTTATATGATATAAATGGTAATTTGGTTTGGGGAGCAATGAAGTATAATCAAGATAGATGTAATGCAGTAATGGGAAGCATAGAGGATAATATGAACCATAGGATGAATAATTGGAGTGGCAAATATACGGAACGTAGTTTAAGCCTAAAGGGATCTAAGAGTGAATCTATTGGAAATATAAAAATTGGGTCTTATGGATCTCTTTATTATATGGATAATGATATAGATTTTTTAAAAGATATAAATAAGGTAATTATAATGATTGGTATTTTTATGACTTTAATAACAATAGTTATAGCTATAGCAATTGCAAACAATATATCTAAGCCATTAGAAGTTGTATCTAATATGGCAGATATGATGGGATATGGAGGATATGATAATAAAATAAAATATAAAAGTAACATATATGAAATTGATACTCTTATAAAATCAATAAATAACTTAGCTTATAAACTAGATGAACAAGAAAATCTACGAAAAAGATTAACTACGGATATTTCTCATGAGCTTAGAACTCCGCTTACAAGCGTACAAACACACTTAGAAGCAATGATAGATGGAATATGGGAGCCTAACATAGAACGATTAAATAGCGTTAATGAAGAAGTAATTAGACTTACTAATCTAGTTAATCAATTAAAAAACTTAGCAAAATTTGATAGTGAAAAAAGTAAACTAAATTTAAGTGAAGTTAAAGTAGATGACCTAATTAAAAATATAGTCTATAATAACCAAGGAAATGCACTAGAAAAAAATATAAATATAGTATTTGATCTAGAGAATATAAAGGTTTATTTAGATAAAGATAAAATATCTCAAGTTATAGTTAACTTATTATCTAATGCTATAAGATATACAAATAATGGTGGTAGTATATATGTGAGTGCATATAAAGAAAATGGAAATATAAAAATACATTTTAAAGATAATGGTATTGGAATGCCAAAGGAGAGTTTAGATTATATATTTGAAAGGTTCTATAGAGTAGATGAATCAAGAAGCAAATATACTGGAGGAATTGGTGTTGGACTTACTATTGTTAAATCAATTATTGATTTGCACAAAGGAAAAATAGAGGTTGAAAGTGAGTTAAATAAAGGTAGTGAATTTATAGTTACTTTACCAATTATAGATAAAATTAAGTAATTAAAATAAAATTGTAATTTTATGCAAAGTTCATAATTTATTCATATTTTTGAGTTGTTTTAAATATGAACTTTCTCACAGAATTATTCCCTTTTAAATATATTCTGTATTAAGTAAGATAATGTTAATTCTTAGCGAAGAGTTTGCATTATCTTATTTTTTTATTGAATAAAGACATTTATATAAGATTAAAATAAAGATACATTAAAAATATAAATTTATATAACTTCATAAATAATTCATAATTTTTATATAAATTATGAATATACCCTTTGGGGGTATTTATAATTTATATAAAATACATTGATAATTTATAAGGAGGATATTTCGATGAGCAATTATCTAAAAAAAGATACAATGAAGATAACAGGTATGACCTGTGCATCATGTGCCAAAGCGGTTGAAAGAGCTGTAAAAAAAATAGATGATAATATTGAGGCAAATGTGAATATAGCCACAGAAAAATTAAGTGTATCATATGATGAGTCTAAAGTTACATCTCAAGATATACAAAGGGCAATAGAAAAAGCAGGGTATGGAGTTTTAGAAGAAATAAATTTAAATCAAACTATAATACCTATTTCTGGAATGACCTGTGCATCATGTGCGAAAGCAGTTGAAAGAAGTGTAGGTAAACTTGATGGAGTACAAACAGTTGATGTTAATTTTGCAACAGAAAAAGCATCAATAAGTTACATACCAGAAAAGGTAAAATTATCTGAGATAAAAGAAGCAATAAAAAAAGCTGGGTATGAACCTCGAGATGCAGAAAATAAAAATGCTGTAGATGAAGATAAAATTAGAAAAGAAAAAGAAGTAAAATCCTTATGGATAAAGTTCATAGTTTCAGCTGTATTCGCAGTACCGCTATTTTACATAGCAATGGGACAAATGATTAAGGAACCATTTGGTCCGCTTCCATTACCTCAAATAATAAATCCTGATATTAATCCATTGAACTTTGGTTTAATTCAATTATTCCTTACGATACCTATAGTAATAGCAGGATATAAATTCTACACGATTGGAACAAAAGCTATATTATCAAAATCACCTAATATGGATTCTTTAATTGCCATAGGAACAGGAGCAGCACTATCATATAGCTTATATTCTTTATATCTTACATTTAATGGAGATATGATGGCAATTCATAATATGTATTTTGAAAGTGCAGGGGTAATAATCACATTAGTATTATTAGGTAAATTCTTAGAATCAGTTGCAAAAGGAAAAACATCAGAAGCAATAAAGAAATTAATGGGACTTAGCCCTAAAACAGCAATTATTATAAAAGACAATAAAGAAATTGAAATACCTATAGAAGAGGTTGAAGTCGGTGACGTAATAGTTGTAAAACCTGGAGCAAAAATACCTGTAGATGGAATTGTAGTTGAGGGTCATACTTCTGTAGATGAATCAATGCTTACAGGAGAAAGTATACCTGTTGAGAAGTCTGTTGGAAGCCATGTAGTAGGTGCAAGTATAAATAAAAACGGAACTATAAAGTTTAAAGCAGAAAAAGTAGGAAGTGATACTGCGATATCTCAAATAATAAAATTGGTTGAAGATGCTCAAGGTTCTAAAGCACCTATAGCAAAGCTTGCAGATGTAATATCTGGCTACTTTGTGCCAATAGTATTTGCTATAGCCGTGATAGTATCTATAGCTTGGTTTATATCAGGAAAAGATATAGAATTTGCTCTTAGTATATTTATAGCAGTTCTTGTAATAGCTTGTCCATGTGCATTGGGACTTGCAACTCCAACAGCAATAATGGTTGGTACTGGAAAAGGTGCAGAAAATGGGATACTTATAAAAGGTGGAGAAGCATTAGAATCTACTCATAAGATAAACACTATAGTATTTGATAAAACAGGTACTATAACTGAAGGAAAGCCAGTTGTAACAGATATAATTACAGATGGAGATATCAATAAAGATGAACTTTTAAAGATAGCTGCAAGTGCAGAAAAAGGTTCAGAACATCCTCTAGGAGAAGCAATTGTTAAAGAAGGGGAAAAGAAAAATTTAGGTTTATATAATATAGATAAATTTGTTGCAATACCTGGTCATGGTATAGAAGTTGAAATAGAATCTAAAGGTATTTTATTAGGTAATAAAAAGTTAATGCAAGATAGAAAAATAGCTCTTAGAAAATTAGAAGAAATATCTGATAAGTTAGCAGCAGAAGGTAAGACTCCTATGTATATAGCTATAAATAATAAAATAGCAGGTATAATAGCAGTTGCAGATATAGTTAAAGAAAGTAGTGCTAAAGCAATTATGAAACTTCATGATATGGGAATAGAAGTTGCTATGATTACTGGAGACAACAAAAAGACTGCTGATGCAATAGCAAGACAAGTTGGAATAGATAAAGTTCTAGCTGAAGTATTGCCACAAGATAAATCAAGTGAAGTTAAAAAACTTCAAAGTGAAGGTAGATTTGTAGCTATGGTTGGAGATGGAATAAATGATGCTCCTGCTCTTGCACAGGCAGATATAGGTATGGCAATTGGTAGTGGAACTGATGTAGCTATGGAATCAGCAGACATTGTTTTAATGAAGAGTGATTTAATGGATGTACCAACTGCTATTAAATTAAGTAGAAGTACTATGAGAAATATAAAAGAAAACTTATTCTGGGCATTTGCTTATAATGTTATTGGTATACCAATAGCAGCAGGAGTATTGTATTTATTTGGAGGTCCATTACTTAATCCAGTTATAGCGGCTCTTGCTATGGCATTTAGTTCTACATCTGTTTTATTAAATGCATTAAGACTTAAAAGATTTAAGGCAGATAAGTAAAATTTCATATTTTATTCATAAAGTTAGATTATATTATAATTAAATAAACACCTCAAATTTATGATTAATGATGATAAATGTAAAATAAGGTAGACTGCATAGTCTACCTTATTTTACGTTTATAGCTTTTTCAATTATATTAGATAATTCATTGATCGTAAGCGTAAAAAAATAGACGCCTATCGCTTACGGAATATAAGTGCTACAATAAACCCAACAGAGATGTTTACAC
>NZ_JABAGC010000071.1 GCF_012843905.1 Clostridium sp. SM-530-WT-3G
TTGAAGTTCCACTTCTACTTCCATCAACTGGTCTATATATTTAGTTTTCTGCTTTCTTTGTAATTTCTTTGATTTATCCAAAGTTGTAAACCTCCTAACGTTCAGTCCTTCATCCGCTATCGCGATTAGCGGAGTTACTATGACATCTGCTGACTTCTGATAGTTCAGCCACATATCACTATGTGGGTTGTAACCTTGAAATTTTATTCATTTGGTACATATCTATCAGACCTCCCCAGGTAAGAACACGTACTTTCACCTCATATATCTGCCCATGCTGGGCACACCAAAAAGCTGAAAACTATATTCTACAAATAGCTTTCAGCTTTTATTTTATATATAAATCCAGTAAAATTCACTATTTTTTCACTACATAACTTACTCATTGTCTTAATAAAACTAATGTACTGCAATCAATGCTTCCTTCACCTTTTACAATTTCAGTATATTCTAGTATTTTGACATCATAACCTAATTCCTTTAACTTATTGCCTACATTAATATTACCAGTCACCAACTTATTGTCTCCTATATAAACCAAATTAGTTCCTAAATTATCTGCATCCTCTTTAGTTACCTCTATTATATTTTCTATATACTTTTTAATGATTTCTTTATCATAAACATAAGGAGATACTAAGGCAGACTTTTTTCCTAATAAACTAAAAACACAATCCAGATGAAGCATATTCGTATCAAAGTTAATTGGAATCACTTCTTTTTTTATTCCTTTAACATCTAATATCTTTTTCAATTCTTCAATAGCATATATATTAGTTCTATTACTCACTCCTACAAAAATAACTTCATCAGTAACAGCCACATCTCCACCTTCTATGTTGTTCTGCATAATATAATAATCTAACTTCTGGTCTACAGCTAATTTCTTTATTGGCTCTATTTTCTCTTCTCTTTCTTTTAATGACATTTTACTTATAAATAAGATATTTTCTATTACAAAAGCCACATCCTTTGTATATACCTGTTTTGTAGATTTAGTAATATCTATAAAAATAGGCTTAACATCATTTTCAATTAAATAATTTATGTATGCATTATATTGGTTAAGAGCTAAAGCATAATCTACCTTACCATAAAATTTGTTAGTTTTACTTATTATTCTATAATTAGCTGGATAGCATAGTAAGCAGGATTTTAATCTATCATATCCATTATTCACATAAACTTTCATTATGAATACTCCTTTTTTATATTCATAGTTTAGCTTTCCCTATATAATATAAAAAATACCTTAAATTTAAATAGGCCTAAACAATTGTTTAGACCACAATTAAATATCTAATCTCTACTTAATTAAATATATAATTATTACTATAACAACATATTTTAGTATTAATAATTTTCTCCAAAAACTTCAAAATATCCTTGAGGATGATTACATGCCGGACAGGTCTTTGGTGCTTCGCAGCCTTCATATATAAACCCACAATTATTACACTTCCATAAAACTTCCCTATCTTTTTTAAATACAGTTCCATTTTCTACATTTCTTAATAATTTTCTATATCGTATATCATGCATTTTTTCAATTAATGCTATCTTTTTAAAAGTTAAAGCAATTTCCATAAAACCTTCACTCTTTGCTATTTTTGCAAAGTTCTGATAATCCTTTGTCCATTCTGCCTTTTCAGCTTCTGCTGAAGCTATTAAATTTTTCTTTGTCTTATCATGAAATGAAACTGGATATGCAGCATTAATCTCAATACATTCATCACAATAATCCTGCTTTAAGAACTTATAAAATAATTTAGCATGTTCTCTTTCTTGTTCAGCTGTCTCTAAAAATATATTTGATATCTGAACATATCCTTCTTTTTTAGCTATATCAGAATAGTAAGTATATCTAGTTCTAGCCTGACACTCTCCTGCAAAAGCTTTAATCAAATTTTTAGCAGTCTTACTTCCTCTTAAATTCATATGGAACAATCTCCTTTATATCAGAATTATAATTTATCAGTTTATACAGATCATATAAATTTTATAATCTATTTCAACTAAAACTACTCTATAAATTTATATTCTTGAATGATGAAATTATTAACAAACATACTCAAATTATAGACACTTCAAACCATTATCACCATTTTATTTCTATCCATTCATTTAAATGATGGCTATGCATATTTCTTTATAAATTTAATATACACTTCTTACAATTTCAAATTCCATTTCCTTACAACAGTTCTTCTGTATAAATTCTATTTAATACGAAATACTATATAAAGTAATAATATCAAAATATTTTTTGATATGAATTTTAATCTTAATATCTTATATAATGCATATTAAAATTATTAAGGAGTGATTGATATGAAATACGCAATAGTATATAGCAGTATAACTGGTAACACTAAGAAGTTAGCTGAATCTATAAAAAATAAAATTACAGAATGTTACTTTGGTAATCCTTCTGATGAAGCACTTTCTGCCGATACTATCTTTTTAGGATTTTGGGCAGCAAAAAACTCTTGTAGTGCTGATGTACAATCATTTATAGAAAAACTTTCAGGCAAAAAACTATTTATATTTGGTACAGCTGGTTATAATAATACGAAAGAATATTTTGAAGAGATTTTATCTAATGTAAAATCACATGTTCCATCATCTAACACTATTATTGGTACATATATGTGCCAAGGTAAAGTATCTGATACTAAGCAAGATATGATAAAAAAAGATAACGCTGAAATGTATAAAGCCATCAAAGATAATCTTGCAGAATCAGAACGCCATCCAAACGAAGATGATATTAAAGCTTTAATATCAGAAATTGAAAAATCAAATTTATAATTATATAAATAAAAAAAGTCACTATCATTAATAGTGACTTTTTCAATCTAATTCAAACTAATTTTACCTGTTGGGAACCATTGATACTTAAGCTTTTATAATCCTTACAAAAGTCTCATTGTAAGTAACCTGCCCCCCTATATCTGATATTCCTGAATTAATAATATAATTAGGATTTCCGTTTTTCTTCCACCATCCTACATACATCATTACTATATTATCTCCTACCATGTCATCAATCTTCAGCTTAACTTTAATTTTTCCTTGATCAGATTCAAGATAAACAATATCCCCATCACTAAAGTCATGTTTTTCAGCCATCTTATTATTTATATATGCTTCTGCTATTTTATTATTATCCATATAGTGCTGACTCGAAAGTGCATCCCTACTGTGAATAGTTAATATTCTAAAATTATTAATTTCACTCTTACTTAATACATGCTTCTTATATTCTAAATTATTATCTACTTTTGTATCTTCTCTTAATAATGCTTTCTTATTAAATATGATTTCAAACTTACCAGATTCAGTTTCAAACTTTTTATCCTTCCAAGCTATACTTTCATGAATAGTAAAATAATTTTCCTTAAGATATTCAAGGCTTATCTTTGGTTCGAATTTTTTTAAAGGCTCAATTACCTTTGTAAGATATTCTTTTTTACTTACATATGGATATTCTTTAATTTCAAGCTTTTCTGCTACTTTTTTAAAGAATTCATATTCATCCATAAGAGGTTCTTTAGACTCTTCTGATTTTTCTATATATGTAAGATATGGATTCGTCATAGAACTATATAAAATATCTTCACTTTCTAATACAGTAGTTGTTGGAATAAATAAATCACAAGCTTCTGCTGTATCTGTCATAAACATATCAAAACATACTTTAAACTCAACATGTTTAAAAGCTTCTTCAAGGTTATTAAGTGATGGAAGTTGATTTAATAAATTGCTCTTAGTTATTACAGCCATCTTAATATTTTTTTCTTTTATAAATGAACTTATTTCACTAGTTTGGAATATTTCATTTTCTGCATATTCTTCACTATTATATGGATCAGTGTTAAGAACTCCTGGATATACTTTATTGGCGTAATTTACTCCTCCACCACTTTCACCAATCTGTCCTGTTATTGCTGCTAGTGTATCTATAAGATAAATTGTATTTCCTCCAAAATTATACTTTTGAAGTCCATATCCTAATAAAATAGTTGAATACTTTTCTGTATATTTTTCCACTAATAGATTCAAAGTTTCCTTAGTTACTCCTGCTCTTTCTAAAAGTTCCTCTAAATTTAAGCTTTTAACATATTCTTTGTATTCTTCAAACCCACTTACGTACTTATTTATATAATCTAAATCATATTTTCCTTGTTCTATTATTCTTTTTCCCATAGCAAGAGCAAGTGCTGTATCTCCGTCTGGTTTAACTCTTATATAATAGTCTGCCATTTTGGCTGTAGCTGTTTCTATTGGATCTATAACTATTACATAGCTTCCATTATCCTTAGCCTTTTTTATAGCTGCCATAGTATGTATAGAAGTATATGCTGGATTTTTACCCCACACTACTATTGTCTTACTATTCATCATATCTTCAAGAGAATGACTCCTAATATCTCCAAAATTCTTTTCTTGTGCTTTTATACCTGCACTCCAACATGGGCCACCCTTCTGCTTATAACATCCTCCAAAGAAATTCATAAATATATCACCTACGCTTTTAAGAAGACTTCCATTACCATACTGTTCATAGTACATGACAGATTTTGGACCATAATTCTCTTTATAATGCTTAAGCTTTTCAGCCATTATATTTACAGCTTCATCAAAGGAAATTTCATTCCACTTTCCATTAACCTTTAAAAGAGGTTTGTACTGCCTCTTTTCATGATTCATTCTATCAAGGTGCATAAGGCCTTTCTTACATATAAAACCTTTTGTATAAGGATGATTCTTATCCCCCTCAATTTTTACTACTTTATTATTATCAACATAGACATTAAACTTACATGCATCAAAGCAGTCTAATGTACATCCTCCACTTAACTTCTTCATATTTACCTCTACCTATTACATTTTTATCTTAATCCATTAATTTTTATACTAATATAACATAAAGTAAGGAGCTAACTCAAATATTTATATTTGAGTTAGCTCCTTACTTGTCTATCAGCACATGCTGAATTTACAGTAAATATCTTTTTTAGGAAACTCGACTCACATTCGTTCGCTGAGTAAGCGATTCACACCAAATCACAGATTTGGGTTCACTGCTTAGGAAACTCGACTCACATT
>NZ_JABAGC010000072.1 GCF_012843905.1 Clostridium sp. SM-530-WT-3G
AGGAAATTTGAGTGATATAAAAATCTCGGCTTTTCGAAGCCTTGATATATAAGGGTTAAGAAATATGATTAACCCTAATATAAACAATATATTGAGGTGATTGTATATGTATAATGAATCCTCTATTAATTTTATAAAAAATTTCAAATCTCTACCAAAGATTTATCATATCAATGAATGGTGTTAAAATTCTAAAATCAACTAATGGTATAGATTGGTTTGAAATTCCATCTAATATAACCAAAGGAACTTCTTCAAGGTCAATGATGGTTTATAACAACAAACTTTACCTCACTGTAATGGCTGATGGAGAAGACTTACCTTCTCTATTATATTCTTCAGTTGATCCTGAATTATTCGGATGGACTTTAGAAACACCAGAAGGTGGTGAAGAAGGTAAAAATCCAATAGGAACAATATGGACTATAGCATCTTTCAATAATCATCTTTATCCTGGTACTTCAAGTAAAAAAGGCTTTATGCTTTGGAGAACAGAAGGAAGTGAACCCGAGCTTAATCATTGGAAGCTTATTATTAAAAATGGAGGTGGCCATGATTTCAACTCTATTCCAATTTCTCTTGTTGAATTTAATGACCATCTATATATAGGTACTGGAATAGATACTACTGCAATGCTATGTTATGTTTTTCCTGTTGGCTGTGAAATTTTACGTGTAGATAAAAATGATAATATTGAAACTGTAGTAGGATATAATAACCCAATTAATAAAATTTATGGTGGTTTTAACAATAAATACAACCTCTATATGTGGCAAATGAAGATATTTAACAACAAACTATATATCGGTACCTTTGACTGCTCAAGTGCTATAGAACCAACATTAGAAATTTTCCTAAAAAATGCTGATATGCTTATTAAACAATTTACTCTTCCTGTTTTTGAATCATTAGTTTCTTCTTTGTACTCAAATATAGTTTCATTAAAAAGTGAGCAACATCCATCAGGTTTTGATTTCTATGTATCAGAAGATGGAGTAAACTTCTCTCCAATTTCGTTAGATGGCTTCAAGAATCCTTATTCATATGGTATACGTAACATTTTTATAAGTGATGATA
This sequence comes from Clostridium sp. SM-530-WT-3G, assembly GCF_012843905.1. Lineage (GTDB taxonomy): Bacteria > Bacillota > Clostridia > Clostridiales > Clostridiaceae > Clostridium. Next base: position 1,078 of record NZ_JABAGC010000072.1, read on the forward strand.
ATGATATGTATATAGGTACTGCAAATCCATTCCAAGGTTGTGAAGTTTACAAATTAAATAAAAGTTATGTATTTCAATTATCATAACTTTCTATTGTATTACTAAATTATAAGATAAATTATTTACTTTCATATTTTTTTAATTCTGCTTTATTTACCTCTAAGTTTAATTTAATATTAAATTTTCCGCTATTAATTTAAATAGCGGTATTTTTTGTTTATAATTTTTATTTTCACCTCATATTGAAATATTTAACTTCACAAATTGTTTACTTCTTAGTCACATATAGTTTATTGAATTTGTAATTTTAGTTTAATATAATTTATTTGTTAATAGTATTATTTCTTAATTTATTTCCAAAACATAAAAAATATGTAAATTTTAAAAACTTGTTTTTTTACACTACAACACTTTAATTTTACATAGAAAAATATTCAACAAAAAATATAGCACAAAACATAGTAATGTTAATTTTTTAAATTGGAGGCAATTTCAATGAAAACAACAAAATTATTTATTAATTTCTTAAAAGATTTTGATAAAAAACCATTCTTAGTTAAATATGATGGACAAGAATATTTAATAGGTGAAGGTAAACCTTTATTTACTGTTAAATTTAATAAGGAAATACCAATTAAAGATCTAATGACAAGTACTTCTATTGCATTAGGTGAAGGATATATGAGAGGCGATATTGAAATAGAAGGTGACTTATATAATGCACTTAACTGTTTCTTAGGACAAATGGATGATTTTAAAACAGATACTCATTCATTAAAAAATGTAATATTCTCGTCTACTTCTAAGAAAAATCAAAAGAAAGAAGTAACATCTCACTATGATATAGGAAATGATTTCTATAAATTGTGGCTAGACGATACTCTTAGCTACTCTTGTGCATATTTTGCAAATGAAAATATGACTCTTACAGAAGCTCAAGAAAGTAAAATAGATAGAATATTAAAGAAATTATATTTAAAACCTGGAATGACTCTTCTTGATATTGGATGTGGTTGGGGATCACTTTTAATAACTGCCGCAAAAAAATATGGGGTAAAAGGAGTAGGTATAACATTAAGTAATGAACAATATGATGCTTTCAATAAAAGAATTCAAGATGAAGGACTTAGTGATCAATTATCTGTTCAATTAATGGACTATCGTGACCTTCCAAATAAAGATTTTTCTTTTGATAGAGTTGTAAGTGTTGGAATGCTTGAACATGTTGGTAGAAAAAATTATGATTTATTCTTATCATGCGTAAATTCAGTATTAAAGCCTGAAGGTTTATTCTTATTACACTTTATAAGCGCTTTAAAAGAATATCCTGGTGATGCATGGATTAAAAAATATATATTCCCAGGTGGAGTTGTACCAAGTTTAAGAGAAATTTTAAGTTCTTGTGCTGAATATAACTTCTACACTCTTGACGTAGAAAGCTTAAGAAGACATTATAATAAAACATTATTATGCTGGGATAAAAACTTCAATGAACATAGAAGTGCAATTGAAGAAAAAATGGGAACAGAATTCACAAGAATGTGGGATTTATATTTATGTGCTTGCGCTGCAACATTTAATAACGGAATCATAGACCTTCATCAAATCTTATTAACTAAAGGTGTAAATAACGAATTACCACTAACTAGATGGTATTAATTAATAATAAAAATAATAATTTATTTTATACAAAAACGCTATAATACTATAATATAAATTTAAAATAAGTCACATTAGTAATATATCAAAAGTTATATTTCTAATATGGCTTATTTCTTAATTCATATATTAGTAATAACACTCATTACTACATTTGCCACAAAAAATCTCATCTTTTATCTTTTTCTCAAATGAAATATTATCTTCTAGTGTATATTCCTTACTGTGCATGTTATTTTTCTGCTCACTCATGTTAAGTATATCAATTGCTTTTCTTAACCCAATTATATCTCTTTCCATATTTTCTATAGAATTTCCTCTTCCAACAACCTTTAAATGAGTCACTCCTGAATCTTTAAGCCTTTTCAATGCACATATTCCGCATCCAGAAGCTCCAAGAATATATGAATTATTTTCATATTCATCATAATCTTCTTCAAAGTTTTCCTCTTCAATGTCTTTATAATATTTATTAAACTTTTCATTAACTTTCTTAAAATTATCAGATTGATCATCTACTTTTCCAATAATATATGGAAGCTGACATATATGACTTAATTCATCACAATGTAGAGAACTACAAAATGCCCCTGTATAATGGCATCTTTCATTTAACATAAATGCTTCATATTGAATATTTTTAACATTATTATTCTCTATACATGATTTTATATCTTCAATTGTATTTTTTCTATGGAATATATATCTCCCTATATTAAATTGATTTAAAAAGTTTATAGAAAGGCGATTTATTTCCGCACATTCTCCACTCAAATGAATAAAACAGTCTATATTTCTTTCTTTTAGATACTCTAAAAGTGCAATATCAGCAATTATAAATTCGTAAAATCCTATACTTTTTAATTTTTCAATAGTCTCTGCAATTATTTCATATTGCTCTTCTAAATAATATAGATAATTAAAGGCTATTGTTACAGGTACCTTATAAACGTCCACCATCTTTTTTAATATTTTCATATCTTCAAAAGAATTTATCTGTGTATTATAATAAAGCACTTCACGTCTATTTAAAGGAAATAAAGTCCCATATTTTTTATTCCACTCGTAAGGTACAAAGCCCACAAATACTTCATCTGCACCTGCTTTAACCATTCTTATATAATCATCTATGCATCCTAGTCCTGCTACTATTTTCATAATGTTACCTTTCTAAATACTGTTTTTAATTATATTATCAATGAATTATTTATAAATTAATTTTCTTTATTTATTAATATTTCATAAATAATTCTATATGAAAATTCTCATTTAACCAAGTACAAATAAAAATACATACTTCTAATGATTATTCATTAAAAGTATGTATTTATATTCATCTTATATTTTTCTTATTTACTCTAATCAAGTTATTGATTTAAATTTCCACCTTCAACAACAAGGTTTTCTTCAAATTCTTTTCCATATACAGGTTCTAAAGTTTCTTCATAAGCTTTATGTACAAAATTTTCTTCCCCTAAAGTTTCAAGTTCATCATTTATCCATTCTCTTAATTCATCATTTCCTTTAGCTACAGCAGGAGCAATCACGTCTTGATTTCCAATATTTGCCACACCAACAACAAATTCTGGATTATCTTTAGCCCATGCAATAACTTCAGTATTATCACTTAATATACCATCCCCACGTCCATCTTTTAATCCTTGGAATATTTCGGAATACTGTTCATACTTTACAAGGTCAACATCTGGATGTTCTTGTACCATATAAGTTTCTGCAGTTGTTCCCTTTGCTACAATTATCTTCTTGCCTTTTAGTTCATCTTCAGAGTTAATTGGTGCCCCTTCAGGTGAAACAACACCTAATGCAACTTTCATATAAGGATTTGCAAAATCTACTTTTTCTTTTCTTTCATCTGTTTCTGTAAAATTAGCCATTATTATATCAACTTTATTTGATTCAAGATATGAAACTCTACTTGCTGCATCTACAAGCACAAATTCTACATCTGATTCATCTCCTAAAAGATCCTTTGCAAATCTTTTTGCTATATATACATCAAATCCCTGATTTTCTCCATTAGAATCAACATATCCAAATGGTGCTTTGTCACTAAATACACCTATTCTTATTTTTCCATTTTCTTTGATACTTTCTAAAGAACTTTTATTCGTTTTACTAGAATCAGTGCTTCCTGTTGAACTTCCACATCCAGTAAGGCATGTAACAGCTACCACCCCTGAAAGTATAATACTTGCTAATTTTTTAAATCTTTTCATTTTATTCGCCCCTTAAAATAATAGATAGTGTAAAGTTGTTTACACTACGCTTTTTAATTTTTCTTTATATTTCAAGGGTTCCGACCGTTTTTTTGTA
>NZ_JABAGC010000073.1 GCF_012843905.1 Clostridium sp. SM-530-WT-3G
GCAGATACATTGAAAAAGGAATGAAACATAAGATTTTATAATTTTTTATAGATTTTTATAAGTTTTCAGTAACGGTATAGAATGTTATTACAAGTGATAGTTTCGTTTATTGCTTCATTAGGATTTGGAATAATATTTAATATAAAAGGAAAAAATCTTATATTTGCTGCACTTGGCGGAGGATTAAGCTGGTTTTGTTCCTTATTCTTCAGTAAACAAGGTATGAGTGATGCACTCTCATTCTTCTGTTCTTCAATAATTTTCAGTATATATTCTGAAATATGTGCAAGAAAACTAAAGACTCCAATAACTACAATACTTATTTGTGCACTTATTCCACTAGTACCGGGTGCTGGAATGTATTATACCATGTATGAAACTATAACTGGAAATGTACAAAAGGCTATTCACTTAGGATTAAACACATGTGCAAGTGCAGGAAGTTTAGCTTTAGGGGTAATCTTCGTTTCAACTATAACTAAACATATTACCCAATTTAAAAAACTTTTTTTAAAAAATGATAACAAATAAAGATAACCTAAAGAATAAATATTCTTTAGGTTATCTTTGATTATTAGGTATATGTTGAGCAATTAATGTTAGGTCTAAGCATGTCTTAGCCTATATTATAATATATTGTGTTTTTTACAAATTATGATTATTATCTGTATTTTCAAGTTTATCCATTCTTTCATTGATACATCTTACATCTTTTTTTAACTCGCCTATAATATTTATAATTTCATTTAATTGACTTTCACTTGTAACATTGTTAGAATTTGTTGAATTCTCACTACTGTTTGTTTCTTGTTCATTACTAGGTACAAACGGATTAGCTACATTATAATACTTCAAATTATAAAACCTCCCAGGTCCACTCTGAAAATAATTCTGCTGAGCACTATAAGTTTCTATAATCTGACCAACTAATTGAATCCAATTTCCCAATGCATTTTGAACATTAAAAGGTATTCTTCCTGCTATAACATCAGCTAAAATCTCACTGATAATATTAAATACCTCAGGATTTAATGTTTGAAATCCACCGGGTATATCACCAGCAAAAAATCTATTTGATTGAGATGCACTACTGCTACTATTGGATTTATTAGTATTTTGTGTATTACTATCATTACACTTTTCATTCTCTTCTTTGCTATATTCATCCTTCATAATATCTTCACCTAAACCAATACATACAATAATATATTTATTTATAGTATATATGTTACAAAAAATAAGCAGAAATGAACAAGTTTATCTTATTCATTCCTGCTTTTCTTTATAATTGATTTTATCAATTTGTTGTTTTAATGAATTAATTTCCTTAACTAATTGGTTAATATTATTATCTAATTTAGCAATATCGCTTCTAGATACCTTTTTCCTTTTATAACTTTTTCCATTATTATGTTCAAAACAGTCTGTATTTTTAAAATTTACTCCATATAAATTACTTGAACAAAATGGATTACTCACATTATAATATATAGGACTAAAATATCTTCCAGGCCCACCTTGAAAATACTGCTGTTGGGCATTATACGTTAAGATTGCCTGACCAATCAATTGTAGCCAGTTTCCAAAGGCATTCTGCACATTTGCAGGCATCTTTCTAGAAATAATATTACCTATTATTTCTCCCATTACTACATATAATTCCGGATATAATTGCTGAAACCCATTAAATATATCATTACAGTTTGGTTCAAATCCAGTAAATTGATTCCATCCACCTGCGCCACTGCTTTTCCCTTCTGATTCATCATCTAAATTATAACTACTTTGATTATTAACATTATTTTGAGCATTTCCATCAAAAGTAGTTTTATCACTATTAGAAAAAATATCTTCTGTTTCATAACCTAGTGCCCTGAGTATATCTTCAAATCCATACATATTGCAATTCAAACTTTAACCTCGAAATATTACTTAATTCATATTACTATCTTGAATAAAAAGATGTTACATCTATATTCCCATTCTTCTTTCCAATTCTGCAATACCGTCTTCTACTTCTTCAAATGGAAGATTTCCTTCTGATAAAACCTCTTTTTCCTTTTTCTTTAATCTATTATAAAATTTCATTCCTTCTAATATTATACTTCCATCATTATCAGTTTTCTGAAGCATATAAAATAAAGTATCTTCTGCTTTGTCTAATTTATTTAACATTTCATATAATCTAAGAATCTTTTTATCTATTTCAATAGATAATTCATATTTACTTAGCTCTTTGCATGTATCAACTGCATCTTCAGTATACTTTTCATTAATTTCCTCATCTTCACTAAAAGCTTTATAAAATCCATCCAATGCTTTTTCATAATAAATAAAATATGAAGTATCTTCTGATTTTTTGCTATATATTTTCCCCATAAGGCTCATAAGACATCCAAAAGCAAGATATTTCATGCTATTATATTGATTTTCTCTATCAATTATTTCAGAAATACTGTGGAATGAGAAAACTTCTATGGTTCCAATATCTAATCCAACTAATGATTTTAACCCTTTATTAACTATTTCCTTAGCTTCATCATATTCTTTATCTGCAATTCTCTTATCAACTTCTTCATAAATTAAATCTAAGCTATTTTCAACTTCTTTTTTATAATCATTCTTCAACATAATTATTACCTCTTCTTATTCTTTTATAATAAATTCGCTTAATATATTTTCTGATTCTCTTACAATCTCTTCATGGCACTTATTAAGCTCATTTAATTCTCCACTTTTTAATTTATATACTTCTTTAGCCATTTCCTCTATCTTCTCTATAAATTCAACATAATCTTTATTATCTAATGATGATAGCTTACTTTCTATAGGCTTTGGTATTTCAACTTCTTCTTCTAATCCATACATCTCCATAAACTCAATAGCTTCTACCTCTGCCATAACTATTGTTACTATTTCATTCATATTAAATATATCTTTTTTTATCATAATATCTTCCTCATGTAATTAATGTATTTATTATTTTTCTTCTTACTATATTAGTATAAATTATTTTTCTATACAATTATATATCTTCATTAAATAACTTAGATTAAACATAATAGTACCACAAAAATTAGATATGTATAAATTAATCATTTACATATTGATTATTTAAAAAGTAGTAAATGTATACATTTTCCTATATTATAAAATTATTCATAATTTTATAATATAATTTACAGATTGTTTTTTTGCTTTATATACGTACTTATAATATAATATTACATAAATAAAGAAGGGAAATAACTCTTATGAAAATAGACATTGATAAAAATCTCTTAAAATACGCTGTTTATATTATATGTACAGCTGTAGTAATTTATATATCATTTGTACTTATTCTAAATATTGTACCAATACTAAAAACTTCACTATCTTTTGTTTCAGGAATAATAGATCTTCTCAAACCATTGTTAATAGGTTCAATTATTGCATTTTTGCTTTATCCTATTACATCATATATAGAAAATCTATTAAAAAACAATTCAATTTTCAAAATAAAGAATAATTCATTAAGACGTATTATAAGTATAATTTTTTCTTACGTAAGCGTTATTGCATTAATATTCTTATTAATATGGGGAATTTACTTTATGATTGGAGGCGAAATTTCCAAAAATACTAATATTATAAATATAGTATCAGAAATAGCCGATTATTTTACTACTAGTACATTTTCTGAATCCTCAGTTAGAGATGCACTTGAAAGTTTTAATTCACCTCTTATAACCTTTGTTGAACCATATATAATAGATGGATTTAAAGTAACTCAAGAATATATAACAACTAACTTAAGTCATATAGCTTCTTCAGTTGTTTCCATTGGAACTAGTATTGCATCCTTTTTCATAGGACTTGTAATAAGCATTTATTTATTGAAGGATTCAGAATACTTTATTAACTTATGTATGAAGCTTTATAAATTAATATTTGGTAATAGTAGAATAGGCACTATTACAACTAATATTTTCAAAACTATTCATGATGTCTTTGAAAAATTCATTCGTGGTCAGCTTTTAGAAGCATTTTTTGTTGGAGTTCTTTCAACTATTGCTTTAAGTATTGCTGGAATTAAATATGCTCTTGTTATTGGAGCAATATCAGGAATTTGTAATATGATTCCTTATGTAGGTCCAATTGTGGGTACTATTCTTGCTGCTTTAACTGGACTTCTAAGTGGATCACCTATAAGGATACTTTATGCAATAATTGCAATGGTTATAGTTCAAAAAATTGATAATCACTTATTAGCTCCAAAAATAATAGGCGATAGTGTAGGTCTTCACCCTGTCTTTACTATGATGTCTATAATAATTGGTGGAGATATAGGAGGCCTTATAGGAATGCTTATTGCCGTACCATTAGTGGCTTCATTTAAGGTATTGTTTAGTAATTGGTATGCTAAACATACTACATCTGCTAAAAATTAATACTTTAAATTTTTCATTCAATGAAATTGTTAATTTAAAGCATTAATTATAATTCATTCACACTAGTTTAATTAAAATATACTAGCGTGTTTTTTATAGTTAATCATAAAATACTTCAAAGCTATATGTTAAATAATTTTAACAAAATGAATCCATCATCTAGAATTATTACTTATAATCGAGTAGGAGGTAGACAATTATTTTGTCTACCGACCTCTCAGTCGAGTAAATAAGAGGAATTGCACCTCAAAC
>NZ_JABAGC010000074.1 GCF_012843905.1 Clostridium sp. SM-530-WT-3G
TAGCTTACTCAAAATAAAGAATTGCTGGTTTACTTAAATGTATTTATATATTCTGTTCAATTTTCAAAGACCATTTTCTTTCACAACTTTCGTTGTTACTTTTTGTTTTTTTCTGTCACCCTCAAGCGACTCACTTAGTTTATCACTTGATTAGGATGATGTCAACAACTTTTTTCAAAACTTTTTAATTTATTACTGTTTAGTAATTTTTAAGCTTTATTTCAGTTGTTTACCGCTCCTTGCGACGTGTTTTATCTTATCACAATCAATCTCCTTTTTTATGATTTTTTCTACTATTAATTTTATTTATTTTTATTTTTCTTCATTTTATACCATCATTCTCTTTTTTTCTAATATAGATACACCACGATATGTTTATGCTTTTATATTCAGATATCTAAACTAAAAGCATATAATTTTCCTAATATTACCTGCTATATATATAGTATTAATTTTTCTAAATATCAAATTCTAACTATAAAGGAGATGATATCTTATGGATTATAAAATAGCAGATTTAAATAATAAAGATTATGAATCCATAAAAAAAGCTGAAAGCTTAGTAAAAAAGGAAACTGGAAAAGACTTTGTAATGATTGCATGGGAAAAACAACAATAAGAAATGTATTATTATTGTTTTTAGTTTTATTTATCCTGCATACACTAATTATGTAATAGCATTTTTAATTAAGGGGATTTTATGATTAGTGTACAAAAAAAATTTAAACAATTAGGCCACCTTATTGGAAATACCCCATTAGTGGAAATAAATTTTAAATATAAAGGAAAACCAGCAAAAATATATTCAAAACTCGAATACTATAACTATACTGGAAGTATTAAAGATAGGGTGGCATTGTATATTCTCAGTAAATCATATATTGAGAAAAAATTTAAAGATAATGATATTATTATCGAAGCCACAAGTGGCAACACAGGAATTTCTTTTGCCGCAATAGGAACATATTTAAATCATGAAGTTCATATATACATGCCTGATTGGTTAAGCAGTGAAAGAATGAAATTATTAGAAAGTTTCAATGCAAAACTACATCTGATTTCAAAAAATGATGGCGGATTTAAGAAATGCATTTCTACCACAAAGGAAATAGCCAAAGAAAGACATGATATGTTTTTACCAAATCAATTTTCTAACTACGATAACATATTAGCTCATTATACTTCTACTGGACCCGAAATATTACACACATTACAAAGACATAACATTACTCCATCAGCTTTTATAGCTGGTGTAGGAACTGGTGGCACTGTAATGGGTATAGGCAAATACTTAAAAGATAATCAACCCAACATGAAAGTATACCCTTTGGAGCCACTTAACTCTCCAACATTATCAACTGGCAAATGCACAAGCAGTCATAGAATCCAGGGCATATCAGATGAATTTATTCCTCCAATACTTAATTTAAAAAAGCTAAATAATATAGTAAGTGTTGATGATGGTGATTCTATAATAATGGCACAAAAATTTTCTAAAGATTTAGGACTTGGTATTGGAATTTCATCTGGTGCAAATTTTATAGGGGCAGTAAAGGTATTAGCTGAGAATAACTTCCAACATAATATTGTCACAGTATTTTCTGACGATAATAAAAAATATCTTTCTACAGATCTTATGAAAGAAGAACCTGTGAAAGATAATTTCATATCTACCAATATAGAATTATTAGATTTAAATGTACTTTAAAACATAAGCTGTCTCATATATAAAGAGGCAGCTTTATTAACTTATTACTTTATAAAACTATTTAAAATAATCCAGCTATCATTATAATGCAACTATATAATGCAACTATTCTAAATATTTATTAAATAATTTTCGAAACTAATAGTAACATACAATCGGTGTACCATCATCTATATTATTAAATATAGTCCTTGCTAAATCATATGGTGCATTAACACAACCATGTGATCCTCCATAAACATATATACTTCCTCCAAAACTACCTCTCCAAGAAGCATCATGTATTCCTATTCCTCCATTAAAAGGCATCCAAAAACTAACTGGCGACTCATATCCTGGGCCTCTTAATACTGCATTTCTCTCTTTATAATCAAGTTTATAAGTTCCTCCAGGAGTTCCTGTTCCATTGCTTATATTACCTGTTACTACAGGACCTTCTGTAACTAAACCTCCATTTTTATAAAACCATAAATGCTGGTCAGATAAACTTATTTCAACATATGTGTTTCCAATATCATTCTCCCCACTTGCCATTGCTTTTTGTGAATACTTAGGTTCTTTATCTTCAACAAGGCTATTTTTTATAGCATTTATAAGATACGCTGTTTCTTCTGAAAAATCTACTTTAGTTCCATAATCTCCACCACTTACAGATACAGTTTGTCCGTATGTTGTAGTGAAACTTCTTGTTTTTCCTATTGTCGTATATTTATTTGATAATGATTTAACATATTCTTTAACTTTTTCCTCATTAATATTTACATTATAATTTTTATCTAATGATAACCAATCTTTTATTATAGTCCCATCTATAACTTCATCTTCACCTATAAACTTATACGTTATCTTGGCGGATGTATACTTGTCTAATAATTCTTTAGCAGCTAATACTTCTTTAGATTTTGTCGTATATGTTGGTCTTTCATAACAATTACTCTCGTCCAGATCTAATGTTGTTTCGCCATTTTTTATTGCTTCAGATACAGCTGATCTTAGGAAATCTTTATTTAATTTATTCCCTTCTACTTCTTCTATAATTTCATAACTATCATTATTATATTTAAGTTCTGCATTCTGAGGTTCTACAATATCTTTACTGTTCATAAGTGAAGAGTCATTTATCTTTTTTTCCAACTTGCTGTCATCGTATACCAGAGAATCTGCTATACTTGCATTTTCACCTTTAAATAAATTTCCCATCCAAAATAAAGCATTTTGATTATTCTTTATTTGTTCAAGTTTATTCTGTAAGTCACATTGTAAATTTATATCATCTGCTGTAATTGTTTCTTCTAATCCATTCCTACCTTTAAGATTCAACTCATATGAATTTATCTTTGACATTATTTCCGAATCGGCTTCATCAATTGTTTTGCCTGAAACATCTACAAAATTTATTTTAGATCCAATGTTAAAATGATTTATAAAATATATAGACGTTCCAAAATATATTGCTCCTAATCCACATAATGACACTATAAGTCCCAGCAATAATTTATTATTCTTTATTTTTTCGATTTCCATACTGTACCTCCTTCCATATATTATTATACCAAAATATGGAAATAATTTGGTACTGTATTTAAATTTTCTAATATTTTTTTATAGAAAAAAGAAAGCCCTTAAGTATTATTTAAATAATACTTAAGGGCTTTCTAGCTATGTAAAATTAATTTTTAAAATGCTTAACTAATTCAGCCATTGATTGATTAAATTCTTCTGTAGATGAGTTCTTGAATACCCATAATTCTGGTATGCCTTCTGGCTTTTCAAAATTACATCCTGCAATATATTCATCCCAATGAGCCAATTTCCATGTGTCACGATCTGAATTACGTTCTATCATTCTTTGGTGACATACTTCTTTACTAGTTTCAACCCAGATAACAACTAATTCACAATCATGTTCTTTAAGTTTCTTTCTGAAGTTATCCATGTATTTTAAATCTCTTATTTCTCTAGTAAATGGAGCATTTATTAATACTGTATCACAATAATCTAAAGCTTCTAATGCTAAATCAATGATAACTTCATATTCTTCATTTCTTATATTTTCTTCGAAAAATTCTGAACTTCTGTTATTTTCTTGATGTGCAACTTTAAATACTTGATTAGATAATCCAATTAAAGTATCTTTATCTAAATAAACTATAGGCTTAAGTGCCTTTGACACTTCTTTTGAAATGAATGTTTTTCCACATGCTGGTGGTGATGTTACTAATATTAATCTTCTCATATCGTTTTTGTCTCCCCATCCCAATTCTATTTGTAGATTAGCAAAAATATAGTAGAATCTATAATCATAGATTCTAGATCCTACTCTATCTTTTTTGATTTAATAAATTATGTTATATTCGCTATTTAATAAATAGAAATAATATATGAGAATATAGGTTACATATACTCACGTCTTGTATTATACCAGTTTCTAATAAAAAGTAAATATTTTTTGTGATAAATTATTATTATTTGTCAAGAAAACAATTACATTTCGATTTTTTTGCATTTTTTCTTTTCATTTTTATTAATATTCAGCATCTAAATATTTAATAAATAAAAAATGATAATAGCTTCATTTGCTATTATCATTTCTACAAATTTGTTCCATTTATCATACTCTTATTTGACCATTAATAAGAACTGTATATTTTCTACCATATTATTTCTCTAAATTCTTATACACATTAATTTTTTCTCATTTTGTTGTTTTTCTCTTATTCTCATTTAACCATTAGTTGAAAGTTATAATATTCTCTCACATACCATATACTCTCTCTATGATTCTCTATACCCATTAAATACTCTTCTCATTTTCTCTGTTTTTCTCTTATTCTCATTTAACCATTAGTTGAAAGTTATAATATTCTCTCACATACCATATACTCTCTCTATGATTCTCTATACCCATTAAATACTCTTCTCATTTTCTCTGTTTTTCTCTTATTCTCATTTAACCATTAGTTGAAAGTT
>NZ_JABAGC010000075.1 GCF_012843905.1 Clostridium sp. SM-530-WT-3G
CAAGAATTTTTTTAGAGTGTAATAAACGTGCCTTGACAGCTTAGTGCTGTCAAGAACACATTTTGGTGTTGAGCCAATATATTTTATATTTACTTTTTTCATAATGGTAATAAGGGATATTTCATAAGCTATGATATTGATAAAGGTGTGGTGACTATACTTAGTAAACTTTTAGATAATGGTAGTAAAGAAAAAAGTGAAATTAAATCATTAGATGAACTTGAAGAAATCATTAGGTATTATTTGATAGAACTTGAAGTAAGTGATATTGATAATTATGAGACTAGTGACCATGTATACTATAGCAATTATTTAGAGGTAAAGCTTACTAATAAATTGACACAAAAAGAGATACGTATAACTGTTAATGTTTATAAAGGAGAATTAATTGAATATGATTTTTCAGAAATAAGTATAATTAAGTAGGAATAATAAAAATATAGAGTATAATATACATAGTCCAATAGAATTTCGTAAACAAAAGAAAGGATGATAGAATTGATTAAATCATTTTTAATGTTAGGGCAATCCAATATGGCAGGAAGAGGATTCATTAATGAAGTACCTCCAATTTTTAATGAAAGAATACATATGCTTCGTAATGGCAAGTGGCAGATGATGACGGAGCCAGTCAATTATGATCGTCCAGTTTCAGGTGTAAGTTTAGTAAGCTCATTTGCAGAAGAGTGGTGTCGTGAAAATCCAGATGACACTATTGGTTTAATACCTTGTGCTGAGGGTGGAAGCTCAATAGATGAATGGGCTGTAGATAAGGTATTATTTAGGCATGCAGTTTCTCAGGCTAAATTGGCTATGGAAAACAGCGAGTTAACAGGTATTCTATGGCATCAAGGAGAAGCTGACAGCTATAATGGAGGTTATAAAGATTATTATAAAAAGCTTCTTATTATTTTTGAAGCTCTTAGAAAAGAATTAAATGTTCCTAATATTCCAATAATAATTGGAGGATTAGGTGACTTTCTGGGTAAAGATGGATATGGGAAAATGTGTACTGAGTACGAATTAGTAAATAAGGAATTAGAAAAGTTTGCAGATGAACAGGACAATTGCTATTTTGTTACAGCAAGTAATTTGACTTGCAATCCTGACTGTATTCATTTGGATGCTGTATCTCAAAGAAGATTTGGGTTACGTTATTTCGAGGCCTTTTCAAAAAAGCATAATATTTTAAATCCATTAAATAATGAAAAAGAAATGCTTGAAAGCTTATATGCAAGACCACATACTAAGAATGAAAAAATGTATATAGAAAGCATGGAGCTTGCATTGGGGAAAATTTCATTTAATGAGTTTATGGCTAATATAGCACAATTAAATCAAAATTAGCATATTTATTAGATTAAGTTATTAATATTCTATATAAAATTAAAAAGAAGATGGAACGTTAAATCATTTAATGTCTCATCTTCTTATTTAATATAAATATATTAAATAATTATTGATGTTTTAACATTCTTTCTAACATGAAAACAGTTTTTTTAAAATAGCATATTTTAATTATTCCATAGCTATTTATTTAAAAATTTCAATACTTATAGGTAGCTTTTTATAATATGTTTAAAGTTAGAAGAGATGTATTGACAATGAATTTCAAAAAATATATCATTTTAACTGATAATGGCTATCATAAGTGGAAAGCTGATTTATAAATATATATATATAATTGTACAGGCATATGTAGAATAGAATCAAAGAAAGATATACATTAAATGTATTATAGTTTTGATTTGTAATATATTTGAAGTATATTTATTTACATTCAAAGTAAACTAATTAGGTTGCTCAGTAAAATTTTAAGTATAAGTAAATACTTTTAGTTTTTAAAGAAATTTAAGGAATTTAGATTTGTTAGAAAAGTCGTAATTATATTAATGCAAAATATTTAGAGATTGTAGAGGTGAGTGCATGAATATTATTATTGGATTATTAATACCACTTATGGGAACTACTCTTGGAGCTGCATGTGTATTCTTTATGAGAGGAGAAATGCCTAGATTAGTTAATAAAGTATTGCTTGGATTTGCATCTGGAGTAATGATAGCAGCATCAGTGTGGTCACTTATTATGCCTGCCTTAGATATGAGTAGCCATATGGGAAGACTTTCATTCATACCTGTGGCTATAGGGCTAATTTTTGGAATTGCCTTTTTACTATTGCTTGATATAATAATACCTCATCTTCATCAAAATGAGAATAAGCCAGAGGGACTTATGAGTCTTAGCAATAACAATATAAAGAAAACAACTATGCTTGTATTAGCTGTAGTTCTTCATAATATTCCAGAAGGCATGGCTGTTGGAATTGTTTTTGCAGGTGTAATGGGTGATGGTGGACTTATATCAATAGCAGCTGCTTTTGCTTTATCAATAGGGATAGCCATTCAGAATATTCCAGAAGGAGCTATAATATCCCTTCCATTAAGAAGTGAAGGCATGAGCAAAGGAAAATCATTCTATTATGGTTTCTTATCTGGAGTTGTTGAACCAATAGGAGCTGTTTTGACTATCTTATTTTCAAATTTTCTTACTCCTATAATGCCTTATCTTCTTTCATTTGCTGCAGGAGCTATGATTTATGTTGTGGTAGAAGAGCTGATTCCAGAAGCAGCTGAAGGAGAGCATTCTAATATAGCTACTATAGGTTTTGCTGTAGGATTTATAGTAATGATGATTTTAGACGTAGCCTTATCTTAATTGATTTTTATTTAAACAGTATATTTGCTAAGTGATAATCAATCACTTTAACATAGAAAAATAAAATATATTTATTTGTTCAGCTATTATATGGAAAACTGCATATTCTAACTTTGAATACGCAGTTTTTTAATACCATATACGCCTATGTACATAGAAAATATTATAAAAATATAGTCAAGAATATGTATATTTTTACAAAAATTACTTGAGTAGAGTATTACAAAATGTTAGAATTATGTTATTAAGTTAATTTAAGGGGGATATAAAGGGATGAACTCAGGAAAGTTTCCAAAGGACTTCCTATGGGGAAGTGCAACAGCAGCTTATCAAATTGAAGGAGCTTACCAAGAAGGTGGAAAGGGATTATCTGTATGGGATGAATTTGTTAGAATACCAGGTAAGACTTTTAAAGGTACTAACGGAGACGTTGCAGTAGACCACTATCATAGATATTTAGAAGATATTAAATTAATGCATGAAATGGGATTAAAAGCATATCGTTTCTCAATTTCATGGCCAAGAATTTATCCAGAAGGAAATGGACAAGTTAATGAAGAAGGCTTAAAGTTTTATGAAAACATTATCGATGAATGTTTAAAATATGGAATTGAACCTATGGTAACAATTTATCACTGGGATTTACCAAAGGCACTTCAAGATAGATATAATGGATGGGAAAGCAGAAACATAATAGATGATTTTGTTAACTATGCTACAACTTTATTTGAGAGATTTGGTGATAAGGTTAAATACTGGATCACATTAAATGAACAAAATATATTCACTGAACATGGATGGCTTAGAGCTACACATCCACCAATGAAGAAGAATGATGAAAAAATGTTCTATCAAGTAAACCATCATGCTTTTATTGCTCATGCTAAAACTGTTATTGCATACAAGAAGATGGGCTTAAGCGGTAAAATAGGTGCAAGTTTCGCATTTTCTCCAAGCTATGCTGTAGACTGTGATCCTAAGAATGCTATGGCTCAAATGAACTTCTCAGAAAACATGAATTTCTGGTGGATGGATGCATATGCATATGGTAGATATCCAATTACAGTTTTAAAATACCTTGAAAAGAAAGGTATAGCTCCAGTTATTGAAGAAGGAGATTCAGAGCTTATGCTTGAAGCAGCTAAAGGTTTTGACTTCATGGGAGTTAACTATTACCAAACTGCTTGTGTACAATACAATCCAGAAGATGGTGTTGGTTTAGGTGAAATCAATACAACTGGTCAAAAAGGTACAAGCAATGAAGAAGGTAAACCAGGTTTATACAAGAGTGCAAATAACCCTTATTTAAAGAAAACTGATTGGGATTGGACTATAGATCCTCAAGGATTAAGAATGGCATGTAGAATAATTACTAGCCGTTATTACCTTCCAATAGTTATTTCAGAAAATGGCTTAGGTGCTTTTGATAAAGTTGAAGATGGTCAAATCCATGATCCATATAGAATTGCTTACTTAAAAGCTCACATTGAAGCATTAAAGGATGCAATAGATGATGGATGTAATGTATTAGCATACTGCACATGGTCATTTACAGATTTATTAAGTTGGCTTAACGGATACCAAAAGAGATATGGTTTTGTTTATGTTGACAGAGATGAGGTAGGAGGTTCACTAAATCGTATACCAAAAGATAGTTACTACTGGTACAAAAAAGTAATAGAATCTGATGGTAGTGAATTATAAGAAATATAAGTAAAATCTTTATTTAATAGTGATTTTACTATTATAAGATTAAAGTCATTTAAGTAACAGATAATCTTTTTATAGGGGTTATCTGTTATTTTTTATTATAGTTATTTTGTTAGTATTATAACTTAGATGCTGTAACTTGAAGTTTAAAAATAAAAATTAAATTAATTTTGGCTCAACACCAAAATGTGTTCTTGACAGCACTAAGCTGTCAAGGCACGTTTATTACACTCTAAAAAAATTCT
>NZ_JABAGC010000076.1 GCF_012843905.1 Clostridium sp. SM-530-WT-3G
TGCAGGTATCGTATATCGGTAATACTCCAGCCTTCCAAGCTGGCAAGGTGGGTTCGATTCCCACTACCTGCTCCATTGAACAACTGATTTTCAGTTGTTTTTTTTGTATAAAATAATAAATATAGTATGCACTCATAGTTCAGTTGGATAGAGCGTTGGACTTCGAATCCAGAAGTCGTGGGTTCGAATCCCACTGAGTGTACCAAGAATTAGAGATACCAATGGTTATAAAAATATAGCTATTGGTATTTTTACTGCACTAAAGCCTAGCATATTTTTTGAGAGGATATATTAGAAAAAACAAAACTTTAAAATATAAATAAAACTGTTAAACTTATTATGTTGTTTTAGGTTTATTTAGTATGTTTTTTAACACTATGTATCAAAAAAGTACGTACTTCCATAATAGTCTATTGAGGAATATTATATTGTTATAAAACATAATTATCTTAGCTAAGATATATTTAATCATGCATGTAACTAAAGATAAAATTTTATGGGATTATTGAATAAAGAATAAGAGAGTACTAATAATAACATAAAAAGGAGAGATTAAAATGCAAAAAGTATTATATATAAAAGCAAATGTAAAACCAGAAGGAGAATCAAGAACTTTCAGAGTTTCTGATAGTTTTATAGAAGAATATAAGAAAAATAATCCTCAAGATGAGATTATTACATTAGATTTATATAAAGAAGGTATAAACTTCTTACAAGGTGAAGATTTAAAAAGTGTATTTGGACCTAAAACAGAAGAAAGTAGAAATCATCCTATATTAAAATATGCATATCAATTTGCTGAAGCTGATAAATACATAATTGCATTACCAATGTGGAATTTAAGTTTTCCAGCAATTTTTAAAGCATATATAGATTATGTAAGTGTAACAGGAATTACTTTTAAATATACTGCAGAAGGCCCAGTAGGACTATGTAAGGATAAAAAAGCTTTATTTGTATCAGCAAGAGGCGGACAATACGTTGAGGGAAAAAATGCTGAACTTGAAATGGGTGAAAGATACGTAAGAGCTATTTTAGATTTCTTTGGAGTAACTGATGTTCAAAGTTTAACTATAGAAAACTTAGATGTAATGGGTGCAGATGTTGAAGGTATTGTAAATGAAGCAATTTCTAAAGCTGCAAATATAGCAAAAGAATTTTAATATTGAATAATCCCCTTAAAGTTTTTTCAACTTTAAGGGGATTACTTATATAAACAAGAAGTTTTAGAAGATAATCATGTAAATAGTTTTTTGAATAAATGAATTTTATTTATAATTATGATATATTTATAGAAGAAAATGTAAAAACTTTCTTGTGAGGAGGAGAGTAATATGCAACTTAAACAAAGTGAATATTTGAATAAGGTTAAGCCAGTATTAAAGAAATTATTAGATAAGTTATTAGAAGAATTTAAATATGCATCAATTTTAGCAACTGATTGTGTTGGAAAGGGATATACTGTTTCAAAAACAGCTACTTCTATTGCTAATAATACCTTTTCTGAAAGAGGATGTGTT
This sequence comes from Clostridium sp. SM-530-WT-3G, assembly GCF_012843905.1. GTDB lineage: Bacteria > Bacillota > Clostridia > Clostridiales > Clostridiaceae > Clostridium. Next base: position 1,521 of record NZ_JABAGC010000076.1, read on the forward strand.
GTAAGAGTATATAATGGAAAGAACTATACTGAATATGCATTTAACAATATTACAGAAGATATGATAGATGAAATAGTTGAAGAAGTTAAGGAATGTAGCTTAGCAAATGATAAGAATTCGCAAGTTATGGAGTACAAAATACTAGAAGAAGAAAAAATTCAATGGGATAAGTATTTTGAAGTAGAGAAAGATCCTAGAGACTTAGGGGATGAAAAGATAATTGATAAATTAACACAATTAAAAGATTATGCATTTAATAGTGGAAAAAAAGAAATTATAGATTTTAGAACTAGATATAATTATCTTAATGTAAGAAAAATGTTTTTATCAGCTAATAAAGAAATTGAGCAAAACTTTATGTGGAGTGAAGGATATTATATATGTGTAGCTGCAAATGAAGTTGAAAATAAAATTTTATTTAAGACATTTTCTGGACTTAAAGGTGCTGAAATGTTAGATGAAATGACAACAGGAGGTTGTGATGAACTTATTTATAAGACTATTTCATTATTAAATTCTGAAAAGATAATTCCAGGAGAATATGACGTTATATGTGCTCCTGATATTACTGGATTAATTGCTCATGAAGCTTTTGGACATGGTGTTGAAATGGATATGTTCTTAAAAGATAGAGCAAAATCAAAAGATTATATAGGAAAACAAGTTGCATCACCTATAGTAACTATGAGAGATGGTTCATGTGCATTAGATCATTGTGGAACATATTTATTTGATGATGAAGGGGTTATAGGTAAGGATACAACTATAATTAAAGACGGTATTTTAAAGAGTGGAATTAATGATGAACTTACAGCATTGGCTTTAAATAATGAGTTCACTGGTAATGGAAGAAGAGAAAGCTTTGATAGAAAAGCATATACAAGAATGACTAATACATTTTTTGAAAAGGGAAATTCAAAGCTTGAAGACATGATAGCCTCTATTGATTATGGATTTTTAATAGATGATTCACAAAGTGGTATGGAAGATCCTAAGAACTGGGGAATACAATGTGTTGCAAGTATTGGTAAAGAAATTAAAAATGGAAAGCTTACTGGAAGAGTATTTTCACCAATCATAATGACAGGATATGTTCCTGATTTACTTAAATCAATTTCTATGGTTTCAGATGAATTTGAGTCATTTGGAAGTGGATATTGTGGAAAAGGATATAAGGAATTTGTAAAGGTATCTTGTGGAGGACCTTATATCAAGTGCAGAGTAAGATTAGGATAAGATTGTTGGAAAGGAGAAAAGGTATGCTTGATTTAATTTTAAAGGTATTAAAAGATAATAATATAAATGAATATATTATAAATGAAAATAAAGAAGAAATTTTTGAATTATATATGATTAAAAAGGCTGTAGATATGAATAGAAAGAAAAATATAACTATTTATACAGTTACAGTTCTTAGGGACAATGGAAATGAGTTTAAGGGAAGCTCTGTGGTTAAGATATATCCATCAATGGATGAAGATGAAATAAGTACAGTATTAAAAGATGCATACTATGCTGCTAGTTTTGTAAAGAACAAATCATATAATCTTCCTGTTGGATATAATGGAGAGAAAGTATATGATAAAAGTTCACTTGCTAATATGGAATTAGAAGAGATAGCATATAAGGCTAAGGATGCTTTATATAAGTATGATGACTTTGAACATGGTTGCATTAATTCAAGTGAAATATTTGCTTCAAGAGTAAATACAAGAATAATTACTTCAAACAATGTAGATGCTGCATATGAAAAGTATAAAATCAGCGGTGAATTTGTTACCCAATGGGTTGAAAATTCAGATGTAGAAATATTTAATATGTTTTCTTACGATGATTTAAAAGAAGAAGAATTATCTTTAATGGGTAAAGAAGCCATTATAAATGCTGGATATAGAGATAGGAGTAAGGATGCGCCTGAAACTGGAGAGTATGATGTGATTTTATGTGGTTCAAGTGTACATGAATTCTTTGGATATTATCTTGCAAATTCACGAACAGATATGATATATCAAAAATATTCTAATTTCAGATTAGGAGAAAATGTACAGGGAACTGATATTAAAGGTGATAAAGTAAATATTACATTAAAATCTAGTGTTCCATTTAGTAATGAAGGAATAGTTCTAAAGGATACAAAGCTTATTGAAGATGGTGTTTTAAAAGCAATACATGGACCATATAATTTTGCACAGTATTTAGGAATAGAGCCTATTGGAAGCTTTGATGGAGCTGTAATACAAGGTGGAAGCACAAGTGAAAAAGATATGTTCAGTGATGGAACATTAAAGATAATAAGATTTTCTGATTTTCAAATGGATGAAGTTACTGGAGATTGCTTTGGTGAAATAAGACTTTCACTTCTTAAAAAGGGAGATAAAATAATTCCTCTTACAGGAGGTTCAGTAACTATAAATATTAATGATGTAAAAGAAAATATGACATTTTCTAAGGAAACACAAGATGATAGAGGTGTAATAATACCTAAATGTATCAAATTTAAAAATGTAAATATAGCTGGAAAGTAATATTTAAAATAGTATTAATCAAAAATAAAATATAAGTTAATTATAAAAATAGCAGTATGTTATATAACTAAATTAGCAGCTGCTATTTTTAATTTATAAAATTAGTTGATTATTTATTAAGATAAATTCTTCCATACATCATTATAAGAACTTTCGAATCATATTCTTGAAAATATAGTAATGATATTTATTATATGCACACAAATTGTAAAAAAGCTTGATTTTAGAGTCATAGAGAAAGTTTAGTGAATTATTAATGAAATATTTTTAATTTAATTTAAAATCTATGTTGACAGATTAGAATTTATAATATAAAATAATTATGTTCTTGTTTGAAGGACATTTGCGTTTTTAGCTCAGCTGGATAGAGCAACGCCCTTCTAAGGCGTGGGCCAGGGGTTCGAATCCCTTAAAACGCACC
>NZ_JABAGC010000077.1 GCF_012843905.1 Clostridium sp. SM-530-WT-3G
TTACAGGATTTTAAGTGCATTTTTTATCTGTAAATATTGGTAATTTAGTTGTCAAGCGCAGTTTTTAGTGTTGAGCCTTAATTTTTATTAAGAATTCTTTAATGTTAAAAGAGTACTTAAATGGATTATTTTTTGTGTATAATATGTTGTAATTGATTTATAATGTTGTATTTAATTTGAGGAGAAATAAATTATGAGTAAAAATAAATTGGCATTGGGGGTGGCATTAATTATGGGAATGACAACAATTACAACTATAAAACCAGAAGCAGCAGTATATAATGGTGGGGAGAAGTATGGTTCAAAATGGTATTATTATGATAAAGGAATAATGAAAACTGGATGGTTAAATAGTGGTACAAACTGGTATTATTTAAAAGATGATGGTGCAATGGCTTCGGGATGGTGTTATCTGGATTCTGATGGAGTAATGAAGGAAGGCATCACAGATATTTATATTTTAAAAAAGTATTATTTCAATAAAAATGGAGAATGGGTAGAAGATACCAATGATTTATTTAAATTAAGTACATCAGAGAAGGTATTTAGTACTGATTCTAAGTCTATAGATGTATGTATAATAAATAGAACAGACCATGACTATGAAGTAAAGGCTGATGAGAATTATCTTCAAAAGTTAAGAAATGATGGTTTATGGGAAATTGTGAATCTTAAGAATGGAAGCAGAAAGATAGGTAACAAAATTGTAAGAGCTCATTCCAGTGAAAATTATTCTATTGATGTAAGTACACTTGCAGGTGGTAAATTAGAACCAGGCCAATATAAGATTTACAATTATTTAGGTAATAAGTATTATGAATATGAGTTTGAAGTTAAAAATCAGGAGCCTATATCATTAAAGACTAAACAAAAAGTATATAAATCAGATGCAGGCCTTAATGTTGAATATATTATAATTAATAATACTGACTCTGAGGCAGGTTATGGAAAAGATTATTCTATTGAGAAAAAAGTAAATGGAAAGTGGAAACATATTTCTTTGAAAGATGAGAATTTTATTGAAATTTCTATATTATTAGAAGCTCATAAAACTGATATGGGAAAATTTAGCATAAGTAATATTGATGAAGAAAAACCTATGGGAGAATACAGATTAGTTAAAAAGATTAATGGAAAAGATTATTATGCTAATTTTATCTTAGAATAGATAATAGTAGAGGATATTATGAATTATTATAATGTTTATTATTAAAGGTCATTCGCTATGTTATGCGAATGGCCTTATTCGTTATTTTATTTAATTATTCAATTATATCTATATAATTTGCATATATTATGGGGATTTTTGTTTCACCTTGTATAAGTGAATAATCTGAAACTATTTCTACAAATATACCTCTGATTTGAATACAGGAATTTGGTTTTAAAGTTACGTCTATAATTGATGGGTCATAATCTATAAAAAGTGGTTCATTAATATTATTATCAATTGCAATTTTTATAACATTTTGAGAGTATGCTCCTGTTATTTGCATTATTGTACCAGTAACTGTTATCTTTTTGTCTATATAATCATCTGGAGTTCTGCTGAGATCATTATAAGTTATATTTGTATTGTAGGAAGCTTTCAATGTTTCAAGATTCAGGTCAGCTGAATATGTTGAGTTGTTCTGATTCATACTATCTTTTAGTTTTTTCTTACATTTTATATATTCAGATTTAAAGTTCATGCTTAATTTGTTCCAGTTAGCTATTATTTCTTTTGCTGTTTCTTTTTCGGAATCAGTCATTTCTGAGTAAGTCTTTTGAGAATCTAATAGGGGTTTGAATTTTTTTTCTAATTTACTAATTTCTAATTGTTTATTTAGGATTGATGTATTATTAATTTGTGAATTATCTAATTTATCATTTATAGAAATGTGGTCATTTGCATATTTGGTATAGAACAATTGAAAATCATAGTTGTTGGAGCTACAGCTTGATAATGTTAACATGGATATAATTGTAGTGAAAATTAAAATACTTATACGTTTCATAATTCTTTACCTCTGTTGCTTTGTTTATTATATTTTTATTGGTTATAGTATTATAATAAAACATTTAATAAGCTCTACCAAAAGGAAATCTTATTACAGAGATGACTTTTATCTTTAAATAATATTAGAATATTTGAATAGTAAATAATATGTATTAAATTTACAAATATTGAAAAATATTTATGTAAATCATATAATAATAGTGTATTTCTTAATTATTATTATGGGTAAGGAGTGAAAAGATGTATTGTAGGAATTGTGGAGTAAAGATTGATGATGATAGTAAGTTTTGCAATATCTGTGGTGAGCAGGTTAATATAATAAATAATCTAGGGGACACTCAAGAAATAATAATACCTAAAGTTGATTTTACATATGATAATATATATGATGATGAAAATGAAGACTATATATGTGAAAAAAGTAATCTTGATACAAAAGAAATTAGGGCAGTGAAAGATTTTATAAAAAAATATTCCAGTAGGATAATATTAATTTTGAGTGGAATAATTATTGGAGTAATAATAACAATTGCTACAGTTAAGCTAAGTATGGGATTAGAAAAGACAAGTAGCAGTTCAGAATTAACCAATAAATCAAATAATATAGAATTAGCAGATACACAAAAACAGACAAATGAGAAAATAGTATCATCTAGTGATGAGTCTAACATATCTGATAATACATCTGAAACAGAAGCTAAAAAAGAAATTGATGATAAAAAAGATACTAATATTAAAAAAGAATCTAAAGTAAATGCTGAAAATAATAATCCTAATAATATTCCATCAGATGGACAGATTAATTATATATCAGATTCATTAAAAGATGGAAATATTAAATTTGCATACCCATCATTTTTTAATATATCGGATAAAACTAACGAATATATAAATCTAAAAACTAATAATTCAGATGCATCTATAAGTATTACTTCAAGTAATAACCTTCCATCAGGCAGTAAAAATGCAAAAGAAAAGTATAATTCTACTATAGATAAGTTGAAGCAAGAAAATGCTGAGATAGGATACAAAAATTTATCTAAGCGTGAAAGTGTTGTTACTTGGAGGAAGGATGGATTAGTATATTATCAATGTAACAGGTATGATAATAAAGGCACTAAATGTGATTCTTTCGTTGTTTCATATCCAGATTCACAGGAACATTATTATTATGATATAATTCAATATATTTATGATAACTTTAGTACATCATCAGATTTGAAATAATAAGATAAATTAATTAGTATTTATATATTACAGATTATGAAAAACGACAAAAGCATAGTAATTAATAACATTTTGATTGAAAAAAACATAAGTTTTGTATATAATAGGGTTGTTAGTGTTAGATAGTTTTTGACATTGGAGTTTGTTGAGTAATTGATAAACTCCTTTGTTTTTGTAAAATTTTATAGTTTATTTTGTTGTTTAATTTAGGTGAACTTCATAAATTGAGATTTCAGTTTATGAAGTTTTTTGTTGTATATTTATAACAAAATATAGAAATCCAAGATTTTAAACTTAAGTTGTCCAAAGCTTTAAAAGTATATAATATATTACTATTTTAATAGCATAAAGAGCTGTTTTCAAAAAATGTTGTTTATAAATTAGATAAAGTTAAATGTAAACAAGTATTTTTTGGGGTACTGGAATTGCTTCTAATGTCTTATAAATTATATGAAATTAAATATAAAACTATATGAAAAAATACATATTACAAGACAAGCTCTGTTTTTTTAATACTACTTGTTTTTATAAATCCAAAACATTTTACTAGGGAGTAGGACATATCCATAGACTTAAAGCAATAATCAAGGTTAAACAATATAAAATAGGATAAATAGTTCTCTAAATATTTAGTTGCTATTCCATAAAAATCACAAAACCAGGCTGA
>NZ_JABAGC010000078.1 GCF_012843905.1 Clostridium sp. SM-530-WT-3G
GCAGGTATCGTATATCGGTAATACTCCAGCCTTCCAAGCTGGCAAGGTGGGTTCGATTCCCACTACCTGCTCCATTAACAACTGATATTATCAGTTGTTTTTTTTGTTTATACAAAAAAATAAAAAATAAGAACACTGAATTAGAAATTATTCGGCATAATAATTAAAAAGGCCTTTAGGCGAGTAAATGTGTAGATCTAAATGTCATAAATAGTAGAATTAAATAAAAAATTAAAAAAAATTTAAAATATGTGTTGACATTGTTTTAAATATACGATACAATAATCAACGTTGCAGGAACAAAATGCAATATGCGTTTTTAGCTCAGCTGGATAGAGCAACGCCCTTCTAAGGCGTGGGCCAGGGGTTCGAATCCCTTAAAACGCACCACTTTTATGGTGAACGTAGTTCAGTTGGTAGAGCGCCAGTTTGTGGCACTGGTTGTCGTGGGTTCGAGTCCCATCGTTCACCCCATTTTGGGATGTCGCCAAGCGGTAAGGCAACGGACTTTGACTCCGTTATGCGTAGGTTCGAATCCTGCCATCCCAGCCATTTAAACATGGTTCACTAGCTCAGTCGGTAGAGCACATGACTTTTAATCATGGTGTCCCGGGTTCGATTCCCGGGTGAGCCACCAAATATTTGGAGATCCCCAATTCGTTAGAGATAATGAACTGGGGATTTTGGTTTTAGAAAAATATATATGATATTAAAAACTCCTAGCAGTACTTTAAAATTTTAATACTGCTAGGAGTTTTTTTATTAAATTTCATTATATCTGTATTATTTGCAAAGATTATCTTAATAATAACTATGAGAATTTATATTATGAAATCAATAACGTTAGAAAGATTTATGTAATTATTCAATTTAATATGTTTCTAATATAAATTAAATAATTTGTAAAGGAGCAGTTTTATGAAAAAAGTATGGAAGAAAACATTTATGAGTTTTATTGCTGCAATTTTATGCTCATTTCAATTTGTACAAAATACAGCAGTATATGGAGTGACTAAAACTACAAGTGAGTGCAGGCAAATACGTATTCAGGATGATTTTTATGGAGCTGTAAATAAAGAATGGTTTGACAGTGTGAAACTCGAAGAAGGATGTGTTTCTTATGGAGCTTTTGAAGAACTGTGTGGAAAAGTAAATGGAGATATATTAAATATAATATTAGATATAAAAGACAATAGAGAATGTTATGCAGAAAACAGTGATGAATTAAAATTTTTAAATCTATATGAAAATTTTATGAATAAGAAAGAGAGAAACAGAAGAGGAATAGAGCCTATAGATAGTTATTTATGTAGAGTTGATAATATTGAAAACATTGAGGATTTTAGAGAAGTAATAGGACAACAGGATTTTTCATATTTTCAGACATTGATTAATTTTGGTGTAGGGGCAGATTGTAAAAATAGTAAAATGAATATTTTATATATAGGCCCAAGCTGCCTGGGTTTAGGAAATTCCTTGTATTATAAAGATAACTCAAAAGATAGTCAAAAAATTAAAAATGCATATATAAATTATATAGAAAGACTTCATTTTCTTTCTGGGGAAGATAAAAAAATTGCTAAAGATAATGCAAAAGATTTTTTTGAGTTTGAATGCAAAATAGCAGAAGATATTCCTACTTATGAAGAAGAAGCAAAGGATAAGAATAGAATAGAGAAATCTTATAACGTATATACATTAGATAAATTAGAAAATGAAGCACCTAATGTGGAATTTACAAATTTATTATGTAAATTCAATGTAGAAAATGCTAATAAGATAGTAGTAGATAATCCAAATAATATTAATAAGATAAACAGCTTGATGTGTAATGATAATATAGGGCAACTTAAAAATTTCTTGAAGACAACTATATTAATGAATACTGATAATATTCTGACTATGAAATTTAGAGAAGCGGGTTCTGGTATGAAAAAAATACTATATGGTGGAGATATTCCAGAATTAGATGAATGTAGTGGGATTAAATTTGCAAGTAGCCAATTGAATGGAATTGTGAGCAGATTATATATAAATAGATATTTTAATAAAGAAAGTAAGGAAGATGTTGAAAATCTTGTTTGTGAGATTGTAGAAAATTTTGATGACAGATTAGAAAAAAATGAATGGATGAGTGAAAAAACCAAAGAACAAGCTATAAGTAAACTTAATAACATAAATGTAAAAGTAGGATATCCAAATGAATGGAAAGATTATAGTAGTGTTAATATAAGAAGTTATGAAGAGGGAGGGTCATTAGTAGAAAATATAATAAATATATATGTGGATCAATGCAACAAGCAGTTTTCAAAATTAAATAATCCTGTAGATAAAAGTGAATGGAATATGGCAGCTTTTACTGTGAATGCTTATTATAGTCCTTTAAATAATGAAATAGTATTTCCAGCAGCAATATTGCAGGAACCATTTTATAGTCAATATTATAGCAAAGAGAAAAATTTAGGTGGAATAGGTGCTGTTATAGGGCATGAGCTAACTCATGCATTTGATAATACTGGTGCAAAATTTAATAAAGAAGGTATGCTTGAAAATTGGTGGACACCAAAAGATTATGAAGAATTCATTAATAGAAGTCAGAAGGTTATAAATTATTATTCTAATATTGAAGTTGATGAAGGTAAGTATGTAAATGGCTTTTTAACAGTTGGAGAAAATATAAGTGATTTAGGGGGAGTTGCATGCGTTTTAGATATAGCTAAAAAATGCGATGATTCTAATTTAAAAGAGCTTTTTGAAAATTACGCTACAATTTGGAGAGAGATTTCAACAAAAGAATTGAAGGATTTTCTTTTAAAAAATGATCCACATTCACCTAAAAAGGTTAGAGTGAATGGCGTATTATCGCAATTTGAAGAATTTTATGAAACTTATGATGTGAAAAAAGGAGATAAAATGTATATAAATCCAGAAGATAGATTGATAATCTGGTGATAAAAATTGGAGAAAATGTAGGTTTAAAGGATGTTAAAGCCTTTAAACCTATCCAAGTGTATCTATATGTAAAAAAGTAAGAAAATAAAAAAAAAATAGAGAATAATAAGAATAAATATGTTTTAATGTGGATAATATATACGTGCAAGAATTATGTTATGATAGAATAATCCTTGTCGCTGCGAGGGGAACGAAGTAAACACAACAAACTTGAAAAAAAGTTTTGAAAAAAAGTGTTGACAGGAAAACAAAGCAGTGGTAAGATAAATGAGTCGCTTGAGTGCGACAAGATCTTTGAAAATTGAACAGAATAAGATAAATACATTTAAGTAAACCAGCAATTCTTTATTTTGAGTAAGCTAAGATTAAACTTTTTATTGAGAGTTTGATCC
>NZ_JABAGC010000079.1 GCF_012843905.1 Clostridium sp. SM-530-WT-3G
ATCTCTATATAATTTTACTATAATTATTACATTTTCGGAATTTATTTGCTCGAAATATTTTTACTCTTTAGAGCTGAATTTTTTTATACTTTTTTATTTTTTAAATTTATAATATCGTTTACTATTAGGAAATTTAATTTTTTATAGTATTTTATTATTTTTTATTCAAAATATATTTATGGATGATAAACATAAATATTCCAAAGAATATTTGATTAACATCCATTTTATATTATTAATATTTAAATTCACTAATTTTTCTATTTCTATAGATTAATATCTTTTAATCTCCCCTTACTTTGTAATAATTTCAAAAACTTTTTTGGCTCTTTATTAATTATTAATTCTTCTGGAAAATTAATTGATTCAAGCATACTGCATGCTTCCTTAAATTCACCTATTTTAGTGCAAAAATGAGCATCACTATTTATTATTATTTTTGCGCCGAGCTTTTTGCATATAGAAGCTACTTTACTACAGTTTTCTAAACTCCCCACTCTAGATGTAGTAAAAGAGCTATTATTTATTTCTATTAATACACTATGTTCTTTAGCGCACTTAATAACTTCTTCAAAGTTAATAGGAGCTTGAGGATTTCCTATATGTCCTAAAATATCAACCTTTCCACTTTCTATTGTTTTTATAAATGCTCTCGTATTTTCTTCTATGCTTCCAACTTCAAATACAGCTCCAGCATGAATACTTCCTATAACAACATCCATCTGACTTAATATACTGTCATCCATATCAAGATTTCCTTCGTAATCTTTAATATTAGCTTCTACACCATAAAGCATAGTAACCCCAAACATTTCTCTTGGAAGAACCTTATAGTTATTAAAATACCATATATGTGGAGCATGGGGCATAGCACATCCATGTTCTGTTGTACCTAATACCTTTATTCCCTTTTCTGAAGCCGCCTTTGCATTTTCCATTAGTGTTGAATAAGCATGGCCGCTTGCAATTGTATGAGTATGTACATCTAATGCAAATTTCATATATTTCGTCTCCTTTATAATCAAACATAATATCCTATTATACTTATTCCATATTATTATCTTACCATACTTAGGTTTTTTATTGAACTTACCTCATAATTAATTATTCTATTTCTTAAACTTCATAATAATTTTAATATATGTTATGATTAGCTTGTACTTAAACTGTATAATGGAGGATAACTTTAATGATAAAACTAATCGTAACAGATATGGATGGAACATTATTAGATGAAAATGGATTATTACCAGATGGTTTTGCAGAAATATTAGATTGCCTTAAAAATAAGAACATTAAATTCGTTGTTGCAAGTGGACGTCCTTACTATACTCTTAAAACAAACTTTGGTTCAATGAGCAGATATTTATCATTTATCTGTGAAAATGGTTCTTTAGTTATTGATAATAATAAAACTATCTATAAAAGCATTATTGCTCCTGCCTTAGTTAATGAAATAATAGAAACATCAAATAATATTGAAGGAAATGCAATTATTTTATGTGCTGAAAATTGTGCCTATACAAATGCATCCTCAGAAGAACACTTAAATGAAATAAAAAAATATTATACTAATCTTGAAGTTGTAAATGACTTATCAAAAATATCTGATGATATAATAAAAATTTCAATATGTAATTTACACAATTCATTAGACAACCTTAACAATATTTTCAAACCAAAATTCCAAGGAAAATTACATGTTGTAGGTTCGGGTAGTATATGGATAGATATTTCAAATAATGGAGTTAACAAAGGTGTTGCCTTAAAATCATTAATGAAAACTTATAATATTTCAAAAGAAGAAACCATAGCATTTGGAGATTATTATAATGACATAGAAATGCTTTCTAGTTGTGAGTATAGCTTTGTTATGGAAAATGCTCCTGAAGATATGAAACAATATGGAAAATATATAGCTGAAAGTAATATTAATCACGGTGTTCTTAAAGCTATAATTAAATATGCACTTTAGGCAGGTAACAGGTAACAAGTAAAAGTTAACAGTTTAATTCAGAAAAACTTATATCTTTTTATAAAAGCAATAGATTGTGCATACGCAATCTATTGCTTTTAAATTAAATATTTTGTATACACAAAATACTACACAACTTTCAACTATCAACTGAATTAAACTATTCTATTCCTTCTTTCACCTCTATAATATGCACTTATATTTTCAAGCATATCATCAAAAAGCCTATTTCTAGCCTCTACACTTGCCCATGCCACATGAGGTGTCAATAATAATCTATCCTTATTTCTCACTCTCATAAGTGGATTATCTACATTTAATGGTTCAACATCAAACACATCTAATGCTGCTCCACCAATTATTTCTTCCTCAATAGCTTGTGCAAGGTCTTTATCAATAACTATAGGCCCTCTACCAACATTAATTAATATACAATTCTTCTTCATTTTACTAAAAGCCTCATAATTAAATAATCCCTTTGTTTTATCGTTTAATGGAGCATGTATTGAAATCACATCACATTCTTTTAATAATTCATCAAAATCTACTCTTGCAAAATCAGAATTTGAATTCTGTCCTGATGTTGAATAATATAAAACCCTTGCACCAAAAGTCTGTGCTATTCTTGCAACCCTTTTACCTATAGCACCAAGACCTACTATCCCCCATACTTTTCCACATAAATCATTATAAGTAACATCAAGATTGGTAAACATACCTGATTTAGAATATTCTCCACTCTTCACGAATCTATCATAATAATTCAAGTTATTGTATAAATAAAGAAGCATTGCAAATGTATGTTGTGCAACAGTGTTAGTTGAATATCCAGCAACATTAGTAACTGCAATATTTCTTTTTAACGCATATTCTATATCTATGTTATTATAACCGGTAGCCATTTCACATATTAATTCAACATTTTCTGCTTCTTTTAAATTTTTTTTATTTAATATGACTTTATTGGTCAATATTATATTTGCATCTTTTATTCTTTCTGATACTTCATCTTCTAATGTGTTATCATAGTAAATTACTTGTCCAAACTCATTAAGCTTAATATAATCAACATTCCCCAATGTCTTTCCATCTAATACTACTATTTTCTTCATAACTACCGTTACTGAAAACTTATAAAAATCTATAAAAAATTATAAAATCTTATGTTTCATTCCTTTTTCAATGTATCTGC
>NZ_JABAGC010000008.1 GCF_012843905.1 Clostridium sp. SM-530-WT-3G
TTGTGTAAACATCTCTGTTGGGTTTATTGTAGCACTTATATTCCGTAAGCGATAGGCGTCTATTTTTTTACGCTTACATTTAATCTTATCTAATACGGTAATTCAAAAGTTTCTATTACAGAAATTCTAAGTTTCAAAATCTTAATAGAATTAACCATTATTTTTATCATATTGAACAAACCATATTTAATTAAATATTGATTTATAAATCTATCAACCCACGCAAATATAATAAAATAACTATTTTTTCTTATATATTCATATTTATTAGGATATTTCATAAGTAAATATTCACCCTTAGGACAAATAAATAAAATTATTCTTTTAAGTATTGCTCTTTCTTCTTTGTGATGATTTCTGCTTTTAAATAATATATCATAATCAGGGTTTAGCTGTTTTTTTCCATGAACGCCTACATTCATTATATTGTCAATAAAAATATCTATATCCTTTTTAGTAATATTATTATTTAAAAAAATTTCAGGTATTTCAATATCAAGTAATTTATTTGTTACCATCATTATACCTTCAGTATATTTAAGAAGTTCATATCTACATAATTCATTTTTTAATTCAGCCCAATTAATATCATCATAATTTTCTTTAATAAATAATGCAAAATCATATATTAACCTAATACCAAACCCATAATATTTAGTATGAGTTGCCATATGTAATATCTGATGTATTATAAAATCTTTATTACTTAATGTCTTTGTTATTACTCCTTCTATTTCAGTTTCAATTGAATTATTCCATAAATTTTCTTCAAATTGAGAAAAATCAACACCAATAAAACCACTATTTCCAAGTTTATGATGAAGTTCTATTTCTAAAGTGTTTGGTTTAACAAATGCTTCATGAATATCGTTACTATGTCCATTAAATGTATAACCACATTCATTTAAACATTCTACTGCTTTGCTGTATTGCTCTTTTTTCACTAAAATATCAGCATCACTCATACTTCTTAATTCTGGTTTATGATACAACTTTCTCAAAACTAAGCCTTTTAATACAATTGCTTCAACACCTTCTTCATTAAATCGAGATAAAACTTGTTTAATTTCGCGTGTATGTTTAATCTGAATCATATTCGAAGTAAATACTTTCCTTTTCCACTCTTCTCGAAGATCACTATTTATAGTTCGAATTATATTTTTATCTAATGTATAATAAGCTAATGAATCAATATTTTGTTCATGAATCTCTTTAATTATATTTTCCCACGCATCACTATTAATTCTTAAATCTGTTATTTTTTCATTATTAATGGACTTTTTTAATATATCAATAAGAACTGTTTGTTCATAATTCATAATTAATCTCCTATCAATAAAATATTGTAATATACGACTAATAACATATTCTTAATTATCATTTACTAATTTTTTATACTAATTAGGGTTCAATTGATATTATTTAGTAATAAATATGATTTCCAACATAAATCATTGTTTATAAAAGGATATTGAAATCCTTCCTCATCCATCTTCATTGTGATGCATTCCTTAGCATAAACTTGTGCACATGAGCTACATCCACAACATTTATTTTTATCTAAAACATTAATCAACTTGATATCCATTCTAATTACCATTAATATTTAATAACCTACTTTTTAAAGATAACTTTCCTCTTGTTATCTTATCAGCCAGTTCGATACTTTGCATAAATTCAGAAGTTTTCCTATATGCTCCATAAAATATAATATTAGGAACAACGCAACATATCAATCCTTTCACAATTATCTCTATCCAATCAGATAAATTTACTAAATCACAAATTAAGTATGTTATTAAGCATCCAATAAAACAAACTATTGTATATAAACAAATATTCTTTAGATATCCCCTTAAATAACTTTTTTCAAATAAAATCGTAAATAAATTGTATAAAAGCCAAGGAATTTCTACTAAAATCGTTGCTAATACTGTAGAAATCATTACTCCATAGATTCCTATAATATTGACCAAAATTAAATTAAGTCCCAAATTTACTAATGCAGCAATTAATGGGCGAAAGCGATCTTCATGCCATATTCCAGCTGCATCCTTATACATATTTAATAATTTATTAATTTCATATACAAAATAATAAATACATAAACAAATTACTGCAGTAAAATCTAATTCATATTGTTCACCAACCCATATTTTAATGAATGGTTGATAAAGACACAAGAGGCAACATGTACAGAAGCCTGCTATCCATGCAATAATGAACGTAAATTTTTTTAAGTCATTGAAATTTTTTTCTTTTGTTTCAACTATAATACTGTTTCCAATCCCCGCCACACATGAATTGAATATAATTGACACAAACATTATTATTGAGTTTAGAATATAAAAATAATTTTGATATACTGCCAACATAGTCAATCCTAAAAATGCAGAAATAACAATTGTATCTGAAGAATTTAAAATTACTCCTCCTATTTTTGATGTAAAAAGATCTCTAACTCTTCTATTTATTTTTTTAATTTCATTCTTTTCAAGTTCTCCAGTTGGATTATAATTGGGATACATTTTGCTTACTATTATCGCAGTTACAATATTAGTTAAAGCTTGTATAAATAAAGAAACTATCAAATACAAATAATAATTTCTTAACACTAATGTTAATATCTGAAACAAATATTGTATACTTGCCATGATTAAAGTAATTTTACTAGTTATATCATCTCTCTGATAAGCATTTAATAAACAATTTTTATATGCAAATAGCCAATATGTTAGAACTGTTGCACCTAAATTTAATAAATATAAAACATATACATTAATATCAGATGGAACTCCTCCTGATATTAATCGAGGGATGAATGGAAGTAATATCACTCCAAAAATTGCTATAACTAATCCTATAATTCTATAATATAGTTTATATAATTTCATTAATGCACATATTTGTTTAGTATCATCGTCAACTATAGGCTTGTATATACTATAAACCATAGCACTCCCCACACCGAGTTCAGCAAGATTCAAAACTTGAAGAATTGAAACAAACAAACTATTTAGCCCAAGATACTGAACCCCTAATAAATATAGCATTGCTGTTCTCATTATAAATGGCATTATTATTTGATATATTTTTAAAATGCCTCCAAACATAATATTCCTAGTTGCATTTTTTGTACGTTCTATTTTCCCCATAATCTTCTCATCTTTCTTATTAATATTAATCACTATATCTTTCTATATTTTCAACTAACTTAACTATTATACTAATACTATTTAATACATTTGGTTCTATTAATATTAGATGAATTATTTTCTTACTAACTAAATCTCCTCTTTAATAATCTCCATATATCACAATCGATGGTCTGTATGATAATATTTTAGCTGGACTTCCCGCAACAGTCATATTGCTAGGAATACTTTTAGTAACAACTGAATTTGCACCTATTGTTACATCTCCAATTATTTTAGCACCTGCTCCAATAAATACATTGTTACCAATCTTTGCAACTTCATATCTTCCTTGATATATATTATTACCTATAGTAACTCCCTGTAGTATTTCACAATTTTCACCAATACGTACATGACTGTTAATAACAATTCCACCACAATGGGGTATTATTAGGCCTTTTCCAATCATACAAGATGATTCAATTTCAATACCATACTTCACTTGTTTATTTACTAATTTAATATGCGCAAGTTTATACATTATCTTATTAATGAATACATCTTTATTCTTCTTTTTCAAATAAAGATATTGGCATAATCTATAATATAATATAAATTTAAGTGTAGGCTTACAAATAAAATTAAAATATTCTTTAAATATCTGTTTTCTAGTATATTTAGTTCCAATATTTCTATATATATCTGCATACAATATGTTAAATAAATTATCTAAATTTAAAATCATTAATTTTCTCCTTGATATTATACTTATTAGTTAACATTCTAATTAGATTTAACCAATCTAAATTGCATCAACCCAGTTTTAATCAAATGCTTTAGTATATAGTAATTTATTTTAAATGATAACTTATTAAGTTTACTTTTAACATAGCTAACGTCATTATTTTTAACAAAATATTTCAACCCGCGCTTATAATATGTCTTATTAACTTTATTTTCTATAGTATTCATCATATTTACATACTCTCTATTTGTTAAAGATAATCCATTTGAATATAACATATCAATTACAGTATTTACTGATAAATAATAAAACCCTTCAGCCGCTTGTACAACATCATTTGAATATTTTCCACAAAAAAAATGTAACATATCTTCAACATTGTCAATTAGATCCAAATTCTTTAGATTAAATTTCTTTTTAGTAATACTATTACCATTTCCTTGATTATAATAATATAATTTTTCATTAACAAATGAAATTCTATTCGAATTACCTATTACTTTATAAAAAGTAGCAACATCTTCAAATAGCTTTCCTTCTGGAAACCTTAGATTATTAAATAAATACTTTTTATATAATTTATTCTGAGCATGCGATTTAAAATAAGAATGATTTAAATACTTTAATAAAGTATCTTCTCTATTTAACACTCCAAAATCTCTAAATTTATTATTACTAATATCTGTTCCATTAAGGTAATAATTCATATCACAAATAACAATATCCGAATTGTTTTCCTTCAAATTATTAATCATTTTCTCATACATATATTTATCAATATAATCATCACTATCTACAAACCCTATATATTCACCTTTAGCAATATCTAATCCACAATTTCTTGCTGAACTTAAACCTCCATTTATTTTATGAATAACTTTTATTCTATTATCTTTAAGTTTATACTGATCACATATTTTCCCACTATTATCTGTAGAACCGTCATCAATTAAAATAATCTCTATATCATAAAAACTTTGATTTATTATGGAGTCTATACATTTGCCTAAATAGTTTTCCACATTATATACTGGAACAATTATACTTATCAAAACTGTTCATTCCTTTCTTTCACCAAAACATTAGTACTTTTATTTAACCTTTACCAGTATGCTATCAGTCATATAAAATCTCATTCCATTGTTTCAAAATTTTTTCTCGAGAAAAATCTTCAGCTCTTCTGGTGGATTTATTAGCTAATTTTAATCTTTCATTAGAATTATTAATCAAATTCTTCATATTCATACTTAGAGAATCAATGTCTCCATTCTTAATTAATATTCCATTTGTTCCATCAATTATTTCCTTTGGTCCTGAATTATTAAAAGCTATTACCGGTAAACCACATTCCATCGCTTCAATTATAACCAACCCAAATCCTTCCCATCTCGAACTTGATACAAATATAGATGAATTTACATAGTACTGTTCTATATTATTTGAAAATGGTTCTACAAAAATCCTGCTTTCCAAATTTTTATTGTTTATCATCTTTAAAATTTCTTCTTTATCAGGGCCATCACCCACTAGCTTAAGTATCCATTCCTCGCATCCTTCACAATTACATATTCTTTTAAATGCTTCAATTAATAAATCTATACCTTTCTGATAAATAACTAATCTACCAACAAATAGAATAATTTTTTTATCACCTTGAGATTTCAATCTAGATTTAAAGCTAAGTGGATTATAAATTCTACAGCTGTCAATATTGAAATTATAGTCCACAAGTCTCTTATCATAATTAGTTAAAACAATATATTTATTCAATTTTGGCAAAGAATTCTTAAATAATATATCTTGATTCCAACAATATTTAAACTTATTTTTAAAATAAGCATCATACGAATTATGCTGCCATCCTATCAGTTTAGAATTCACTTTATCAGATATTATTCCAATTAAAATGCTGTAAAACCCCTCAACTCCGATTATGACATCAAAATCATTTTCATTAAAATATTTTATAAATTTATATCTAATATCAGCTGGTATATAAGCTTTTGATAAAAATTCTTTAAAAAATTCATTATTAAATATACCGCTATATTTATTTATGCCTTTAAACAACTTTCCAAATAAATTTCTAATCTTATTTGTCCGCCTAAGTTTAGAATTCATATCTATAGATACTTTTTTATCTAAATTATATAAGCTTCTGTCCAACTTATAGCTATCATCAGTACATAATATTGTTACTTCATGTTGTTTACTTAGTTCGCTAGCAATAACAGATACAACCCTTTGAACTCCTCCAGCATTAAAAATTGTATTTGTAACAAAACATAACTTCATTTTTTATTCCTTTCATTCTATATACTGCTAATATACTTAAACATACCGTTATAATTAATTTTATAGTATTCATACTTTATTCTTCTAAAAACATTATTATTACTTTAAGACACCTCTTTTTAGATAAAACTTATAGTGAAAACTTCTCAATTGAAAAATACTAATAATATAATCAAAAATATTTTTCACATTAGATTTATCCTTAAAAAATGCCTTTCTAAAGTCTTCTACAGAATATTCTCCATTTTGCATTTTATATATTCCTCTAAGCCTTAGCATAGTAGCTTGTAACTTTCTAATATCCTTATACTTCTCCAATAAAATATTAGTAGCTCTTATAGCTTTAGTGCAGTCCTTACTTATACTATTGCTCTGGATATAAACATCCACCAATACTTTCTCTATAATTCCAATCTTATATCTATTAACAAGCCTTATGGCTAAATCCCAATCTTGAAATCGCGGTAATCTATCATCAAATTTTTCTTTATAAAAACATTCTTTTTTTCCAAAAATAGTTTGAGTGCTTATAAAATTTTCTCTAAGAATCATATTCTTATAATTATTATTTTTTATCTTCTTAGGAAATATCGCTTCCTGTTCTCCATTTTTAACCAATATAAAACATGATACTACATCTAAATTCTTTTCAATTAAATATTTATATTGTTCTGCCAATTTATTACTTCTCCATTCATCATCACTATCCTGAAAAGCAATATATTCTCCTTTAGCTAGTTGAATACCATAATTTCTAGCATAGCAAGCTCCTTTATTTTCACTAAGTTTATAGTATCTAATCCTTTTATCATTGAATTTTTCAACTATATCTTCAGTATTATCAATTGAATTATCATCTATGATAAGAAGTTCAATATCTTCATAAGTTTGATTCAATATACTATTTATAGCTTTTTCTATACTATTGGCTCTATTGTATGTTGGAATTATTACTGAAATCATAATTATATCTCTCCCTATACTATAATATCTAGAATCGATCTATATGGACAAACCTGATCTATCCCTACAATCATAAAATTATATAAAAAATAAGCAAAACTATATGCTACAATATATAATCCTAAGAATGGTTTTTGTTTTTTTATTGAAATTGAATATACTTGTGGTAATAACAGAATATATGAGAAAATAAAATAATAACTTAATCTATATAACCATACATTTTTATTAGAAAATAATGATAATAAAACTTCAAAAATTGCTAGCGTAATTAACTTGTTGTTAATTTTGTTTGACTTACACAACTCATACTTTTTCCTATAAATGATTATTAGCATGGGTAATCTCATAGCTATTATTTTCCACATACTTTTGCTATTTAAGGGATTACTAGCATAAATATTATATCTAGCAAAATTATCTATCTTAATAATTAATCCAAGTATAAAGTCATATCCTATAAATAAAGAAAGTAAAAAAACACATATTATTATCTTATTCTTTTTACTAGAAATTTTATTAACTATAAAATATACTGGTATCATTATTACTGCAGTAATATGAAATAAACATGCTAATCCAATACACAATATATACTTTTTCATATTCTCTTTAACTAACATATAATAATAACCTATAAACACAAAAGACATAGCCATATATTGACGCATAATATTATAGGAACTCAAATAATACATAGTTAAAAACATAAACAAAGCTAGTGATTTGTTTATTTCTACTATCTTAATCTTTAATATTACATAATATATTATTGATAATGTTATGAATGATGTAATTGCAAATATCCACTGTGAATCTCCGCCCAACAAATTGTAAACAATTTCCAAAATTAATCTATATCCCAATTCACTAGGCATGAGCACATAATGACTCTTATTAATATTATATAAATACTCGTATCCATATTTATACATGTTATAGTCTGTTCCAATCCCATACCTCAAAGCTGATGGAAGCCATGCAATAATAAAGGATAAAATATAAAAAAAATATATACACATATTATTTTTTTTATAACTACTATTCCTATACTTTTTACCTAACTGACTCATAAGTGAAGGTATCATCACCATTAATGTTGATAAAGTTATAATAGCCAAATAAATTATAGTACTGTTACAATCTATTAGATTCATACTTTTGTTCTCCTGAATTGATAATTTCTTCATAAACTTTCTCTAGTAAATCGATATGTCTTTTCAAACTATATGGCTTTTTCCAATACATTGCATAACTATTTTCACTTAGTGTCCTTATTTTATTATCATCATACGTTTTGGTGATCATGGCACATAATTGGTCAGTATTATTGGAATCATAAATAAAGCCATTAATATCATCACATACTAATTCACGCCCATTACACTGCTTAGATACTATAACAGGTATACCTTTAGATTGAACTTCTAATATTGTCAATGGTAATCCTTCATACCACAAAGAGGGAAATACTAAAACTCTAGCCTTATTAATATATTCTTGAATTTCTGATTTACTTAACCATCCTGTTACTTTAATATTATGACTTTGTTCAATATCTTTTCGTAAATATCCATCCCCTATTATTACTGAGTTTAGATTTAATTTTTCAGTAGCTCTTATAAAATTATAAATACCTTTTTCTGCACTTAATCTACCTATGTATAGATATAAGTTATTCTCTTCTGCTAAGACCCTTTTTTCCTTATCTACATCAACAGGATTTGGTACATAGAATATTTTCTTATTAACAACGTTATCTGACATTATTTTAGAATTTGTTTTTCCTATCGTAATATAATTCGTATTTTTATTAGGCAATCCACATATATCTTTTTGTACTATACCTCTTACGTATCTCCAAATTTTATAGGCATAACACCTGCTATCACAATTAGTTATTAAACACTTTAAACTCATAGGATGCACATCACAAATTTTATTTTTTTTATAATTATATACACCTCCATTTGGACAAAAAGAGAAATAATCATGAGCTGTAATTACAGTGTTAATATCACACTTCATACATGCTTTAAATACACTAGCACTTAATGCTTTACTCAAGCCATGAATATGTACTATTGTTTTATTTTTATCCAACTTCTGTAATACTTTTAGTAACGTACGGTATGCTTTATTATTCCAAATACCATTAACTATTGCTTCTATCCTATTAGGATTATTTAAAATATCTTCCTGATTAATTTTAATTACATCAATATTTGAATCCTTTAATTCTTTGCATACTTCCCCTACAGAAGTAAAATAAATAACATTATGTCCCCTTTTTGATAGTTCTACTGCACTTGTTATCGCTACAGATGCATTACCACCATTTATATAGGCAAAATCATTTATAATAATAATGTTATATTTATCCATATCAATTCCTTTTAACTATATATTTTTCTTAAATAATAAGTACTTTTCTTCAATAAATTTTTTAATTTTTTCTTTAAAAACAGATTCATCAAATTTTTCTGCATGAGTTCTTATTACTTTCTTATCAAATTCCATTTTATAAAACCTGTTAACTGCATCAATTAAATCATCTGATGATTGCTTTTCAAAAAACACCCCAGTCATATTTTCAACAACAGTTTCTAAAGCTCCACCTTTTTTATATGCTATAACTGGTCTTCCACTAGCCATTGCTTCTAATGGAGTTATCCCAAAATCTTCTTCTCCAGGAAATATAAATGCCTTGCACTTTGAATAATAGTCTTTAATTTCCTGATCTGATTTTCTCCCTAAAAATTTAACATTACTCTTAGCCATAGATTCTAACCTTACTCTATCAGGTCCATCCCCAATAATAATTAATGGCAATCCTAATTTATTAAATGCTTGAACCGCTATATCAACTCTTTTATATTCTTGTAATCTACCTACCATCAAATAATAATCTTCATCAATATCTGAAAGTTCAAATAAGTTACATCTTACTGCTGGATGAATTACTATTGCTTCTCTTTTATAATGTTTCCTTATTCTCTTAGCAACATTTTCAGAATTTGCTATAAAGTAATCAACTCTATCAGCTGAAACATTATCCCATAGTCTCACAAAAGATAAAAAATGTCTCAATAACTTAGCTTTTATTCCTCCCTTTCCTGCCATTTTTTCTGCATATTCATGCGAAAATTCCCATGCGTATCTCATTGGTGAATGACAGTAACAAATATGTAACGTACTTGGAGGTGTAATTACTCCTTTAGCTATACATGAGCTATCACTTAAAACAACATCATATTCATTTAAATTAAAAGATTCAATTGCTGTCATCATAAACGGAAATAATCTTCTATGATTTTTTATTTCTTTTTTATTTTTTTGTAAATGAGATGTTATAATTTTAGCTTCTTTTATTGGAGAATCAATTTTTTCTCTATTACATATTGTTGTATATACAGGCGCTCCTGGAAATAACTCAATAAAATTAGACAATACTCTTTCCGCACCTCCCATAAATGGTAACCAATCATGTACTAATGCAATTTTCATATTTACCCCTTTCTGCATTTAAACTATATATCTATAATCTCTTAAATTTTCCATCTTTTCTTTGCTAACTATATAAATACTATCCTCTGTTTCCAATGCCATTACATCATCAATGCCAATCATTATAATTTTTTTACCAATATTTAAGGCTATATTTGATGTTGATTCAATTACTTTGGCATTTCCTTCAATTATATTGTTGAAATCATCTTTCTTTTTATATCTTTCAACAGACTTCCAAGTTCCAATATCATCCCATCCAATATCAGCAGGGAGAACATATATTTCATTTGATTTTTCTAATACAGCATAATCTATTGATATTGCTTTAGTGTCACTATATCTTTCTTTTACTAAATCACTTAAACTTGCTTCCTCTGCTGTTTGAATATCCTTTAATGGTTCATATATGTCTGGACAATACTCCCTAATTTGATTAATTATATTAGATGCTTTCCATATGAACATTCCACCATTCCAAAGATAATTTCCTTCATTTAAATAAAGTTCTGCCTTTTCTAAATTTGGTTTTTCTACAAATTTATCAACTTTTATAAAGCTATCTTCTTTTAATTTAAATGATTCCTGATTATATCTTATGTACCCATAACCAGTTTCAGGTCTATCTGGCTTCATTCCTATAGTGATTAATGCAGTTTCATTATTATCTAAAAATTTATCACAATCTAAAATAATATTTCTGAATTTCTCTTCATCCTTAATTAAATGATCAGATGGAAAAACAACTATAGATGCATCCTCGAATCTTCTATTTATTATCATAGAAGATAAAGCAATACATGGTGCTGTATTTCTTCCTTCTGGTTCAATTATTATATTTTCTTCAGGAAGTTCTGGTAACTGCTCTTTAACTAGCTCTACATAAGATGAAACTGTACATACAAATACTCTTTCAATAGGTATAATAGGCCTTACTCTATCAACAGTCATTTGTATCATTGTTTTCTTTCCTAAAAGATTTAAAAACTGCTTAGGCCTTTCTTCTGTAGATAAAGGCCAAAATCTTGTACCTTTACCTCCAGCCATTATTAATGCACATAACATACCTTCACCTTCTTTTTCTTTATTTAACTGTTGCTGCTATTTCTGCTTTCACACTTTCTTTATAATTTAACACTGCTTTTCTTCCAACTGAGTAATAATCAATATTTCTTTCTTCTACTTCTTTTAATGAATAACAATTTCTACCATCAAATACTATAGGAGTATTCATTAATTCTTCGAAAGAACTTAATTTAACATTCTTTATTTCATCCCATTCAGTAAATATAAATGCAACATCAGCATCTTTTAAAGTTTCTTCAGGAGTATTTACATATTCTATTTCTGTAGGGAATATTCTCTTAAAGTTTTCTTCTCCTACTGGATCATAAGCTACAATTTGTGCCCCTTCATCTAATAATCTTCTTACATTAGGTATTGATGGAGCTGCTCTTAAATCATCTGTTCCTGGTTTAAATGTAAGTCCTAATACAGCTACTTTTAGCCCCTTTAAGCTTCCAAATATCTTCTTAGCTTCTCTGAATAATTTATATTTTTGATTTTCATTAACTTCAATAGTTGCTTTTATTGTTTTAAGTTCATATCCATTATCATTTGCAAGCCAGTGAAGAGCTTTTGTATCTTTAGGGAAGCATGAACCTCCGTATCCTAAACCTGCATTTAAGAATTTATCTCCTATTCTTGGATCATAGCTCATTCCTTTTGCTACATCTTGAATATCTGCTCCAACTATTTCACAGAAATTAGCTATTTCATTTATGAATGAAATCTTAAGTGCTAAGAAATCATTAGATGCATACTTTATCATTTCTGCACTTCTTCTATTTGTAACAACTATTGGCTGATTGTATCTTTCATATACTTCTTTTAATATTTCTTCAGCATATTTAGATTCAACTCCAATAACGATTCTTCTTGCTTCAAGAGTATCTTTTACTGCTGTTCCTTGTGATAAGAATTCTGGGTTTGAAGCCACTTCAATATGAATTCCTTCTCTTACATTTTCCTTTAAGAATTCTTCTACTCTATCGTTTGTACCTATTGGCACTGTAGATTTAACTACTACTAAACAATCATGTTCTACATTTTCAGCAATCTGCTTACATACATTAAATACATAATCAAGATTAGCAGAACCATCTTCTCTTTCCGGAGTACCGACTCCTATGAATACTAAGTCAGCATCCTTATATGCATTTTTATAATCTAATGTAAAATCTAATCTTCCTTCATCATGGTTTCTCTTTAATAATTCATCTAATCCTGGTTCATATATAGGAGATATTCCCTTTTTCATCATATCCACTTTATTTTGGTCTATATCTACACAAGTTACATTATGCCCCTTCTCAGCAAGACATGCTCCTGTAACTAATCCTACATATCCTGTTCCTGCAACAACTATTTTCATTTCTTTTCCCCTTTTCTATCTTGCATGCTCGTCCCCAAATAGCACAAAAAATGTTTTAAATATAAGTTTAAAATCTAATAAAGTATTTCTTTCTTTTACATACTTAATATCAAGCTTCATCCAGTTTTCAAAATCAATATCGTTTCTTCCACTTACCTGCCAATAGCATGTAAGTCCTGGCTTTACTTTAAGCCTTTCAAGCATCCATTCTTCAAATTCCTTTACTTCATTTGGAAGTGAAGGTCTTGGCCCTACTAAACTCATTTCTCCCTTAAGGATATTAATAATCTGTGGAAGTTCATCAATACTTGTCTTTCTTATAAACTTTCCTACCTTTGTAACTCTAGGATCTTCCTTCATCTTAAACATAGGTCCATCCATTTCATTTTCCGCTGCCAGCTTTCTCTTTAGTTCTTCCGCATTTGCAACCATAGATCTAAATTTGTACATCTTAAATGGTTTTCCATAGTATCCTATTCTCTCTTGAGAAAATAATACTGGTCCTTTGGATTCTAATTTTATTGCTATAGCAACAATTAAGAAAATAGGACTTAATAGTATTAATGCTCCTAGTGAACACACTACATCTACAGTTCTTTTGATAAATTTATATCCTTTTCCTACATTTGCACCTTTTTCATCAATTTCTTTCCTTTCTTTAACAAATGCCTCAGTCATTTTTCCCCCTAATATATATTTATTTTTTGCAAATTAATTTGCAGAAACTTCTTCATTTACATAATATTCTTTATTCTTTCTTCCAGGTTTATCATTGTAGTTTAATACACAACCAATAATATTAGCTCCAACATTTTTAAGAAGATTTTTTGATTCTTTTATATAATTTATTTTAGTTTTATCCTTTTTAACTACTAATATAGTTCCATCAGCTTTAGCTGCTAAAAGCTGAGAATCAGAAACAACTCTTACTGGTGCACTATCTAAAATTATCAAATCATAACTTTCCTTAAGTTGTTCTATAAGATTTTCAAAAGCTTCTGAACCCAATAATTCTGATGGGTTTGGAGGAAGATTACCTGATGGAAGTATATCAATCTTGTTGTTATAACTTTTAATCATTTCCCCTATTCTTTTAGTCCCTAATAATACTTCAGAAAGACCATAAATATTTGATATTTTAAACATCTTATGAATTGAAGGTGATCTTAAATCGCAGTCAATTAAAAGCACTCTTTTATCACTTTGTGCAAATGCTAATGCAAGATTTCCACTTATTGTTGATTTTCCTTCATTACTATCAGAGCTTGTTACTAAAATAGTCTTAAGTTTTTTATCAAAAGATGAATACTGTATATTAGTTCTTAATGTTCTATATGCTTCTGATACAAATGATTTTGGTTTTTTCTCAATAACAAACATTACTATGTCCTCCTATGATTCAACTGGTATCTTCCCAATTACAGGAACATCCAATATTTCTTCTAATTCTTCAGCACTTAAGACTGTATTGTTCATATACTCAATAAAAAATGCTACAAGTATTCCTAGCATTAACCCTGCTAAAAATCCAATTGCTATATTCTTTACTTTATTAGGACTAACAGGATTTTTCGGTAAATTAGCTTTTTGTATAATTTGTACATTTCCATCTGGAATAAGTTTTCCTGATTCTTCAATAAATTCAGCAGTTACTGCATCTAACACATCTCTGCATAGCTCTGGATCAGTACATTTAAAGCTGACACCAATTATTTGAGTATCTGCTTTTGGACTTACAGTAAGTCCAGAACTTACTGCTCCTGGAGATAATTCAATGTCATTATTTTTCATTGCTTTTTCAATAAGATCACTTGTTTGCAATATTTCTGAGTACGTATTAAGAAACTTTTGATATACTTGAACATCATTCACACTATATTTTTGATTTTCAGCTGCTTCTTTACCTATAAATAATTTTGTACTTGAGACATACTGCGGTGTTATTACATAAAAACTTAAAAATGATGCTAATGCAGTAGCTATTACTGTAAAGCTAATTATCAGCACAAATCTTTTCTTCAAAATTTTAAATACATCACCAATTTCTATTACTCTTTCTTCCAATGTTTTTCCCCCACTTCTTTAATACATAAATTTGTAATTTTATATTTCACAATTGAAATATTTTCAAAAAATCAACATAAAAATATTCCAACTAAATTAAACTTAACCTATTTTATTGAATAAATTCTATTACATCACTTATTTTACTTTTTATGGATTATACATATAGATATTACCATTACGTTTTTCCTTTGTAAATACTATTTTTTTACTCTTTATGATTTTAAAACCTATATTTCAATAATAAAATCATAATAATATAGCCAAAGAATACGTTTTCTAAGCATTTATAAAAAATCTATTTAATTTTTTGTATGGCAGTCTTTCAAAGAACACCTGATAAAAGCACTTACAAAGGAGTAAAAATCTCAAAAAATTAATTTATTTCATTACTTTTATATCCTTACTAATAATCAAAAGATATTTTTCTAATTGAAAAGATAATAAGTAATATGTATACTTAAACTTGATTATATTTACATTAATTTTAATAATAATTTATTAGGAGGATTTATTTATGGAAAGTAGAATTGATATTGTTGCTGAAAAACATAGCAAAGGCTATAACTGTGCACAAGCTGTTCTTTGTACTTATTGTGACTTATTTGGAATGGATGAAGAAACTGCATTTAGAATTTCAGAAGGCTTTGGCCTTGGTATGGGTGCTATGCAAAGTACATGTGGTGCTCTTAGTGGTGCTATAATGTTAGCTGGCTTAAAAAATAGTAATGGTCTTGTAATGCCTGGAAGTACTAAAGCTTCTACTTATAAGTTAGTTAAAGAAATGGCTGAAGAATTTAAATAAATGAATACAACTACTGTATGTAAAGAACTTAAAGGAATTGATGATGGTGTTGTAAAAAGACATTGTCCTGGTTGTATTGAAGATGCTAGTAAATTAGTTGAAAAATACTTAATTGATGAAAAATAATATATAACATATTTTTTGTTTAATATGAAAAGAAACTGCTGTAATCTATCATAATTTAAATAGACTACAGCAGTTTCTTTTCTATGCCTTACTAATACAATTATACAAAATATCTTTCCACTTATTAATTAAATCTTTTGATGCAATATTTCTTATTTTATTCATATTCAATTTTGTTTTACAGCCTAAAAAGTATTTTGAAAAAGGTAAATAGCTTAATGCCCAGCATATCACTATGCTCTTTACTACTCCAATATACCAAAATTTAACGCTACATGACAACTGATTTGTTATAGCCATCTTAAAAGTTAAATCATTCAAAATAGATACATGTATTAAATAAGCTGGAAATGAGTATCTGCTTATAAATTTTAATATTGTTGAAAGATAAACAAATGATGTTTCAACGTAACTACATCCTATAATAAGAAGTAAAATTAATATACTCATGCAAACTGCATGTACAGGTAAGTAGTTATTAATAGTTTTAAATGTATCTGTAATACTTCCACCTAACTCTATATAATACTCATATCCTTGAAGTATTATATATGCAAGTAATAACTTGTACTTATTGTTTATGATTGCTTGTTTGATTTTTTCATAATCATTTACTACAAATGCACCTAATATAAAGTAATATGCATAATTTAATGGTGTATTATTCATAAAACGTACTTGTTGCTCACTTGGATTAGTAAAAAAGAAATTAGTCATAATTCCAGATATATTTATATCATTAATTATTATGTAGCATACTGTTAGAACTAAAAATATTCCTATCTTAGTATTTCTACTCTGTTTCTTAAGATGCTTATTTAAAAGATATATCAATGGGAAATATAAATAAATTCTTATTATCATAGACATATACCATAAATGATATTGTGAATCACCACTGAGTACACGCCATATTACAGTACCATCTATTTCTGTCCCTGTACATTTTAATCTATATATTGACCATATTGCAAAAGGCAGGAATAAATACTTTATCTTTTTAATATAGAAATCTTTTATATCAAGCTTATCATCATATCTATATAAAAGTGCTACTGCACTTAAGAATACAAATATAGGTACACCTGATCGTGCTACTACATATAAAAGCTTCGATATGTAAAAATCATTTATACTTATATCATCCCTATATGAAAAGCCTCCTATAGTATGCTGAATAACTACAAATAAAAATGCAATTCCCCTCATAATATCCAGTTCTAATAATCTCTTTTTTGACATTTTAAATTTTCGCCTCTTTTAATCTAATATTACATACTTGGTATTAGTACAAATATAAGAAATAGAATGAAGCTTACTATAACTATAAGTAATATAGCTGACACCATTAAAAGCAGCTTATTCTTCCTTATAATTCCTACTACTATACCAATTGCTAAAATAATTATCAATAGTAAAAGTAAAATTGTCAAACTCATCTTTTTTCTCCTTAAAAGAATTTCATAAGTATATCAATAATAATAGGAAGAAATATTGCTGGTAATAAATTTGCTACTTTAATCTCTGCTGCACCTATAATATTAAATCCAAGGCCTAATATTAATAAGCTTCCTATTGCCGACATACTTGTAATAACTGTATCTGTAAGAATAGTTGCTAAACATCCTGCTAATAAAGTTATAGTACCTTGATAAACTAATATAGTTAATGATGAAAGTATAACTCCTATACCTAGTGTTGATGTAAAAATAATTGAAGATACTCCATCAAGGACTGATTTTGCAAAAAGTGTTGTATGATTGCCTTGTAATCCACTTTCAAGAGAACCAACTACAGCCATTGCCCCTACACAAAATAAAAGACTTGATGTAACAAACCCTTCTGCAATTGATACTTTTTCTTTTAGTTAATTTAATAATTTAATCCTATATTTATTATTAATTTTTTAATGTCTAGTGTTTCACTCTGAAATAAATATAAATTTTAATAAATGATACTCATTTTCATTTACTTTATGAAAAAATTATGTTATATTATCTATGGGCTTAATTTTATCGCGGCAAATCTATAAGATATATGGAGATGATAAATTATGGCAAAAATGATGGGACCAAGATTTAAGAGATGTAGAAGATTAGGACTTAATGTTATTGGTCACCCAAAAGCAATGAACAGAGCTGATAGGGGTACTGCAAGAGATTCCAAGAAATTATCACCTTACGGTACTCAATTATTAGAAAAACAAAGACTTAGAGCTTATTACGGTGTAATGGAAAAACAATTTGTAAATTATGCAAGAAAAGCATTCAAGTCACCTGAACAAACAGGTTACGCATTAATTAAATTATTAGAATGCAGACTAGATAATATAGTTTACAGATTAGGCTTCGCAAATTCACTTGCTCAAGCTCGTCAAATGGTTGTTCACGGACATATTTTAGTTAATGGAGAAAAAGTAAATATCCCTTCATTCAATGTAAACATAGGCGATACTATTTCTCTTAGAGAGAAATCTCAAAAAAATCAAATGTTCGTAGACAACTTTACAGTAAATATGCTTAACGTATATCCTTACTTAAGCAAAAATGAATCAGAATTTTCTGGTGTATTAACTAGATTCCCAGAAAGACACGAAGTGCCAATTGAAATTAATGATTCATTAGTAGTAGAATACTACTCTAAATTATTCTAATAAATTTTTAGGTATTAACCAACCATAGAATTTACACAACAAACAAAAGTCAAATGGAGGCCTTCTCTCCTCCATATGATAAAACACATGCATATAAAAAAATCTATACTATTTATATAAGTATCAGCCAGTAAATTATATAAATAGAAATTACACAAAACTCCTAAGAAACCCAATATTCTTTCTATAGCACAGTAGAAAGAATATTGGGTTCTTTGTATTTTATCACTAATCTTTAATATAAATATAGAGCTAATCATTTTATCTTAGCTCTACATTTAGATATTTTATTATTTTCTAGCACAGTTTGATGCTGTACCCTTTAAAATTTCTAATCCATGGTTTAATTCTGAAACTATATACTCTAAACATTCATCAACTGCCTTTGGACTTCCAGGCATATTTATTATTAAAGCTTGCTTTCTTATTGCAGCAGTAGCACGACTTAGCATTGCTCTTTTTGTTATCTGCATGCTGAATGCTCTCATAGCTTCTGGTATTCCTGGCACCATTCTTTCAGCTATATCCATAGTTGCTTCTGGAGTCCAGTCTCTTGGAGAAAATCCTGTTCCACCAGTTGTTAAAATAAGATCTGCTATATCTTCATCAGCAATTCTCTTCATTTCTGCACTAAGCATTTCTCTTTCATCTGGAAGTATTACTTTATGTACAACTTCAAATCCATGACTTTCAACTATTCTTTTTATTTCTGGACCGCTTTTATCTTCTCTTTGTCCTGCATATCCGCTGTCACTTGATGTTATTATTGCTACTCTGTACATACTATGAATTCATCTCCCACTTTAACTTTTCCACCGTGTATAACTTTTGTAAATACACCTTCTCTAGGCATAATACAGTCTCCTACTCTATGGAATATTTCACATTCTGAATGGCACTTCTTCCCTACTTGAGTAAGTTCTAATACTACATCATTGCATTTAAATTTTGTTCCTACTGGGAATGTCTTAAAATCTAATCCTTCTACTAAAATATTTTCACCGAAATCTCCGTCTATAACATTTCCGCCTCTTTCATTAAATTCCTTTACTCTATCGTATGATAAAAGGCTTACTTGTCTATGCCAGTTTCCACCATGAGCATCATTTTCTAATCCATAGCCTTCTACTACATTACATTCCTTTATATTCTTTTTAACTGTTCCTCTTTTTTCACTTATACAAACTGCTATTACTTTTCCCATCATAGCCGTACCTCTTCTTTCAATTTTCTAAATATGTTTTTTAAATATTTATCGCATTCTTAGTCTATATTTATATCTATACAATTAAAATAATCTTTAATTTAAAAATTATTCTTCTATATACTAAATTATCTTTTGCTCAAAGCCTCATTCTCCAAGCAAATATATATATTCTTATATATACATATTCATATATTTCTATATTTTTATATTCTTCAAAATATATATTTTTATATTTATCAATATATTTCTTTCGCAGATAGTTGCGAATTTATACTAGCCTCCTATTTGAGACATACCCTTCTTTTCTTTTTCTTCTTCCTTATCAATAATCAAATTGAAGCTATGTTCTTCTGGCTTATTATAAATTGTATTCTTTATAGCTTCTAATATTTCTTCATCACTTTTTCCACTTCTAAGAAGTGTTTTAATATCAGTTCCTATATTATATTGAAGACATGCTTTTAGGAAGCCTTCACATGTAAGTCTTACTCTGTTACAGTTTTCACAGAACTTATGATTAACTGCACTTATAAAACCTATCTTTCCTTTATATCCTTCAAGACTATAATAATTACTTGGTCCATTGCCTAATTTTCCATGGTAAGGTGTTAGTTTTCCTATATTTCTTTCTACTATTTCTATAATTTCTTCATCAGTAAAGCCATCCATGTTTCTTCCAAGACCTATTGGCATTACTTCTATAAATCTTATACTTATATCGTTATCCTTACAGATATTGATTAAATCTAAAAGTTCCTCTTCATTTTCACCTTTAATTGGCACACAGTTTATCTTCACTTTTAAATTCTCGTATGTAAGGCACTTCTTTATGCCATTCATTACTTTATTAATATCACCTAGTCTAGTTATTTCTCTATATTTATCTTCTTTTAATGTATCTATACTTATATTAACTGCATCTAATCCTGCATTTACTAAATCATCAATTTGATCTTCAAGGAGTATACCATTTGTAGTCAATGTAACATTATCTATACCATCAATTTCTTTAATAGTCTTTATAAGCTTATGTGCATCTTTTCTTACTAAAGGCTCTCCCCCTGTTATTTTAACTTTGCTTATTCCTATTTTAGCAAACAGCCTACATAATCTTACTATTTCTTCATAAGATAAGATATCATCATGTTCCACAAGTTGTATACCTTGTTCTGGCATGCAGTATACGCATCTTAAATTACATCTATCTGTAATTGAAATTCTTATGTAATCTATTTTTCTATTATAAATATCTAACATATCCTGCACCTCCCTATATAATCAATTAATAATTCTACTATTGAATCTATATCATTAATATCTATAACTCTTAAGTCACCATTATTACTTTTTAATTCTTCAATATCACTTACAACAGCTAAAAGAGTTTCCTTTTTACATACGCTCTCAGAAGAATTTCCTTTTCGTATTATTTCTATCTTTGGATAATCTGAAAATTTAAATCCTTCTAAAAGTATTACATCACAATCATCAAAATATGAAATAAGTTCATTCTCATAAGTATTCTTTTGTTCTTTTATTATCATAAACTTATTTTTTGAAAAGATTGCTGTTCCATATGCTCCTGCTTTTCTATGCTTAAAAGTATCTGTTCCTTCAATATCTGCATCAAAGTCATGACCATCATGCTTTACTGTAGCAACCTTAAGTCCTTCACTATTAAGCTTTGGAATTAGCTTTTCAATTAATGTTGTTTTTCCTGAATTTTTAACACCACTGACTGCTATTAATACAGGCTTATTTTTCTCTTTCATTAATGAATTCTCCACTTTTTCCACCTGTCTTTTTAGCTAGGTGAACTTCTGTAATTTCCATGGTCTTATCTATTGCCTTACACATATCATAAATAGTTAAAAGTGTTACATTTACTCCTGTAAGTGCTTCCATCTCAACTCCAGTTTTTCCGTTAACTTTAACAGTACATATTGCTTCAATATATTTTTCATCTTCATTTACATTAAAATCAATACTACATTTTGTTATCATAAGTGGATGACACATAGGTATAAATTCTGATGTTCTCTTTACACCCATTATTCCAGCAACTCTTGCTACTCCAAGTACATCGCCTTTTTCTACTGCATCATTTAAAATAGCATCCATAACAGCTTTATTTACAAGTATTTTTCCTTTTGCTATAGCAACTCTTTGAGTAATATCTTTTTCTGATACATCTACCATTATTGCATTACCTTTACTATCAAAATGAGTTAATTTATTTTCCATGTCTACCTTCCCCTTACATATTAAATTAATATTATATCTACAGTATCTCCAATTTCTAATTTTTCCGTACCAGGCTTTATATCTATTAGGGCATTACAGCCAATCATTGATGAAAGTACTCCTGATGAATGCTTTTTATCTAATAATTTTACTTTTCCTTCATTGTAATACGCTCTTACAAATCTTCTTATCCTGCTCTTCTTATTAAATTCACTTTCCATTACTCCAGTAGTTCTTCTTATATTTATTTGTGAGTTTCCGCTCATTTTTGACAATACTGGTATTCCTAAAATCTCAAAAGTTGCAAGTGTAGCAAATGGATTTCCTGAAAGACTTAATATTGGCTTATTATCATACATTGAAAATATAGCTGGAGTTCCTGGCTGTAAATTCACTTTCCAATAAAGCATTTCTGCTCCTATGTAAGGAAGTGCCTCATGTAAAATATCCTTCTTACCTACTGACACTCCTCCAGTAGTCATTACAATATCAGATACCTTCATAGCTTCTTTTATTTTATCTCCAACAACTTTATAGTCATCGCCTATTATTTCACATTTAGTAAGCTCCATTCCTAATTCTCTTAGTCTTGCTCCAAATAAATGCATATTGCTATCATATATCTTTCCTTCTAAAAGTGGCTTTCCTGGTTCACTTACTTCATCACCTGTTACAAAAAGAGCTATTTTTAACTTTTTCTTTACCTTTACTTTGGAATATCCCATACTTGCTAATATTCCTATATGTACATAAGTTAATACTTCACCTTTTTTCATAATAAGTGAATTTTTCTTTATATCTTCACCTTCAAATATGTAGTTAGCATGAACCTTAAGTTCTTCATATATTTCAACCTTCTCCATACCTTCATCAGTATTTTCTTGTCTTATTACACAATCAGAACCTTCTGGCATTTTTGCACCTGTCATTATTCTAATAGCTTCACCTTTTTCAAGTGTCTTTTCACTATAACTTCCTGCAAATACTTCATCTACTACTTTTAAAATAACTGGATTTTCTCTTGATGCTCCTATAGTATCTTCTGCTCTTAACGCATAACCATCTAGTGGTGATCTGTCAAAAGGAGGATTGTTTATCATTGAATAAACATCTTCACCTAGAACTCTACCATTAGCATCTTCAATATTTAATTCTTCATATTCATTTATTTCATGTACATGAGCTTCCATAATAGAAACTGCTTCTTCAAGTTCTATTCTTAATTTCATATCTTATACTCCTTTACCAAATTCACATCTTGGATAAGTACATACTTTACATGAGAAACATAATCCTCCATGTCCCATTCTGTTAATATCCTTTTTAGTTACTGTTACTCCTGCTGCAACTCTTGGAAGTACTAAATCTAATGCAGTAGCTCTTGAGAACATAACACAACCTGGAAGTCCCATAATTGGTGTACCATCTTCAAAATATCCTAGAAGGAACATTGCTCCTGGTAAAACTGGTGCTCCATATTGAACAATATTTGCTCCACTCTTTTTAATAGCTCCTGGAGTAAGATCATCTGGGTCTACGCTCATTCCACCTGTACAAAGAATTAAGTCTGCTCCACTTTCCTTTATTTCCTTTATAGCATCTACTATCATTTCATTTTTATCATCTACGATTTTATGCCAGCCTACTTCTATTCCATATTCTTTTAATTTATTTACAACTACTGGAGTAAATGTATCTTTAATTCTTCCATGATATACTTCACTACCTGTAGTAACTATACCAGCTTTCATCTTCTTATATGGAAGAAGTTCTAGAAGAGGTTTATCTCCTGCTACTTTTTGAGCTTCTTTTAATTTCTCTTCTTCTATTATTAAAGGTATAACTCTTGCACCTGCAAGTTTATCTCCTTTTTTAACAGCATAGTTTGTATGTCTTGTAGCTATCATAATATCATCTAAATCATTTATTGCATTAAGTCTATCTACATCAACTCTAAAAAGACCATCAATATCTGCTTTAAGTTCGATTTTACCTTCTTTTATTTCTGTTCCAGACATATTATCATTTTTGCATATATCATAAAGAATTTCTGCAGCCTCATCTTCATGAAGCATTCCTTCTTTCTTTTCCCATACATATAAATGCTCTTTCCCTATTGAAAGAAGTACTGGAATATCTTCTTCTGTTACTACATGCCCCTTTCTAAAAGGAGTATCCTTCACTACATCCTTTACTATTCTAGTTATATCATGGCAAAGTACATGCCCAACTGCATTTACTGTTTCTATTTGTTTCATCTTTTATCACCCTTCACTAAAAATGCTGACTTTTCATTTCCTCATTAGTACCAGGAGATGAAAAGTCAGCATTCTTTTTTACTAACATTATCATTAATTATTCAAATTAAAGCCTCTAAATTTAAGCATTAAATATATCTAATTATTTTTTCATCTATTACAAAATATATATTTTTTATCTTTGGTGAATTGACTATATAACAAATATTCTTTCATAACTTATATTTAGTAAGACTTTAATTTAAATAATACTCCTTTTCAAAGACGGAAGGCTGCATGGTTTCCCATAGAACCCTGAAGCAATATTTATCTCATGTTACGCAAACTTAATACAAAATATTGCTTGACAAAAGCATCATAGACATTTCATTAATCCTTAGACACAGTTGTTCGGAGATTATTTAATTTTTAAATTGAATTATTTTTATTTATTTAAATTCTCATATTCTTCTGGATTGTTTACATTAATAAACAGATCATTATCTAAATTGCATTCTGAAATAGATAATACTTTTCCATCAAGTTTTTTAACAAGGTTTTGAAGTTTATAATTCTTATTATCTATCATTTCTTTAATAATCGGAAGAGACTTTTTGGAATAAATACCTCCTAGTGGATAAACTCTTCCTTCATCATCTTTAAAAACTACGCATTTGTCTTCTGGTTCTATGCTATTTATAAGAACTTCTATAAGGTTTCTTTTTATTTTAGGCATATCACATGCAATTACAAAAACATAATCTTGCTTTATAGTCTTTAAGGCAGAATATATTCCCCCTATAGGACCAATTTCCTTAAATTCATCTTCTACTAATTCATAATTTAAATCTCTATACTTTTCCTTGCTATCTACAGAAATATATATTTTATCAAAAATATCTAATTCCGATATTATATTTTCAATAAAAGTTTTATCTTTGTATTTCAGAAAAGCTTTATTATTTCCGTTCATTCTGCTGCTTTTTCCACCAGCTAATATTAATGCACATATTTCCATAAGAAAATCATCCTTTAAATAATATTATTAGTTGTCTATGCTGTCTTTTTAAACGGCATTCTTAAGAAATTATATAAAACATAACTTATCATAGCTGT
Source organism: Clostridium sp. SM-530-WT-3G (assembly GCF_012843905.1). Taxonomy (GTDB): domain Bacteria; phylum Bacillota; class Clostridia; order Clostridiales; family Clostridiaceae; genus Clostridium. Next base: position 25,534 of record NZ_JABAGC010000008.1, read on the forward strand.
TGTCATATATATCTGTATTCCACTTAACTGCTTAATCATATATCCTAATGTTTCATATCCTAAAGAAGTCATAAGGCCGCTCATCTTTAATGAAGCAAAAATTCCTATAGCCATAGGGAATGTAATCCCCGCAAATCCTGGATAAAAAGCAAAGGAAAAGAACTTTGGTAACTTATATATTATAAATGCTAATGCACATAATACAGCAATATATAATGCTGATATTAAAATCAAGTTTGGTTCTTTAATGAAATTTATGTAACCTACAACACAAAGACTTGATGGTGCAAGCACTACAGCTTGAGTATGATAAAATCCATCCTTTATAGGATATTTAGCTAATCTGTATATCATAAATGGTATTATTAATACAAATACAGCTATTCCATAATAAACTATTATTTTGCATAATAACGGTTCATTCATAACTCCTCCTAGAACTGTAGAAACCATTATACCGTTATATGTAACAAACCAGCTTGGAACAAAAGTGTCCCTATCTACACCTTTTAATACATTTCTGTATGTAAATACTAATATATGTATTGCATGAAGTGCTATTGCTATAAGCCATAAAGCTTTACCAAATCTAGGAGCAAAATCAAATATAATAGCTCCAAGTATCATCATTATCATTGTATATCCAGCATAAAGACTTGATAATACAGTATTATTATACTCTTTTATTACTGTTTTAGTATGAAATATTATCTTTATTAAGAAAGCAATCAACACTGCTGCAGCTGCAATCATAGTAATATCTCTTACCCATGTATAACCAAAGCTAGCATAAACATTTGAAAGAGTGCAAGCTCCTACCATTGTTGGAAGAAGTGGCACTGGTATATTCTCTAATTTCTGAAAAAATGTCTTACTCATCAATATAAATTCCCCTTTTACCTGTAATTATCTATCATAATATAGAGTAATTAATTTCTAAAATTTTATACACCATTTATTAGAATACTCTATTATTTATAATCAAATTGAAGATCATCTTTTTCATAGAAGAAATCTGAGTAATCTAATTTAAATAATGATTTACTGAATTTAGATATATCTAAACCTCTTCTTATAATTTGTAGTAATACTCCGCCATATGCTATATCACCTTGAAGTATAGCTCCATATATCTTTCCATCTTTGTGGATTATCTTCTTATAGTTTCCTTTATCATCACTTTTAGTTTCAACTTCATAAGTATCATCTGGTGGTGTATTTATTCCTATTGACATTGTTGGAATACCAAAGAAATTCATAGTAGTTTTAGCTCCAAAGAAATCTGTCATTTCTTCTTCTACTCCACACATATTACTTGCTGCTACTAATGCTTCTTTTGTAGCTACAGGCCATATTGAATTTCTTCCAGTTACATCTCCTGCACCATATACATCTTCAACATTAGTTCTACCAGATGGATCTATTATTAATCCGAACTTATCGCATTCTATTCCACTGCCTTGTAAGAATTCCATATTAGATCTTACCCCTGCACAGCATATTAATAAATCACAAGGTATTCTTTCACCAGTAGTTAATTCTATTTCAGTTATATTTTCGTCTTCATCAACTATTAATTCTTTTACACCTTTTTCATAATGTTGAATTACACCTTTAGCTGCAAAAGCTTTTTCATAAGTAGATGCTGCTTTTTTATCTAATTGAAGTGAAAGCATTCTGTTTTGGAATTCAACTAATGTTATAGTACAATCAGTATCTAAAAGACCTTAAATAACATCTATTCCAACAAGACCTGCCCCCATAACTACAATGTTCTTGCAAGTTTTAGACATTTCCATTATTGTTTCACAGTCATCTAAATTACGGAATCCAATTGCATTCTTTGCAGTTTGTAAATGTGGTACTGGTGGGAAGAATGTATGTGCACCAGTAGCTATAAGAAGCTTATCATATGCAACGCTTTCTCCATTGTCCAATTTTACGCATTTTTCATTTATATCAACTCCAGTAACAGTTACACCTTTAATCCAGTTGATGTTGTTGTTTTCTATGAAGTTATCTTCAACGAATTCAAGTGTCTTAAGAGTTCTGTGACCTTCCATATATTGATGCATAATACATCTTGAATAAATTTTATCATCCTTAGATATCATTATTATTTCTGCATCTTTATCTAATTTTCTTATTTGTTTAGCTCCTTTTGTTCCAGCAGCTGATGCTCCTATTACAACATATCTCATAAATTAAACCTCCTGTAATGTGATAGCACCCATTGGACATTTTTCAACGCACTGTGGTCTGCTTCCATCTTTTGCACTACAGCTAACACACATATCACATTTCATGATTTCTTTGTATTTTAATCTGTCAGCCTTAAGAACTCCGTAAGGACATGCCATTACACACATATAACAGCTTGCACATCTATCTTTATCATATAAAACAAATCCTGTTTCATCATCTTTTGTCATAGCACCTGTCATACATGTATAAACACATTCTGGCCTATCACAATGACGGCAGAATACAGGTGTTTCTTTACCGTTACTATCTTGTGTTACTCTATTTCTTGAATCACAACTATCATGACTTACAGTACATGCTGCGACACAAGTAAGACAGCCGATACACTTACTTCTATCTATTTTAATTCTCTTCATAAAAGTCCCTCCTAAAGTTTTTCTATATTAATTGGTGTAGTTTTATATGATGGTTCTTTTGAATATGAATCATATACTGATGGAGTTAATCTGTTACATTCTATATAATGCATTGGAGCATATAATTCTTCATATCTTTGATTATCTGTAACTCTTACTACGAATTCTGAGGCTTGACCATTTATAGAATTAACTTTTATTACATCGCCTTCTTTAATTCCATTGTCTTCAGCTAACTTAGTATTCATGAATAAATAAGCTTTTTCACGAGCCAAATCTGCAACTGCTCTTATTTCTCTTGTTCTAGTTTGAGTATGCCATTGACCTACTGTTCCTCTTCCTGTATTTAATACTAGTGGGTACTCTTCAGTTGTAGGTATTGGATTTTCCCTTACAGTTTCAAATACGAATTTAGCTTTTTTGCTTGGTGTATAATAAACTCCATCTTCAAATAAACGTCTTTCATCTTCTTTTAATTCATCGCCTTCTCTAAATGGCCATTGAATTCCCTTTGAATCAACTAAATTATCATAATCAACACCTGTTATATCACATGGCATGTTTCTTGAACATTCCTTCATAAGGTTAAATACATCTCTTGGAGTTTGCCACTTATCTAGTAAGCTTCCCATTCCTAATGCTTTACCAATTCCAAGCATTACTTCAAAGTCAGTCTTTTCATTTTCTTCTCTATCTAAAGCAGGTCTCATTGCTGATAAACGTCTTTCAGTATTGATATATGTACCTTCTTTTTTAATTCCTGAAACTACTGGTAAATAAACATCACAGATTTGTGCTGTATCTGTATCTGCATAAATATCTTGAACAACAAGTAATTCTAAGTTATCTACAGCTTTCTTGAATGTTTCATTGTTAGTCCATGAATGTCTTGGATTTGTACATACAACCCAAAGAGCTTTTATTTCACCTGAATTTATTCTTTCAATTATTTCGTTATAAGTAGCAGTTGGTTTTTCTGCAAGTACGCTTTCATCTACGTTTAATACTTCAGCAACTCTCTTTCTTCTTGCTTCATTATTAAAGTCTCCACCACCATAAAGTCCTGATGTATTACTAAATAATCTTGAACCCATAGCATCACTTTGACCTGTAAGTGAATTTGCACCAGTTCCTGGTCTTCCAATGTTTCCTGTCATAAGAGCTAAATTGATTATAGCTTGGGCTACTCTAACAGCTTCATAGCTTTGGTTAACTCCCATTGTCCACCAAAATGAAACTCTTTCTCCAGCATGAATTAATTCTACAAATTCAAGGATTTGTTCCTCAGTTAAACCTGTAACTTCAGCACCTTTTGCTAATGTATAATCTTTAGCAAACTCTTTGAATTCTTCATATCCTTCAGTATATTTTTCTATATATTCTTTGTTTACATAATCTTTTTCAATTATAAGATTTGCAACTGTATAGAATAAAGCTAAATCGCTCTTTCCTTTTATTCCATACCAGTGATCAGCATGTATTGCTGTTTCTGATTTTCTTGGGTCAATAACAATAAGCTTTTTATTTGTATTTTTTCTTATTCTTCCCCAGAATATTGGATGAGCTACTACTGGATTAGCTCCAATTAAAACTATAGTATCTGAAAGTTCTGCATCCTTTAATGTATATGGAGGTGCATCAAATCCAAAACTTTGTTTATGTGCTACAACAGCAGTTGCCATACATAATCTTGTATTACCATCTAAATTAGTCTTTAAATGATTTCTCATTATATGACCAAGTAAAGCAAATTCTTCAAATGGAAGCTGTCCTGTGCTTATACCAGCAACGCTTTCTTTTCCGTACTTTTCTTGGATTTCAAGGAATTTATCAGCTACATATTTATATGTATCATCCCATTCCATACTTTTAAATGAACCATCTTCTTGTCTTATCTTTGGAAGCTTAGTTTCAGGTATAACAGTATTTTGTCTGTCTAATGAAAGCCCCTTAATACAAGAAAACCCATCATTTACTGGATAATTTTTAGTTGGTACAACTTTTATTATTTTATTGTCTTCAACATGAAAATCTATATTACACGCTAACGCACAATAATTACAAGTTGATTGAACCTTTTTCATTTATTTTCCTCTTTTCTTTTTTAGTCGTATATATAAATCTATTTAATGTATTAAAAAACATTAAATAAGCTTTATATCAAATTATTAAAACAATCCATAAGTGATTTAAGAGCAAAGCTAGATATAATAGCTTTTAAAGCTATTATATCCAGCTTTTATCTATCATCATAACAGTTAAATTCCAAATTAAAAATCTAAGCTGCTACTCTTTGTAAAAACATTAACTATTAATTATCTATTGAATTGAAATTAATTCCGCTCCAATGTAAACAATGCTTCATAATAGTCTTAGGTCCTAGTTCTACACCATCAAGAGCCCATTTTTTATATTCTTCGAAACCAACTCTATCAATTATATAACCAATATGTTCTTTTCTAGCTGGTGCATTTGGATCTATATATTTATCTACAAATTTATAAGTATTTAATATTATCTTCTTAATACTTTCTTCATCAGCCCATATTAAGAAGTCTTCACCTAGTCTTGGATTTTTCTTACCTGTTCTACCCATAAGAGTAAGCTTGTAATACTTTTCCTTACTTCTTGTGAAAGCTCTAGTTGGACATTTAGTCACACAAACTCCACATCCAATGCACTTTTCTTTATTTCTAACTACTCTGTAGTTTTCTACTGATAAAGCTCCAACTGATAACTGCTTACATGCTTTAACACAAGCTCCACAGCTTACACATCTATCCATATCATATTGTGGTTCAGTCATACCTATTATTCCAAAGTCATGCATTCTAGCTTTACCACAGTCATTTGAGCATCCTGTAAGTCCTATCTTGAAATGTAGATCATTTGGGAATACTGCTCTTTCTATTCTTTTTGCAAATTCTGCTGTGTTATAGTTAGCAAATGGGCATACATTATTACCAATACATGCTGTTATATTTCTAGTACCAGATGCAGTGTATCCTTTATCAGTTTCTTCTAAATTGATTTCAAGGCTTTCTATTATTGGTTGAAGCATTTTAGTGACTTTATCCATATCTTCATATCTGATACCTTCTATTTCAAAACCTTGTCTTGTAGTTAAATGTACTAATCCGTTACCATACTTATCTGCTATTTCTTGAACCATTCCAAGAACTTCAGATTTTAAAAGTCCTCCTGGCACCCTTATTCTTGAAGCACCAATACCTCTTACTTTAGAAACTCTGAAAGCATTTTTCTTAAGTTTTTTTGTATTAATATCCATAATTCAAACCTCCTATTAATCTACTAAATTCTTACCCTTAGTGTAATTAAATACTGGTCCATCTAAGCAGATGTAGGTATCATCCATCTTACAATGTCCACACTTTCCTAATCCACAGCACATTTTTCTTTCTTGAGAAATCCAAATATTTTCTTCTGGAACTCCTCTTTTTAATATTTCAAGAACTGTAAACTTCATCATCATTGGAGGTCCTACTACTATAAATGCGGTATTATTTACATCTTTTATTTCTAAATCTGGTATAAAAGCAGTTACAAGACCTGTGTGTCCAGTGTATCCCTCTTCTGCTTTATCAACTGTTACAGTTAAGTTGATTTTATCTTTCCATGCTTCTAAGTCTTTTTTGAATAATATATCTTCTGGAGATTTAAATCCACAGATTAAATTAAAGCTTTGTGCTTCATCCATATGTTTAGTGAAGTATTCTACAACACCTCTTACTGGAGAAAGACCTGTTCCCCCTGCTACAACTGTAATTTCTTTACCTTTGTAGTCATTAACATCAAATCCATTTCCATAAGGTCCTCTTAAAAATAATTTGTCTCCAACATAATTTGTGAATATTTCATTTGTAACTTTACCAACTCTTCTTATTGTTAAATCTACAGTTCCATCACCTATACCGCTTACAGATATTGGTGCTTCTCCAAACTTTGGTATAGATACTTCAAAGAATTGTCCTGGCTTTACATCGCCTTCATAAGTCATTCTGAATGTATACTCAATATCTGTATGCTTAATTACTTCTTTAATTTCCGATATAAATGGGATATATTCGTTTTTCATTTATTCCACCTCTTTAATAGCATCTTCAAGTTTGTTTACACAGTTTGAGAAAGATATATATTCTGGACATACATCATCACAACGTCCACATCCTACGCACATATGATATCCAAAACGCTTTTTATAGTCATAAACCTTATGCATTACCTTAAATCTCATTCTGTCACCTTGTGGTTTTCTAAATGATATACCACCTGCCATATCTGTATATCCATTGATTTGGCATGAAGCCCATATTCTTCTACGTTCTCCAACTTTTCCGTTATCTCTGTAGAATATATCTTGCATTGTGAAACAAGTACATGTTGGGCATACAAAGTTACATCTTCCACAACCTATACATCTTTCAGTATATTCATCCCACATCTTAGAATTAAATACTTTAGTAGAAATATTATCTGGGATATTTACTTTGACAGTATTTTCACTAACAAAGTCAGGTGTAACCTCTTCTTCTTTATATTGCTCTGCTTTTATTAAATCTTCTAATTGACTCCACTTACAGTCAATAGTAGCAAAATCACCATCTACTTTGATATATGCATCATATTCATCTGTCTTGTTGCTTCCCATATTTACACAGAAGCAGTTTTCAAATGTTTCTGTACATCCCATAAGAATAAACTTAGTATTTTCTCTAAGTCTCTTATAATAGAAATCTTCTGGGCCATTATTTAAATAAATTTGATCCATTCTCTTTAACGCATGTAAATCACAGCTTCTTAAGAAAACTATTGCTCCTTTTTTAGGTGCACTTGGCACTGTCACTTCATCTTCTGTAAAATAAAATAAAGTTTGAGTTATAGGTGTTAAAACTTCTTTAAATGAATAGTCTGACTTTTTATCAAAAACTATTTCTTCTAATTTTGAAATTTCACCATACCTTATAACATCAACATCAGAAAAAGTTCCATCTCCTTCAAATACTTTTGGCGCATAAATATTATAATCTTTAGATAGATTATCAAATATTAAGTTTAAGCTTTCATTTACTATTTTGTAGCCCATCACAATACTCCTTTTTTCATTTTGTTCTAAAAATTTTATTTGTTATTTTTTTCACTTACACAAACGCAATTTAAAATCTATTCAAATGTAAATTCCTATAAGAATTTCTCACATACTCTTATTATATTAGAAACAAAATATAAGCACCGTGATTTAAATCACAGTACTTTAAAGTAATCCGACAATTTTTGCAAATCAAATATATATATTTTTTTATTTTTATATTCTATTAAATTTTTCTCTTGAAGATTTTTTATTGTTCTAGATACTGTCTCTCTTTGACTTCCTATTAAATCCGCCAAATATGTTATAGATATATCAATATTAACAAGTATCCCTTCTTCACACTTTACTCCATAATCCTTTCCAAGCTTATATATTTTTGCCGCAAGTCTTTTTTCAATCTTTACAGATGATGGTGTATTCTTAAGCTGTCTATACAACCTTCTAGTCTTACTTGATAATGATATTATTATACTTGTGCACAAATCAAAATCTTCTTTCATCAATTCAATTAATTTATCTTTATTTATTCCAAGTATACATGCTTTTTCAAATACTTCGCAGTTTATGGAAGCAGGAAGTCTCTGCAATATTACTTCATTAATAATTTTTCCCTGCCCTAGCATAAATATGACTTTTTTCTGGCCACACTCATTTATTTTATATAATGATACTATTCCCTTTATTACAAAATAAATAGTAGATACTTCTTCTTTATCTTGAAATAATATTTCTCCTGCCTTATAATTTTTTACGTCACTTTTATTCAATATTTTTTCTATTGTTTCTGATGAAATGTTGCTAAATGCCTCTAATTTTTTTAGTTCATTAACTTGAACTTTCATAATAAACACCCACTTTCACAGATATAAATTATTTATTTCAACAAAAACATTAAACAATTTATATTTATATAATATCTTATTACACAACTCTTTTATTCTATATCTACTATTATACATTATCTATTATTATACATTTTTTAAATAATATTTAAGATTATTGAATAAAATATTTATGAGATATTTATTTGACATAATTATCAAATTAACAATTAGCACTCTTATTTAACGTAAAATTCATACTAAGGAGGATTTATAGTGAATAAATCAAAAAAACTCACCTTATTAATTTTAGCATGCACTTTCTGCTTATCATTAATAGGTTGTAACTCAACAAACACTAAAAATACACAAGAAAAAAGCGAATTAACCATTTCTGCAGCTGCAAGCTTAAAAGAAGCTATGGCTGATATAGAAAATGAATTCAACTCAGAAAATCCTAATATAAAACTTACATTTAATTTTGGTTCTTCTGGCTCATTACAAAAACAAATAGAACAAGGTGCACCTTGTGATTTATTTATATCTGCTGGCGAAAGTCAAATGGACTCATTAGAAAATGCAGGTCTTCTTTTAGATGATACTAAAAAAGATTTAGTAAAAAATGCTTTAGTTTTAATCATTAATGAAAATACTACTGTAAATTCAATTGAAGATTTAACATCTGACAAAATAAATCATATTGCAATGGGTGAACCAGCAAGTGTTCCTGCTGGAAAATATGCAAAAGAAGTATTAACTAACTTGAATTTATTTGATGTCTTACAACCAAAACTAGTATATGCTAAAGATGTAAAAGAAGTTTTATCTTGGGTAGCATCAAATAATGCAGATGCAGGATTTGTATACAAGAGTGACACTTATGGAGTTGACTCAATTAAAATAGTTGAAACTATTCCTGAAGAATATCATTCTCCAATAAATTATCCAGTTGCAATTGTTAAAGATAGTAAAAATCAAGATACTGCAAAACTTTTTGAAGATTTCTTATTCAGTGATAAAGCAAAACAAATCTTCGAAAAATATGGATATATTGCTTTATAATAATTATGTACTTAAATTAAGGAGATTTTCATGGCTAATAATATTTCACCTTTAATAATTTCTATAAAGACAGCCTTTCTTTCAACGTTTATAACTTTCTTTATAGGAATATTTATCTCTTATAAGATGGCCAACTATAATGGAAAATTCAAGGGACTTATTGATGGTATACTCACACTTCCCTTGATACTTCCTCCAACAGTAGTGGGATTTTTCCTTCTACTTTTAATTGGTAAAAATGGTCCCATAGGAAAACTATTTATGTTAATGAATAAATCTATCATCTTTACATGGAGTGCAACTGTCATAGCTGCTACAGTAGTATCATTTCCAATGATGTATAGAACAAGTCGGTCAGCTTTTGAACAGATAGATACAAATATAATATATGCAGCTCGTACACTTGGTCTCAGTGAGTTCAAAATTTTTTATAAAATTGCTATCCCTCTTGCATTCCCTGGAATAATAGGCGGAATTGTACTTGCCTTTGCACGTGCTATAGGTGAATTTGGTGCTACACTTATGATTGCTGGGAATATTCCTGGAAAAACTCAAACTATGCCCCTTGCCATATTCTTTGCAGTTGAAGGTGGAGATATAAAAACAGCATTTATATGGGTTATTACAATTGTAGCAATTTCACTTTCATCTATTTTAATCTTAAATTTCTGGGCTGATTATCAAAGTAAACTAATGAGGAGTAAATAATTATGGGATTGGATATAAATATAGAAAATAATCTTTCCTCTTTTATATTAAGAGCAAACTTCAAACAAGAACACGGTATATTAGGACTTCTAGGAGCCTCTGGTTCAGGAAAAAGTATGACTTTAAAAGCCATAGCAGGATTAATTAAACCAACTAAGGGATACATAAAAATAAATAACAAAGTTCTCTTTGATTCTGAGAAGAAGATAAACCTTCGTCCTCAAGAAAGAAATGTTGGATTACTATTTCAAAACTATGCACTTTTTCCTCATATGACTGTTGCTCAAAATATAGAATGTGGAATAATGAAAATGGATGAAAGTAAAAGAAAAGCTTTAGTTGAAGATTACATAGAACGATTTAAACTAAGTGGACTTGAAAAACGTTATCCAAAAGAACTTAGTGGTGGTCAGATGCAGAGAGTCGCACTAGCAAGAACACTAATAACAAATCCAGATATACTGCTTTTAGATGAGCCATTTTCAGCTCTTGATATTAATTTAAAAAGCACTATAGAACGTGATTTAATATCTATTTTAAAAGAATACAATGGAATTGTTCTTTATGTAACACATGATATTTCTGAAGCATATAGAATATGTGATGAAATTATAGTTTATGATAATGGAACTGCCTTGAATAAAAACGATAAAGACTATTTATTTAATCATCCTGAAAGCATAACTGAAGCTAAAATAACTGGATGTACAAATATATTTAAAGCCTATAAAAATACCTCTTCATCAATATATGCTGAAGATATAGGTTATTCCTTTTACGTAGGTGATAATATTACAAAAAATATAAATTATATTGGAATACGAGACCATAATATAATAATTTCATCTAACCTAAATAATCTAACAGATATAGATAATAATATATTTAAATTTAAAATAGTTGATATAATTGAAAACCCCTTTACTTATACACTTATATTAAAAAATCCACTTAATACTTTTAATGAAACAATAGAAGCTGAAGTATCAAAAGACAGTTTTTCAAATAAAATTAATGATATAATATATGCTCAATTTAAAAGCGAATATTTATTTTATTTTTAATAGATTATTTATACTATGCATAGGCTATTTTAACAGCATACCTAATAGCCTATACATAGTATTTTAATTAATGCAAGAACTATGGTTGTCCTAATAAATATAAATAGAATATAAATCTTTTATTTTATTCTCTCACAAATCTTGTCTATTCCACTTATAACATCTTTCAAAGAAGAAATCTTATCATTTATTTTTGTACTATAATCTGAATCAATACTATAAACTTTTTCAAATATATCTTTTATTTTTTCTTCACTCTCACCATTTTTGTCTATTAATTTTTTATAGTACTTGTCTATATTGCCACAATAATCATCTTTATTTATACCACCAGCAAAGTCTTCGATTCTATACCATATATCCCACTTTGTAAAGTTAATAGGATTCTCTCCTTCAACTTCTTTTACTAAACCTAAAAATTTTTCTCCATTCATCAGCAGTCAAGTCATGAGAATCGTTGGGGGTCATCAAGCTTTTCTACACCTTTATTCTCTAACTTTTTAATAACACTTTCCAATGTCTGTCCGGTATTTCCTTCGTCAGTAATTGATTTTATATATAACATATTATTTACAAGAGCAAGCTCCGTATCAGTTAATCTTTTATTTCTGTGAGTTATATTATAATCCAAATCACTTTTAGCACTTATATATTTTCTTCTAAATACATTTAATAGCTCGAGTTCTTCTTCTAACTTTTTTAATTCTTTTTCTGCATTGGATTTTAACTTTCCATAATGCTCTATCTGTCTTCTAATTGATTGCCTGCTCATCCTCTCACACGACTTCTCCTTAAATTTATTATCCTCTATATTTTACTATCTATTGAATTTAATTACAATTTAATGCAATTAACATTCAAATATAAAACTTGTTACCATATCTTCTTTGAAAAAATATTTTTTGATAAAAAAATAGCACTGCTGATTAGCAGTGCCATTTTTATAATTATTCTTCAGTTTTTTCTTCTACTACTGGAGCTATAGAAATTCCAAGGTCAGTTAATTGTTTTTCTTCAACTACGTTTGGAGCTTCACTTAAATAACAGAATGCATTTTGATTTTTAGGGAATGCTATAACATCTTTGATGTTTTCAGTTCCAGCTAGGAACATAACCATTCTATCTAATCCAAATGCTAATCCACCGTGTGGTGGTGCTCCGAATTTTAATGCTTGTAATAAGAATCCAAATGAATCCCAAGCTCTTTCTTCAGTAAATCCTAAAGCTTTAAGCATTCTTTCTTGGATAGCCATGTCGTGGATTCTGATTGATCCTCCACCTAATTCTTCACCGTTTAATACTAAGTCATAAGCTTTAGCTCTAACTCTTGCTGGATCAGATTCAACAAATTCTAAATCTTCATCCATTGGTGCTGTGAATGGGTGGTGACAAGCCTTGAATCTTTCTTCTTCTTCGCTGTATTCAAAGAATGGGAATTCAGTAACCCAAGTAAAGTTAAATTCATTCTTATCTTTTATTAAGTCAAATTCTTTAGCTAAGTGAAGTCTTAATGCACCTAAGCTTTGTAATACTACAGAATCCTTATCTGCTACTATTAAAATAGCATCTCCTTCTTCTGCATTCATAGTCTTAACTATTGCATTAGTAACGTCATCAGTTAAGAATTTAGCTATTGAAGATTTAACTCCATCTTCTTTTAATTGAATCCATGCAAGACCTTTAGCTTTGTAAGTCTTAACGAATTCTCCTAATTTATCAAGAGGTTTTCTTCCTAAAGAAGCTCCACCCTTTAAGCATAATGCTCTAACTGATCCACCAGCTTCAATTGCTGATTTGAATACTACGAAATCCATATCTTTAACATCTTCAGTAATGTTTGTGATTTCCATTCCAAATCTTAAATCTGGTTTATCTGAACCGTATTTTTCCATAGCATCATTAAATGTCATTCTCTTTATTGGAAGCTTAACATCTACTCCTGCTACTTTCTTAAATACATATGCAATTAATCCTTCGTTTAATGCCATGATATCATCTTGTTCAACGAAGCTTAATTCCATATCTACTTGAGTAAATTCTGGTTGTCTGTTTGCTCTTAAATCTTCATCTCTGAAACATTTAGCTATTTGATAATATCTATCAAATCCAGACATCATTAATAATTGCTTATATAATTGTGGAGATTGTGGAAGAGCATAGAATTTACCAGGATAATTTCTTGATGGTACTAAATAATCTCTTGCACCTTCTGGAGTAGATTTTCCTAATACTGGAGTTTCTACATCTAGGAAATTATGTTTTTCTAAGTAATCTCTGATAGCTTTAGTTGTCTTACTTCTAATATCGAAGATTCTGTACATATCAGGTCTTCTTAAATCTAAGTATCTATATTTTAATCTGATATCTTCTGCAGTATCAAGATCTTCTTTTATTATTATTGGTGGTGTATCTGATTCTGAAAGAATCTTTATAGATTCACATTTTAATTCAACATAACCTGTTGGCATGTTTTCATTAATGCTTTCTCTTTTTACTACTTCACCAGTTACTGCTATACAGTATTCTGGTCTAACACCTTTAGCTTTTTCAAAAGCTTCAGCATTTATTTCTTCACCAAAAACAACTTGCATGATACCTGTTTTATCTCTTAAATCGATAAATTCAAGTCCACCAAGTTTTCTGTTTCTTTGAACCCAACCCATTAAGGTAATCTTTTGACCTACATGGCTTTCTCTAGGTTCTCCGCACATCATTGTACGCTTTAAGCCATTTAAAGCTTCACCCATTGTTACTTCCTCCTTTATTCAGTTAACAGTTAACAGTTAACAGTTAACAATTACGTAAAATATTCATTAGAATATTCTTTAATTTGTTTTAAGATATACCTAATCCATTCTAAAAAATAGCCTTGAATTAATTTCTTAACAAAAACAAATAAATTTCTCATAATATATAACCATTATTTTAAACTGAAACCGGCAAAACTACTTCACAGATAATTATTTTGTAGTTTTGAAAAACATCTTCTCTTTATTGTATAATAGAAATCAAAAATTTACAATTAGCAATACTATTTTATCTTTAAAACTATGATTTTACAATTATAATTTAAGGAAAATCCCTTATAAACTGAATATTTTTATCCGTTATAAGAAATTTTCCTTAACATGATTATAAATATTTAATTATACTATTTTTCAATTACAATATCAGCTATTTCTTGTAGGTTATCTAACGATACTTCAAATACTTCACCGTCACTCATTCTCTTTAAGCTTACCTTTTTATTAGCTAATTCATCTTCACCTAAAATAGTAGTAAATGCTGCACCTAATTTATTAGCAAACTTCATTTCAGCTTTTACGCTTCTTCCCATATGATTTATTTCACATTTAACACCTAATACTCTAAGTTCACTAGCAAGTTTGAATGCATATTTCTTTTCTTCTTCTCCTCTTGCTCCTATATAAAGATCAATAAAGCTTTCCTTTGGAATTTCTACACCCATTTTTTCAAGAGTCATTATTAATCTTTCAACACCCATTCCAAATCCTACAGCAGGCATTTCAGGACCACCAAGTTCACCTATAAGTTTATCGTATCTTCCACCACCACATACTGTAAAGTCTGAGCTAATTATTTCAAATATAGTCTTAGTATAGTAATCAAGACCTCTTACGATACCTGGATCTACTACGTATGGTATACCTAATACATCTAGATATTCCTTTACTGTATTAAAGTGATTTTCACAATCTTCACATACATAATCTAAAATTTGTGGTGCATCCTTTGTGATTTCATTACACTTTCTTTCTTTACAATCTAAGATTCTCATTGGATTTTTTTCAAATCTTGACTTACAAGTATCACAAAGACCTTCATAATTTTCTTGCAAGAATTTCTTTAATGCTTCATTATATTTAGCTCTACATGTTGGACATCCTAAGTTATTAATATGTAGGCTTAAGCTTTCTAAACCTAACTTTTTTAAAGTATCCATAGCTACTTTAATTGCTTCAACATCCATTGTTGGTTCTTTAGATCCAAACATTTCAACTCCACATTGATGGAATTGTCTAAGTCTTCCCTTTTGAACATTCTCATATCTAAATGCTGGTGTTATATAATAAAGCTTTGTAGGTTGTGCTTCATTAAATAATCTATTTTCAATAAAAGCTCTAACTGCTGGCGCAGTTCCTTCTGGTTTTAAAGTAATGCTTCTATTACCTTTGTCGTTAAAAGTATACATTTCCTTTTGAACTATATCAGTAGTATCACCAACACCTCTTAAGAATAATTCTGTATGTTCAAAAATAGGTGTTCTTATTTCTCTTATTCCATATGTTTTAGCTACATTTCTAAATACGTTCTCAATATAATGCCATTTGTAAGCATCTTGAGGAAGCATATCCTTCGTACCCTTTGGTGCTTGAATTTCATTTGCCATTTATCTATCCCTCCAAACTTCAGTTAATAGTTAACAGGTTACAGTTAACAGTTAAAGCTGAAAGCTTTTTTTCCTTAACTGCTAACTGATAATTGTTAACTGTCATATAGTGTGTTTAACAATTCTTTCTTTCCTTCAATCATTTCATCTATTCTTGTAACATATTCATGAAGATCCTTAAGGTTAGGAAATCTTTCTAGTCTATCTTCATCCAAGAATACAACTTTACTTACGGCAGCTGCTCCAAGTGCTATGATTGTTTGCCTTTCTTCTATCATCTGAATGTTATATATACATTCCTTATCCTCTTTAGCATACCCCAAATTCTCCATATTTCCAACCATATTTTTTTGCCTGTACATATAATATGGTGAAATATCTAAGTCTTTTGCCAATTTTCTGCTTTACTCGTACATTTTGACTATTTCTTCATGAGGAGTTACTTCTATTCCTTTTTCAAGAATAAATTTTTCGTACATTCTTGAGCCTCTTTTTAGTGCTAACCCATGTACTGTTATACTATCTGGCTTAAGTTTTTTTAGTTCTTCGCATGTATGAATCATTTCTTTATGACCTTCTCCAGGAAGTCCTATGATTATATCCATGTTTATATCTTCAAAACCAAGTTCTCTTGCCATTTTAAATTTTTCTTTTATATCTTCACTTGTATGAGTTCTACCAATAAGCTTTAATGTTTCATCATTCATAGTTTGAGGATTAATACTTATTCTAGTTACATTACAATCCTTCATAGTCTGAAGCTTATTTCTATTTAAAGTATCAGGTCTTCCACATTCAACTGTAAATTCACGAACATTTCCGTCTTTAATGAAATCATTGTAGATTTCATCCATTACCATCATGAACTCACCATCACTTACAGATGTAGGAGTACCCCCACCAAAATATATAGTTTCAACATTAAGACCTTTTTCTTTAACATACTCACTTATGCCCTTAATTTCCTTCATAAGGCTTTCTACATATGGCATTACCATTTTCTTATGTGTACCTATTGGATTTGCTGTAAAGGAACAATAAAGACATCTCGTAGGACAGAAAGCCATTCCTATATATATAGAAATAGTCTTACTATCTTTATTTACTATTCTTTCTTCAGCTTTTGCAACATCTATACATAATCTTGCCTTATCTTCATGTGCATAATACTTATTTTTAAATATTTCAATTACTTCTTCTTCAGTATTTCCTTCATTTAAAAGCTTTAATGCTATTTTTGAAGGTCTTATCCCTATTAATGTTCCCCATGGATGAATATCACCAGTAATATCCCTAAGACATACAAAAAGGAATCTTCTAAGGGACTGCTTAAGTTCTTCCCCTAAAGTTCCTTCTTTAAAATAATCCTTATGAGTAAAGCTTAACTTACCAGTGTTTTCATCAATACAAAATTTATAATCAGCTTCATTTTCATCTAAAAACTGAATATCATGCATTGGGAAATACACATTAAATAACTGATACACTTCATATCTAAATTTCATGTCACTTAAATATACTTTAATTTCCATAACATAATCCTTTCCTCAATCAATAGTTAACAAAACAGTTAACAATAAAATCACTGCTAACTGTTACTTGTTAACTGCTAACTGCTATAAGTATGGATTTCTAACTTTTTCAAATCCTATTGTAGATGATGGTCCGTGTCCTGGGAACACTTTTATATTATCACCTAATGGAAGAAGTTTAGTCTTGATACTACTTATTAATTCATGCATATCTCCACCAATAAAATCAGTTCTTCCAACTGCCCCTTGGAATAAAGTATCACCTGTAAATAATAAATCATCTACTAAGAAGCATAATCCACCTTTTGTATGCCCTGGTGTTTCTATAACTTTAATTGTATGATTTCCAAGAGTTAATGTGTCGCCTTCTTTTAAATATCCAGAAGCTTTAGGAATACTTCCATAAACAAAATTATCTTGTGACATATATTCTTCGTCTACTTTGCTTATATAAAAAGGTATATTTAAAGCTTTTGAAAGTTCTTCTACTCCATCAACATGGTCAGCATGCCCATGAGTTATTAATATAAACTTAGCTTTTAAGCCTTTTGATATAATTTCATTTTCAATCTTCTTAGCATTTCCGCCTGGATCTATAATTCCACACTCTTTTGTCTTATCATCTATTAATAAATAACAATTTTCTTCATACATTCCTGCTATAATTGATTCAACTACCATGATGCCTTCTCCTTCCACATATATAAAAATAGGCAACAAATAAATTATTATTACCTACATTAAAAATTTCTTTTACTATCTAATAATATAGTTACTGGTCCATCATTGTGAATTTCAACCTTCATGTCTGCTCCAAATTCACCTGTTTCAACCTTTAATCCAGTAGATTTAAGCATTTCTACAAACTCATCATAAAGTTTAACTGCTTCTTCTCCACCTAAAGCTTCCATAAAATTAGGTCTTCTACCTTTTCTACAATCCCCATATAAAGTAAATTGAGAAATTGCTAATATTTCTCCTTGTACATCTAAAAGTGATAAATTCATCTTATCATTTTTATCCTGAAACACTCTTAAATTTACAATTTTATCTTTTATGTACTTTAAATCATCAATAGTATCATCTTTGGCAATTCCTATAAGCACATTAAAACCTTTGCCTATTGAGCCTATAATATTACCATCAACACTTACACTTGATGATGTTACTCTTTGTACCACAGCCCTCATTGCTTACACCCCCGACTTTTACAGTTAGTAGTTAACAATTAACAGTTAGCAGTTGTGGATGATTTTACTTGCGTAAAATCTAAAATAATATAGAGCGATAGATTTTGTATAACAAAATCAATGCAATAATATAATCAAAAAGCCGGAAGCTTTTTCTCCTTAAACTGTTAACTGTCAACTGTTACTTGTTAACTGAATTAATTATTTACTCTATAAACATCAACTACGCCTCTAAGATTTTTTATTCTCTTCATAAGGTTTTGTAAACTATCTATACATTGAATTTTAATTTTTATATTTATGTACGCATAATTATCCTTAGATAAATTTGCGTTTACAGCACTTAATTGAAGTTTTAAGTCTGTAATGATGCTCATTATATCAGCAAGAAGTCCTTCTCTATCATCAGCCATAACCTGAATTTCAGCAGAATATGAATTACCTTTAGCTGTTCCCCAACTAACTTCTACAACTCTTTCGCCATCTGTTTCTATTAGATTTTTTAAGTTCTGACAGTCTTTCCTATGAACGGATACTCCTCTTCCCTTAGTTATATAACCTAATATTTCATCACCAGGAACAGGATTGCAACATTTTGCAAATCTAACCATTAAGTTGCTTTCACCTTTTACAGTTATTTCATAGCTGTTTTGCTGACTGTCTTGTTTTGCTGTCTTAGCTATCTGTTCTTCTATTGCCTTATTTAAAATTTCTTTATTTTCTTTTTCTTTATTAACTTTATCAAATCCATTGTTTTCTTTTAATCTTGCAACAAGATTAGATGCTGAAACTCCATTCACACCAAGAAGTGCATATACATCATCCATATTATGAATATTATATCTCTTTACAAGTCTTTCGTAAAAATCTCCCTTAGCAATTTCAGCATAAGTTACACCTTGCTTCTTAAGCTCTTTATCTAGAAGTTCTTTACCTCTAAGTATATTTTCTTCTTTTTTGGCTTTTTTAAACCATTGCTTAATCTTACTCTTCGCTTGGTTACTCTTTGCGATATTAAGCCAATCCATATTAGGGCCTTTAGCATTTGCAGAAGTTAATATTTCAACAATTTCCCCAGTCTTTAACTTATAGTCAAGAGGAACTATTTTCCCATTAACCTTAGCTCCAACACATTTATTACCTATATCAGTATGAATTCTATACGCAAAATCTATTGGTGTTGCTCCACTGCATAAATTTATTACAACTCCTTTTGGAGTAAATACAAATACTTCATCTGAGAATAAATCTATCTTAAATCCTTCGATAAACTCTTCTGCATCTGAAGTTTCTTTTTGCCATTCAAGCATATCTCTAAGCCATGCAAGCTTTTTCTCAAATACTTTCTGCTTATCTTGTTCAGTACCGCTTGTGTCTCCCTCTTTATACTTCCAGTGAGCAGCAATACCATATTCAGCAGTTCTATGCATTTCAAATGTTCTAATTTGAATTTCAAATGTTTTCCCCTGAGGCCCTATAACAGTTGTATGAAGTGATTGATACATATTAGGCTTAGGCATTGCTATATAATCTTTAAATCTACCTGGAATAGGAGTGTAAATTGTATGCACTATCCCAAGAACACCATAACAATCCTTAACTGAATTAACAAGAATTCTTATTGCAGTCAAATCAAATATTTCGTCAATAGTTTTATGTTTATTGACCATCTTCTTATATATACTATAAAAATGCTTTGGTCGCCCTTCAATTTCCGAGTCAATTCCTGCTGCTTCTAACTTAGTATATAAGTCAGCTACTATCTTTTTTATGTAATCTTCTCTTTCAACTCTTTTTTCAGCAATATCTCTTACAAGTTCATAATATTCCTTTTCATGAAGATATCTAAAACATAAATCTTCAAGCTCCCATTTAATCTTAGACATACCAAGTCTATGCGCTAAAGGTGCATAAATATCAAGAGTTTCTTTTGCTTTCCTTTTCTGCTTATTTGCTGGCACATACTTAAGTGTTCTCATATTATGTAGTCTATCAGCTAATTTAATTATGATTACTCTTATGTCTTTAGCCATAGCAAGGAGCATTTTTCTAACATTATCAGCCTGTTGTTCTTCCTTGCTCTTATATTCCATTTCCCCAAGTTTAGTCAATTTTGTTACTCCATCAATAAGGTTAGCTATTTCTGCATTAAACTCACGCGCTACATCATCATAAGTATATTTTGTATCTTCTATAACATCATGAAGTAATCCAGCCACAATAGTATCTGTATCCATACCAAGCTCTGCTAAATTCTCAGCTACAGCTATTGGATGAATTATATATGGCTCTCCAGACTCCCTTTTCTGTTCCTTATGAGCTTCTTTTGCAAAATTATATGCTTTTCTCACCATATCCTCGTCGACGTTGTGACAATTCTTGTGAATTTTTTCCATTAATTCATCAATCATGAGGACTGCTCTCCTTCTATCTAAACTAAATTTATTTTAAATTCAAAGGCTGGTTTTCAAACCAGCCCGACTTTTAAATAATTATATATTATTTTATTATTATTTTCAAGCTAGATAAACTAGTAACAAGTTATTGGTATTCTTCATCTTTTACAGTAATTAATAATACTTTAAACAATATGATATTATTTGATATATTTATACTTTTTATAATATATTTCCTTAATTTAAACTAAAAATGCACTTTTTAATCATAAAAAAATAACAGAACATCAATAGTGTTCTGTTATTTTTTATAATTAAACATCATATTGAACTAATGACATTACATCATAGCCTTTTAATTTATCTCTTCCTTTAAGTTCAGTTAATTCAGTTACGAAATCTAATGAAGCAACTACTCCTCCTGCTTGTTCTATTAACTTAGCTACAGCTTCAACAGTTCCTCCAGTTGCTAATAAATCATCAACTACAGCAACTCTTTGACCTGGTTTTATTGCATCTTTATGCATTTCAATTGTATCAGTACCATATTCTAAATCATAAGTTACAGAAATAGTTTCTGCAGGTAATTTACCTGGCTTTCTTACTGGGATAAATCCTACTCCTAAAGCATAAGCTACAGGAACACCAAATATAAATCCTCTTGCTTCTGGACCAACTATAGCATCTATATTTTTATCCTTTAAGTAATTAACTATTGCGTCTATAGATTCTTTTAATCCTTCCGCATCTCCAATTAATGTAGTGATATCCTTGAAACTGATACCTTCTTTTGGAAAATCTTCAATTACTCTTATTTTTTCTTTAAAATCCATTATTAATTCCTCCACAGTACTTATTTTAATATAAAATACAAATTTATTATTAAATAGCACATATTATTATACATGTTTAACTTGTTTTAAAAGGTTATTTCTCTTTAAGCTATATAAATACTTCACAATTTGATCAGCTCTATCTTTATCATTAGTCGTTAAGAGTTCTAACACTATTCTAGCATTATCCATAACACCAACTGCACCTATAGGCGGTATTATTAATTCAATTATTCTACTTATGCCATAATCATCAAATTCTTCAATATTATAAAATTCTATTATCGATCTTAACCCATTATTATTAGTATTCATCAAAATTCTGTTACCTTCTTTGATAAATACTGCATTTTCACCCTTAACTGAAACATTTGACCATTGCACTCCTATAAGAATCAAGTCTAAGTATTTATTTATACTTTTCATATTATAATAAATTGCAATAGCCTGCATTAGCTTAAAAGTCAATCCACTTGTAGATAAATTTTTATACCTATACTGACAACCCTTTTGATTTGGATTAATGTAAATATAATCATTTACTGTATCACTTTCTTGATTTTCAAGAACTATAAGATCTATTCCAAGCTCTTTACATAAATCAACTTCTTTTTGTGATTTTAATCCAACACCTAAAGTTATTAACAGTTCAGCACCTAAAAAATCTACATTATTTTTAATATCTTGTGAATTTATTCTCGCATCCTTTTCCTGTCTGTCATATATCAAATATTCAACATCAGCATTTAAATATTTTAAAACAAGTATAAGGGATGACACAGCACAAATTCCATCAACATTATATGTACCATAGACAACAATTTTCTGTCTATTATTAATAGCTAATACTAATCTCTCTATTGCTTTGTTCATACCTTTAAGTATAAATGGGTTATATCCAGTAATATAATTTGGACAATATATACTCTCCCAGAATTTACGCATGGCCTTTCTTCCTCCATAAAATTAGAAAACACATAATATTATAAATGATAAAATGGGATTTTACAATTATTTTGTTAACAAAATAGAAAACCTTCGTACATAATGCCGAAGGTTTTCTTTATTTTATTCAAATATTTAATTTTTTTTACTTACTTTGGATTTCTTACCCATCTTTTCTTTTAATATTACCCATACTGGTGAAGCTATAAATATTGAAGAATATGCCCCTGTTGCTACCCCAACTATTAAAGGAATAGTAAATTCTCTAACTGATGGTACTAAAATATTAATTGCTATAATAGTAATCAGTGTAGATAAAGAAGTATATATTGATCTTGTCATTGTTTCTTTAATACTTATATCAGCAACTTCAACTGCATCTGCACGTCTTAATTTTTTCAAGTTTTCTCTTATTCTATCAAAAATAACTATTGTATCATTCATAGAATAACCAACTATTGTTAACATTGCCGCAATAAATGGAGTATTTACTGGTATATTAAATATAGCATAAAAACTTAATGTAATTAAAATATCATGTACTGTTGCAACTAAAGCAGCAACACCAAATTTAAATTCGAATCTAATCGCTACATATATAAGCATAACTATAAATGCTACAAGTAAAGCAATTGCTGAATTTCTAGTTAATTCTTTTCCTACTGAAGCACCAATTTCATCTTGTGAAATTAATGCATTAGCATCTAATGAATATTGTTCTTCTAAAGCTTTCATAATATTTGAAATTTGTTCACTATCAAGATTTGTAGCTTTTATTTCATATTCATTTGTATCAGAAAGATTTGTATTTGCATCTTCAACATATTCATTGACTATTACGTCTGCTTGATCTTTGCTTATATCATCATTTAATTGAATTGATACTTGCGTACCACCTCTAAAGTCTATACCAAAATTTAATCCTCTAAAACATGTAAATCCTAATCCAACTATTATAATTATTAAGGAAATCGAAAACCATATCTTAGTTTTTTCTATAACCTTAAGCATGTTTTTCTACCTCCCTTTTAACTCCAAAATGCTCTGGTTTGCTAAGTATTCCACAGTTAACTGCTAAATTAATAAGTACTTTTGTTACAACTAGTGCTGTAAATAAGCTTACAAGTATACCAATCATAAGTGTAATAGCAAATCCCTTTACTGAACCAGAACCTATGAAATATAAAATTAATCCACAAAGGATTGTTGTTACATTAGAGTCAACAATTGAAGATAATGCATTTTCTGATCCTCTCTTAATAGCTGTTCTAATTGAAACTCCTCTTCTAAGTTCTTCTTTAGTTCTTTCAAATATTAATATGTTTGCATCTACTGCCATACCTATAGTAAGAAGTAATGCTGCAATACCTGGAAGTGTTAAAGTAATTCCTACTTCAACAAATATATATAAATTTAGTATTATATATAATAATAACGCAACATCAGCAAAAAATCCTTCACGTCTGTATATTACAAGCATAAATATGAATACTAATCCTATACCAATTGCTCCTGCCTTTATAGCATTAGGAAAAGCTGTTGCCCCAAGTTGTGCTCCAACATTTTTAACTGAAACAGCCTTTACGCTTACTGGAAGTGCACCTGCATTAATCATAGCAGCAAGTGATTTATTTTCTTCTAAAGAAGTTATACCTCCACTTATGCTTGCTCTACCATCAGTAATAACAGTCTGTACATTTGGATCTGAAATTAATTCATCATCAAGATAAATGCTAATTTTTTGTCCTACTAATTTTCTTGTAGCATCTGCAAATTTTTGTGCTCCTTCATCAGTAAATTCAAGTCCTACTTCATATTTTCCTGTTTGTTGATTAAGTTGAGCTTGAGCTTTTTTAACATCTTGACCTGTTAATAATACATTACCTTCTGGGTCCTTAAATGTTAAATTACCAGCCTGACTTAAATTCTTTATGATTTCATTTGAATCAGATGCACCTGGTACATCAACCCTTACTCTTTTATCCCCTTCTGTTGTTACAACTGTTTCTGCAACGCCTAATTTATTAACTCTTAATTCTAAGTGCTGCTTAACGCTATCTAATTGATCTTGAGTAACGTCATCTTCTTGTATTTCCATAAGCACAGAAACACCACCTTGAAGGTCTAACCCTCTAGTTATAACCTTATCGAATGGTTTAAATTCATATCCGCCTATGACAAATCCTTTAAAACCTGCAAAAGCTAAGAATCCTATTATAGCAATAATTAAAACTAATAATACCGCACTTTTGCCTTTCGTCTTTTTCATCTTATCTCCCTCCATACATTTTGTCTTTTCATTCCCGCACAATAACAGAGTACGTTGTAGGCTAAACCTTGTATTTGTTATGTAAAATAGTAAAACTATGAATTATTATAGCTGACAGCAAATTAAAATCAATCATTTTATACAAATATAATTTCTCTTACCAATAAACAGCTGCCAGCTATATATAAAATATTTAGTGTATTATTGTATAAATTCTTATTTTGAAGAATTTTTCCTACAATATATACAAAATACTCTTTTAATTCAAAATTTATTTACACTCCTCATTAACACATTGTCATTATATCACACTATAATTTCTTAATAAAGTTTTTTATTGGTACTTTCTGCTTCTCAAATAGATTAAAAATACTATATAAAAATTAAAAACCTATACTTGCTCCCCTGCTTCGAATACGTTTAACATATGTATAATATTTTCTAATCTTTAAAAACTAATATTATATCCTCCAAATCAATTTATATTAACACCTAAAATACCTGATAAAGCACCAACTATCATAATTATTGATAATTTCCCCAATTCATATACAGAAAAAATTAAACTTCCACCTAGTACAGAAGCAGTAATAAAATAGATGCAATAAAACTCAGCACCTACACATATTCCTACAAGCATACCTTTAGAACCATTCTTTTTTGAAGCTATAATACTCCCTGCACTTATACTAATTAGAACAGTAATTATAATAATCATACTTCGTATACTATTATTTATATTAAATTTGGTCATAACTGCTGAAAGTATTATTATAGCAACAAGAGAAATTATAATTGTTCCTATAGTTCCTTTAAGTACAGATTTAAAAAAGTTATTTTCTTGCATAAAACAACACCTCCCAACACTTCATTTTATGAATTGTCAGAAGGTATTATGCATAATTTTACTTATCGTTACCTACTTTATAAGCAATACCGCCTTTATCCATCTTAATTCTTGTTTTAGCAGAACTGCTTTCTATTGTAACGTATTTTTCATCAATATGAACTATTTTTCCTAATATACCGCCTCTAGTTACAATTTCATCATTAACCTTAAGCTCACTTATCATAGAATCATATTTCTTTTTTCTTTTCTTTTCTGGCACTATCATTAAAAAATAAAATATAGCTAATATCACTATAAATGGTAAAACATTAATTAATATTGCACTTATAGAATTACTCATGTTTATTCCTCCAATTATTAAAATTATAATAAATATATTCCTGTTAAGTAGTTTACATTTTTTATTAAATATTATCAACCCTATAAATTAACTTTTTATTAATTATTTATATTTTATATGAAATAATTGTTACTTATATAAGTATTTTCTTCCTAATATATTATTTTATTCATAAAAAACTATATTAATCTATTAAAATTAATTAAATGGTATTTTTAGTTTTTAGTATTATTGATAATAAAAGAGTGTTTTTAAAATGTAGATTTTAAAAACACTCTTTTGTTAAAGAATCAATTTAATTTATTTCTTAGGTGCCCAGTCTTTTAACTTTTGTTCCTTAAATTCTTTGTAAGTACCATTATCTATAGCAGTTCTGATTTCTTCCATAAGCTTATTATAGAAATGTAAGTTATGTAATACACATAATCTCATAGCAAGCATTTCTTTTGCTTTAAACAAATGTCTAATATATGCTCTTGTATAGTTTTTACATGCTGGGCAATCACATATTTCATCTATTGGTTTAGCATCTAATTCATACTTAGCATTCATTAAGTTTAATTTTCCTTCGCTAGTATAAACATTACCGTGTCTTCCATTTCTAGCAGGAAGTACACAGTCAAAGAAGTCTACTCCTCTGTCTACTGCTTCTAAAATATTTTCAGGAGTTCCAACACCCATTAAGTATATTGGTTTATCTTCTGGTAAATGTGGTACAACAGCATCAATTACTCTATACATATCTTCATGGCTTTCACCTACTGCTAAGCCTCCAATTGCATATCCATCTAAATCCATCTTAGTGATTTCTTTAGCATGAGCTATTCTTATATCTTCGTAAGTTCCACCTTGGTTTATACCAAATAACATTTGTTCTTTATTTATAGTATCTGGAAGAGAATTTAATCTATCCATTTCATCCTTACATCTTTGAAGCCATCTTGCAGTTCTAGCTACTGATTTTTCTACATATTCTCTAGTTGATGGGTTTGGTATACATTCATCAAAAGCCATAGCAATTGTTGATGCTAAGTTACTTTGAATCTGCATTGATTCTTCTGGTCCCATGAATATTTTCTTTCCATCAATGTGAGAGTTAAAGTAAACTCCTTCTTCTTTAATCTTTCTCATTGCTGATAAAGAGAATACTTGGAATCCGCCTGAATCAGTAAGGATTGGTCTATCCCAGTTCATGAACTTATGTAGTCCACCCATTTTCTTTACAACTGTATCTGTTGGTCTTAAATGTAAGTGGTATGTATTTGAAAGTTCAACTTGACAACCAATTTCTTTTAAGTCCATACTTGAAACTGCACCTTTAATAGCTGCAAGTGTTCCAACATTCATAAATACAGGAGTTTGTATTGTTCCATGAGGAGTTACAAACTGACCTCTTCTTGCTTTTCCATCTTTTTTTAATAACGTATATCTTTTACTCAAAAGTTCCACCTCTTAATATTTTTTATATATTGAAACTATTGATTAATGTCACCTCATCAATATGTAATCAAACTTTAATTCATTTGAAAGTTGATAGTGGAAAGTGGAGAGTTTTGGATGATATTTCTTGCAAAATATCTTTATTTTAATTTAAATAGTTTATTCACTTATTTAAAGTTCCATATTCATCGTTGCTTTCCTATATCATCAGTCATACTTTCTATTTTATAAACATTGAATCTCCAAATGAGAAGAATCTATATTTTTCTTTAACTGCTTCTTTATATGCATTCATAACATGATCTTTTCCTGCTAGTGTTGATACAAGCATTATAAGTGTTGATTCTGGTAAGTGGAAGTTTGTTATTAGGTTATCCACTACTTTAAATTTATATCCTGGATAAATAAAGATATCTGTCCATCCACTTTGTTCTTTTACAAAACCATTTTCGTCTCCAATAGTTTCTAAAGTTCTTGTTGATGTTGTTCCAACGGCTATTACTCTATTTCCTCTTTTTTTAGTTTCATTAATTATATCAGCACTTTCTTTTGAAAGTGTATAGAATTCAGAATGCATATGATGTTCTTCTAAGTTTTCAACTTTAACTGGTCTGAATGTTCCAAGACCAACATGTAATGTTAAATAAACAACATTGATTCCTTTTTCTTTGATTTGCTCTAATAATTCTTGTGTAAAATGAAGTCCTGCTGTTGGTGCAGCTGCTGAACCAGTTTCCTTTGAATATACTGTTTGATATCTTTCTCTATCTTCAAGTCTTTCATGGATATATGGTGGAAGAGGCATTTCACCAAGTGAATCTAAAACTTCTTCAAATATTCCATCATAATGGAATTCTACTATTCTATTTCCATCTTCTTTAACTTCAACAACTTCAGCTTTAAGCTTTCCATCACCAAAAGTAAACTTTCTTCCTACTCTTGCAGACTTACCTGGCTTAGCTAGACATTCCCATTTATCTTTATCTACTCTTTTTAATAATAAGAATTCTATCTTTCCGCCAGTACCTTCTTTTTCACCAATTAATCTTGCTGGCATTACTCTTGTATTATTAAGAACTAAAGTATCACCTTCATTTAAATAATTAATTATATCGTGAAACACCTTATGTTCTATTTCACCAGTTTTTTTATCTACAACCATAAGTCTTGAAGTATCTCTCTTCTGTAATGGATGTTGTGCAATAAGTTCCTCTGGTAAATCAAAATCAAATTCTTTAACGTTCATTGTTATCTTCTCCTAACATTTAGCTTATGAATTAATTTCAAAAGCCAATTATTATGCTTATTTAAAATGTAGTAATACACTTTTTATCTAACCATTTATATTTAGTAAACTAGATATCTATCCAGCCCGCTATTTTTAAGCAAATATATAAGTATAAATATTCTTTTATACTTATATATTTATATTTGCACACTAATATACTATAAAATACCTTAAAGATATTTGTATTTAGCAACTATTCTTCATCGAAAAATGTACCTTGAACTTTTATTTTTCTTTTAGATGGATTAACTCTACCTAAATGCTCGTATGCTTTATCAGTTGCAACTCTTCCTCTAGGAGTTCTTATAATAAATCCCTTTTGAAGAAGATATGGTTCATAAACATCTTCAATAGTTCCAAGTTCTTCTCCTATAAAATAAGAAAGAGTTTCTATTCCAACAGGCCCACCATTAAAGTTATCAATAATAGCTTCAAGTATCTTATTGTCTACTTTATCAAACCCTGCATTATCTACTTCTAATAATTCAAGAGCATTTCTCGCTTCTTTCAATGATATTAAATTATTAGATTTTACTTCTGAATAATCTCTTACTCTCTTTAAAAGCCTGTTTGCTATTCTTGGAGTCCCTCTAGATCTTCTTGCAATTTCAAAAGCACCTTCTTCAGTAATGTCACATCCTAAAACAACAGCACTTCTTATTACTATTTCTTTAAGTTCCTCATTTGTATAATACTCCATGGCACATAAAACACCAAATCTATCTCTAAGTGGTGCACTAAGCATACCTATTCTAGTAGTAGCACCTATAAGTGTGAACTTTGGAAGATCAATTCTTATAGATTTAGCTGCCGCACCTTTACCTATAACTATATCTAAAGCATAATCCTCCATTGCTGGATAAAGTATTTCTTCTACAGTTCTGTTTAATCTATGTATTTCATCTATAAACAAAACATCATTGTCCTTTAATGTTGTAAGTATGGCAGCTAAATCTCCTGCCCTCTCAATTGCTGGTCCTGATGTTATCTTAAGTTCACCACTCATTTCCTTAGCTATTATATTAGCAAGAGTAGTTTTCCCTAATCCAGGAGGTCCATATAAAAGTACATGATCTAGTGCTTCACATCTTTTTTGAGCTGCTTGTATAAATATATCAAGTCTCTCTTTAACCTTCTGCTGACCTATATACTCGTTAATTTTCTGAGGTCTTAAACTTAGTTCCGAATTAAAATCACCATTCATCTCTGATGGATTAACTATTCTTTCCATAATATACCCCCTTTCTCAGTTAACAGTTATCAGTTTACTGCAAATTCAATAAAAACTGTTAACTGTAAATTGTTAACTGCTAACTGACATCTATCCCATTAATGCCTTTAACGCATTTTTAATTATATTTTCGACACTATCATTTTTATCAATATTTTTAAGAACTTTTTCTGCTTCTTTTTCACTATATCCAAGTGCAATTAATGCGCTTAATGCTTCTGATGCTGCTAATGTATTTTCTACTGAGCCTGTTTCATCTTCAAATGCACCATCTAATAATTCATCTGGTTGAAGCTTATCTTTAAGTTCTAATATTATTCTTGCAGCAGTCTTTTTACCTATTCCGACTCCTCTACAGATGTGTTTTTCATCACCTATCATTATAGCATATTTAAGATTATTAACTCTGCTTATTGAAAGTAATGATAAAGCTGCTTTTGGTCCTACTCCGTTTACATTTAAAAGAAGTTTAAACATATCAAGTTCTTCTCTCGAATCAAATCCGTAAAGGCCTATAAAGTCTTCTCTTACAATCTGTTCTATATATAATGTTATTTCTTCTCCTGCTTCAGGAACATCTGACATTGTTGCACCTGAAGTAAATATTTTATACCCAATACCGTTATTTTCAACTATAATATAGTCTTTATTAATTCCGATATATTTCCCTCTTATATACTCGTACATCTTATCCTCCACAGTTTTCCATGTGCTTCTTATGTAATTTATCAATTCACTTAAGCCTAAATATTACTTTATCATTTTACAATAAATCTTTCAATAAGTAAGGCTCTAAATTTTACATTTAGATAGTCGAACTTATTCTGCGAATACTATGTGAGTACCCAGCGAACGAATGTGAGTCAAGCTTCCTTAAATCATATTCTAAATCTATGATTTGGTTCCTCTATATTTATTATTCTTGATTATTTAAATTATATATTGTTTATGAAATCATAAAATATATACCTAAAAATATCACCTTATAAATTCAATTATATGCTTCTCCTAACAATAAAATATACTCAAAACCATACAACTATATAAACTGCATGATTTTGAGCATATTATCCTTTTAAAAGATATTTATTTTCAACGATATACTTTTAATAAATGTATAATCTTATCTAGCAATTATTTCTGCTCCATCTTCATTTATGGCTATTGTATATTCCCATTGTGCTGAAAGAGATCCATCATCTGTGTATACTGTCCATTCATTATCTGAATCAACAAATATTCTATGAGTTCCTTCATTTATCATAGGTTCAATTGTAAATACCATTCCTGGAACTAAAATCATTCCTTTAGCTTTTGTCTTATAATGATATACAAA
The DNA here is from genome assembly GCF_012843905.1 of Clostridium sp. SM-530-WT-3G. GTDB lineage: Bacteria > Bacillota > Clostridia > Clostridiales > Clostridiaceae > Clostridium. The sequence goes on from NZ_JABAGC010000008.1 coordinate 56,981, forward strand.
TGGATCTTCATGAATATCTAATCCTACTCCGTGTCCACCAAATTCACGTACAACTGAATAACCATTTTCTTCAGCAATATTACCAATAACTCTACCTATATCACCTAATGATGTTTCCCAAGGCTTTATTATTTCAACAGCTTTATCTAAAGCTTCTTTTGTTACATTAACAAGTTTTTTTGCTTTTTCACTTACATTACCTATTAAAAACATTCTAGATGAATCTGAATAATATCCATTTAATATAGTTGTTGCATCACAGTTTATAATATCTCCATCCTTAAGTATTACATCTTTACTAGGTATTCCATGACATACCTCATCATTTATAGATGTACATATACTCTTTGGAAATCCTTCATAATTTAAATCAGCAGGTATTCCCCCATGAGCAATTGTATATTCATGTGCCATAGTATTAATTTCTTCTGTGCTCATTCCAACCTTAATATTTTTTTCTATTAAATCTAACAAACCGTTATTTATAACTGCACTTTTTCTTATTCCTTCTATCTGTTCAGGTGTCTTAATCATTTTCCTTTTAGGTATTTCGTATCCTTTTCTTCTAAATGCCTTTAACTTTTCATCAAATTCATAATGACAGTTTTTATATTTTAAACCACTGCCACACCAACACTTATCATTTCTACCAAAAACCATAATTTCTATTTCTCCAATCATTAATAAAATAAATATTAACATTTATTTTTATTTTAATATAAACATTATAGCATACTTTAAAAATGAGTTTTTACCTTTCTAATTTTCACATAAACCTTCAACCCTTTTACTATAAGTTTATTCTTTCTTATATTAAATAGTTACAAAAACAATAGAACCATTGTGTTTTAGTTCACCATGGTCCTACATTATTATGATAAGAATTCAGATAAATCTTCTTCTGCGTCTTCTTTATTATCATATTTTAATTCAAAATTGTTTATTTTATATACATCATTTTCTGGTAGCATCTGAACACTCTTATTTTCTCTATATACATCACTATCATTTTCTATAAATAACTTTCCATTTTCATCACTCTTATAAATAGCTAAATATCCTTCTTTTTCACCTATATAATATTTATCAGGCTCTACAGTTTGGGAATCATCTTTTTTAAACTTTAAATCAGACTCTTCTGCACGATCAAGGGTATATCCTATTTTCTTTAATTCTGAGCAAAGTTTATTTATAGTTAAATCAGAAGCTAAATTAAATTTTTCTTTCAATTCTTTTAATGATAATTCTTCATTTGAATTATCATCAGATATTAAACATATTTTCATATTATCATCAATAACTTTTTCTGTATTCTGAGCAGCTATTGTTGTATTCTCCAATTTTTCATTTTTCTTATTCATCATATATCTATCTGCTATGAAGTAAGTTAAAGTAAATATAAGTGCTAATGATATAGTTGTAATAATAAATAATTTCCTCTTATTTTTCATAATAATCACTCCCTTTTTCTGGTATTATTGACTATTATGTTTTAATATATACATTTATTATGTATATTTTTTATTTTATTCGAACAATGAATTATCAAACAATAAATAGTATCCTTGTGGTTTTTTACATACTGGACATACATTTGGAGCTTCTTTTCCTTCGTATATAAATCCACAATTTGTGCAAATCCACTGAGTACTTTCATCTTTCTTAAACAATGTATTATTTTCGAATTCATCTGCATATCTATTAAATCTATCTCCATGGACTTTTTCTATGAATGCAATATTTCTAAAAGTTGTAGCAATGTCACTAAAGCCTTCTTGTTCTGCAATATCAGCAAATTCTTTATACACAACATCATGTTCTTTATATTCATTATTAGCTGAAGTTCTTAAAAGCTTTAAAATATCATCATATACATCTACTGGATATGATCCATTATCTATAGTTATAGTCTGACCATTTAATGACTTTAATGCATCATAAAATACCTTCGCATGTGCCTGTTCCTGGCTTGCAGTATACTTAAACAAACGTTCTATAATATTGTATTTCTTGTTTTTAGCTGTTTCAGCGGCCATATCATATCTATTTCTTGCCTGACTTTCACCAGTAAATGCCCTCATTAAATTAATTTTAGTTTTGCTTTCCTTGAAATCCATAAAAATTCCTCCAGTAAAAATATTATTTATAATTAATATTTCCACTAGAGGAATTTATTATTCAGAACTTACAAGTATTATTTATTTTTAATTTTATAAATCAATTATATTTTTAAGGAATTAATGTATTTTGTATATGAATAGATCGATTCGCATACGCTCACTGAGTACTCATAGAGTAAGTTCTACTATCCAAAAGCAAGTTTTGGAGTATCACTTAATACATAGAAAATGTATGTTTTATTGATTGTATAAATATATTAGAAACCACTTTAAAGCCATTCTTAAAATACAGAACAATATTTATAACCAATGTAAATGCTATTAGTTCAATATAGTATAATACAACACTTACAAAACTATCTAAGCCTATAATTTTTGAAGTTATACTTTTAAAGTCTACAACCACATGACCTGTAAAATATGTAATGGCAAAAATCAATACACAAAATGTAATAAGTCCCTTTAATGTTCCTTTTAAATCAGCATGACTTGGTGCTATTCCACTTACAAGAACAATAAATAATCCTAATGTAATTAATCCACTCTTTGAAAATATAGTACTTGGCAGCATTATTCTATAAAGATCACTTAAATTACATTTTAAAACATACCTACATTCAATAAACATAAATAAAGGAATATTTATAAGTGCAGGTGCTATAGAAATAAAAAATTTCTTTATTCCAATAACAAATGGAATTTTGCTTGATACATTTGTTTTAACATATCCTGGTTCATTTCCTGTTGGAAATAATTTTACATGCTCAACTTGAGAAAAACATACTAATGCAACAATTAAATGAGCTAGTTCATGTGCAGGGGTACTTATCCCGTAAATAAGTTTTGATAAAAATCTATTTATATAGCTTAATGAATTTTGAAATAAAGATTGTATTAACCTAAGTGCATAATAATATATAAAATACAATAACAAAAATGCCCCAACTGCATTTATTGCTAACCCCATAAAATCACCTCTTCCATATCAACAACAAAAGTAACTAAAATAATATAGTATACAACAAATCTATAGATTTTAGGCGAAAGTTCTCCCTCAAAAAACTTTCAACTAAATATTATCTTACTCTATTAATAAATCCACATCTCTTACAAAGATCTTCAACTGCTTTTCGTCCTGAAAATCCATCATATATTGCTTTGGCTCTTTCACCATTTATTATTTCTTCTAAATCCTGCTCAAATATATTTCCTAAAGGTATACTTCCTTCACTATCTAAGCAACATGGTACCACTGTTCCATCTACTAATACTCCTATTTGATCTCTTAATCCATAGCAGAATGCTCTCTCTCCTATTTCTTCTATCTTTAGAGATGGCCATGCAAATTTTTGTCCCATATTTAAATACACTCTATCTCTTAGCTTAAATGTATTCTTTTCCTTTAATACTTCCCTTATATCATCACTAACATCAAACTTTTCTTCTAATAACTTAAATATATCTACATTCATATTATTACGTGCCTTATATTTCATATCAAGATTCCATAATCTGAGTGTACATATAATTCCTGTATTCTCATTAGCTTCTTTTACAAAATCTACAATATTATTTATATAATCATTAAAATCTACATCATTATCATTTGCTTCAAAGCTATGAAGTGAAAAATTAATCTGTCTTAAGGCTTTTGATTTTAAAAGAATATCTTTTACTTCGTTAATTAAAGTTCCATTGGTAGTTATGTTAACTTTTAAATCATACTCTTCACATATATTTAAAAATATTTCAAGGTTTTTATTTAAAAATGGTTCTCCCATTAAATGGAAATAAACATGATCTGTATAAGGCTTAATACTTTTTATTATTTTTTCAAATGCTTCTCTTTCCATAAACTTAAGCTTTCTTGATGTCTTTGGGCAAAAATCACAGCTTAAATTACATATATTAGTAATTTCAATATAAACCTTTTTAAATTTTCTCATCCGCTATTCTCCTAATAATTTATTCTCTTTTGAATTCATATTAAAGTATATCTTTTCATAATAATCTTTGCAACTTTACTTAATTTTTATATAAATTAGATTATATATTTTATTAGTCTCTTATTTTTTGGTAAAATATAGGTGTAAATAATTTATAAAAGAGGTATAGAATGATTGATGAAAATAAAATCCAAAATTATCTTAATGGTAATTCTCTAGATTCTTATTACACCTTTGGAGCACATTTTACTAATGAATACAATCAATATGGAGTACGATTTACAGTTTATGCTCCTAATGCAGAAAAAGTAATGCTTGTAGGCAGCTTTAATGACTGGGAAGGATATGACATGCACAAACTTTCTTCAGGAGTATGGACAATATTTGCAAAAGACATTCCTGAACTATCCCTTTACAAATATAGAATTATTACTAAAGACAATGAAATCATTGATAAAATAGACCCATTTGCTTTTTATAGTGAATTGCGACCTAATACAGCTTCTAAAGTATACAATATCGATAATTTTCCTTGGTCTGATTATCAATGGATGAAAGAAAGAACAAAAAATTTCAATTCTCCCATGAACATTTACGAAATCCACCTTGGATCATGGAAAAAGAAAAACGACTCATCTAAAGAAGATACTACTTTTTATTCCTACAATGAACTAAGCGAAATGATTATACCTTATGTAAAAGAAATGGGATATACCCATATAGAACTACTTCCTATAACTGAATACCCATATGATGGCTCATGGGGATATCAATCCAGCGGATATTTTTCGCCAACAAGCAGATACGGTACTCCAAAGGAATTTATGAATTTCATAAATACATGTCATAACAATAATATTGGAGTAATAATGGATATAGTTCCAGGACACCACGTAAAAGATGGAGCTTCACTATATAAATATGATGGCAGTTATGTATATGAAAATGATGATGAATCTTTGAGATTTACAGAATGGGATACAGCTTTATTTGATTTTTCAAAGCCTCATGTAGTAAGTTATATTAAATCTTCCTTAGATTTCTGGTTAACTTATTATCATATTGATGGATTAAGATACGATGCTGTTTCAACATTAATATATCATGGAGGAGATGCAAATAAAGGTATAAACGAACCTGCATTATGGTTTTTAAGAAATACAAATTATGCTTTGCAGAATAAACATAAGACAGCAATGCTTATTGCTGAAGATTCATCAACATATGTAAAAGTTACTGCACCTGTAATCTATGGCGGTGTAGGTTTTGATTACAAATGGAATTTTGGGTGGATGCATGATACCTTGGAGTATTTCTCACTTTCTCCAGCAGACAGAGAAAATTCAAGATATAAAATAACATTTTCATTTGATTATTTTTATAATGAAATTTTTCTTCTTCCTATATCCCATGATGAAGTTTCTCACTTTAAGTGTTCTGTAATTAATAGAATGTATGGAACATATGATGAAAAATTTGATAATTTAAAATGCTTCTATCTTTTTATGATAACCCACCCTGGAAAAAAGCTTAACTTTATGGGTAATGAACTTGGACAGTTCGATGTATGGAATGACCATGATGAGCTTGACTGGAATCTACTTGAATACCAAAAACATAAATACTTTTGTGACTATATTAAAGAACTTCACTCAATCTATTTATCAGAAAGCAGTCTATTTCAAAATGATTACAATGCTCTAAGCTTTAAATGGGTTCAAGTAGATGAATATAATAATTGTATATTTTCCTACTACAGAAATGATCTGAATGGCAATCTGCTTTATGTAATAATAAATCTTTCAAATCATAGCTTTGATAAAATAAACATGCGAGTAGATTATCCTGGAAAATACATTGAAATTTTAAATACTGATGATAGTAAATTTGATGGTTCTGGAAATACTAATAGTATATTAACTGCTGGTATTGATTCTTATGGGCACTATCTAAATTTTAGTATAAGTCCTTTATCAGGTATAATTTTTAAATATTTAAAATAATTCAGATTTAATTTATATAAGAGAGTGCGCTTTTATTTATGAGGCACAACAAAAGGCAGATTAAGAATTTATATTTCATTCTGCCTCATAGTTTCGTATCTTTACAAACGTTTTCAAGATTAGTAATAGAATACTTTAAATATTTTAAATTCTGCATTAATTTCTCATTTAACCTTCTGCTTTAATCCAATCTCCTTATTTTTAAATATCTTTTTATGGTCCTCAATTAATTTATCTCTTTTCTCCTCCATATAATCACTAACCTCACAAAAACAGTAAAGTGCAAGCAATACCCCTAATGCTATACCACTCACTAGCAAAATAGCAATTAATGCATTAATTGAATTACCTAGATTAGTAATAATCATAAAATTATCCCCTTATCCATTAATTTATGTGGAGTGAACATTAATTTTACCTTAAATCTTCCCACACTGTATTATATGAAATTAATTCTTTGTTATTTCCAAATTTATAATAAATCTTAATTTTTTATTTTATATTTCTTAATTTTTAATAATAGATACATAACAAAAAGGCAGATGAATTAATCATCTGCCTTTGCTTAGTAACTGATTTTAACGTTGTCCGCCAACATGGTACGCCCTCAAGTCGTACTTTGCTTCCGGGATTTTTTTCGTTGCCCGTCACCAACTGTATATGCATTACCATATACTCAACTGCCGGATTGAAAGTGTCAGTTCACTAAGATAAATAAGAACCTTTATCTTGTTTATATTATACTCCTTTGTGAAAATGTTTGCAACTATTTTAAAAATTTTCTGACAATTATCCTTTTATTTAAAAAATTATACTCCATCATAATACAAAATTAACAGAATATATTATTAGTGATATAAATAAATCAGGAGATAATATTATGTCTATTAATTTAAAACGAGATGAAAAATTTATACTTCTAGGTATTCCTTTCATTTTTTTATTATCAGTTCCTCTTCATTTTGCTTATGATTTTAGTGGTAAATTGCCTATTGTAGGTATATTCACTCCTGTAAATGAAAGTATTTTTGAGCATTTAAAATTATCTTTTTATCCAATGCTTTTATGGTGGTTCATAAGTTTTTTAATTCTTTCAAAAAAGCAGAAAATATCAGTTCCAAAATGGTTTAATGCATGTGTTTTTTCATTAATATCTGCACCAATAATAATTACTGCTTTATACTATATTAACACTGGAGCATTTGGATTACATTCATTAGCACTAGATATATTTTCATTATTCTTTGCAGTACTTATAGGCCAAATTATAGGTCTTCATATATATAAACATAAAGATGCTAATATATATGATTTGTATACTGCTATTTCGATTATTTTTGTTATAATTCTTTTATTTACGTTTTTTACTTTCTGTCCTCCTAATTATCCGATATTTATATCTAAGTAAAAAAATATCAATAAAAAATAAATGCGAACTAATTTAATTGCCACCACAATTATCAGCTCGCATTTTATATATTTTAATCAAAAATTTTATTACTTCAATTAATATTATAAGATTAACATTTTTGCAAATTCCATATTGTCATAACCATTTTCTATTATATAATCAAGAACTTCAAGCATATAATTCTTGTCATGCTCTATTGCCTTTGAAAATACCTGTACAAATTTCACAATATCATCTTTACTTTCATGTTTATTATTCATGTATTTACCTGCCAAGTAGAATTTCATAAATGAATATCTAACTAAAAGCATTATATAGCCTTCAAACATTGAATCACTTTCTGAAAATGGGAATAAATTATTGTAAATAAAATTAATAATATAATTTTCAAATATATAATTGTATTTATCTATATATTTTTCATTATATAATTCAAATGCATCTATATACTTATGAGGATTTTCTGCTAAATCCTCCTTATCCTTTATATCAAGACCTTGTAATAATTCTCTTGTAGCTTCTTTAAACTTTTCACTATCTATTTCTTCAAGAATATTAAGTGAATCAACTACATTCTTAAAGAATGAAATTTGAAGTATATAATTTAAACTATTCTTTTCATATTCTGATGCAACTTCTTTTATATTATAATTATCAATGAATTCTAATACATTACTGCAGTCATATTCACATTCCTCTTCAAGTGCATATAAGAAATCTCCTAGTACATACATTCTTTCATTTAATGTATATTCTCTGTTTTTCATTAAATCAAGGCAGAACTTTCTGATTTCTTTAAAATATCTTAAAGGATGATCTTCATACTCCTTCTGTTTTGTATCTATTGTACCTGAAATTATGTATTTATTTATGCTCTCATCATTTTGAGCAAATTCAATTCCCTCTTCTTTATTTAATATTATTCTGGCAGCCTCAGGACATGCAATATCAAGAGATATTTCAAACTGTCCATCTACTTTATTCATAACTCTTGGGAAATGAGTACAAACATTTGAAAGATAATCTTCTCCTAGTTTTGAATAAATTATGCAGTAATTACATTGATCTAAGAAAGGACATCTTTTATCTGCATTAAGCTTTATCTTTCCATAATCTATTTCAGCATCTGTATAATCAGGATTATTATGAACATTTTTATGAAACATTTCTCTCATTTCATCATTATCAACCTTATGATATTTTCTAAAACTCTGTTTATCTATATCTATATCCCATCCAATACAGCAGCTATCTTCACATTTTCCACCGATACATTCAAATTCTTTAAAATATAATGGGTATTTTAAGTTTATCTTTTTCTTCATCTCGTCTTCCTCTTAATAAATTTATAAATATAATTAAATTTTTTCTCTACTTCTCAGTCATTCTTTTTATATTATATAAAATAATATGTAATATCACAAAACCATATCAGTATTTATTTTATCTTTATCTATAAGAACTTTATCACATCTAATTCTTATTTAATAAAACCCACTTATTAGTATATACATCCTTCAATGAAACTGCAAAATATAAAGCAATAAAATCTTTTAAAATTCTATTGCTTTAAAGTTAAGCTTATTGTTATTCAGATTAATTTAAATAGTCACTTTTTAATCTTACATTCTCCTAAACACTGAACTAAAGCTGAAACAATGCAGGATACCCTTATAACAACTAAACCAATACCACAAACCAATACTGCATCAAAAATAGTTTTAGGATTAAAATTACCAATCATATTAAAATCCCCTTTATCAATTATTTTATGCAGTCATATCTTAAAAGCTCTTTTGTTTTACTTCTAATATATTATATGATTTATGACATTTTTTCTTTACAATTTTTTATTTTTGTTTTTAAGAATTTTGTGATTTATCATATATCACTTCTTCTCTATTATAAGAAGTATAGGTGAAGATTCACTTCTATTTAAGAAGCAATGTTCCATAACTCCATATTTATTTTTAGGGAGTTCTTTTACATAATCTATAATTATGTTTTCCTCTATCTTTCCTTCAGCATGTCCTCTATAAACAGCTATAGACATTATTCCTCCACTTTTAAGCATTTCTAATCCATCTTTTATACTCTTTAACGAGCTTTCATGCATAGTTGTAATTTCCTTACTTCCTCCTGGTAAAAACCCAAGGTTATACATTATACAATCTGGATTTTCAACAACATACTTCTTTATATATTCATGTGAATCATTAATAACCTGTACATTTTCCTTATCTTTTTCCTTATATGAATCACATGCACATTCTTGAATATCAAATGCATATACTTTTTTAAAATTCTCACTAAGGAAATCTGTATCGTGTCCGTTTCCTAGTGTTGCATCCACTGCAATATCTTTATTTTCTAAAAATTTATCTATTATATAATGAGAAATCTCACTTATATCTCCTACATATTTGAACAATTTTATCACCTCAAGATAAATTTTAGTTCAAGTTTTTACTACTTTCAATCTAATTACAAATAATAATACTTATTCTACTCAAACCTAATAAACTTTTCTAAATTATTCTGTAAAATTCCTATTGTATCCGTATTTGTATTAGTATGAAAATAAATAAAAAGCTATATTAAATTAATATAAAAGTAATAATTTAATACAGCTTAATAACACTTTAATATTTAGCTTTATATTCTTTGCAATCTAATTATTTTATTATAATACAAGATATCATTGTTAAAATAGCTAACCCTCCTTGCATTAAAATAATTTTAGGATTACTAGTAATACTTCCATATAATGCAACTAAAATAATATACCCCATGAGTAACATAACTGCAATTTTGCTTGCAAATATAAATACTGAGATTAAAATTAGTACTGCAATTAATCCATTATAAACACCTTGATTTTTCAATAAAACATTCACTGTTTTTTCCTGTAATTCTTCCCCTGAAATCTGAAATACTTTTGATGTTTTCTCAGATGAAGTAGCAAATGTCTCTAAGTACATAATATAAAAAAATTCTAATGCAACTAATATTGCTAGAACCTTTGTAATAATTGACATAATAACATCTCCTTTTTCTATTATTTTTTCAATAACTTTAATTTATACTCATACTATACAAAAATATTTTTTAAATATTAGTATATCTTTAATTAAGATAAACAATCTCCAGATTTTTTATTAATTGTATTTACAGTATCATCACTATTTGTATCTTTCTTGTCTTTAGAATATCTGTGCATCCTGTAAAATGTTAATAATGAACCAACTATACAAATACTTGCCGCTACAATGAACACCCATCTCATTCCGTATATAAATACATCATCTCTACCTTCAACAAAATTTGTAACTCTATATCCTATCTTCGCGCTCATTCTTGTATACAAAAGTGTTGTTGATAAGGCTATTCCTGTAGACATCCCCACATTTCTAACTAATGCATTAATACTTCCAGCAACACCAAGTTTATTCTTAGGTACAGTAGACATTACTAATGAATTATTAGGAGATTGGAATATTCCCATTCCCAATGCCATTACAGCAATAAATATAACCATTAATATTTCACTAGTATTTTCATTAAATGTTCCAATAAGAAGTAACCCAACAGCTGCTATAACAAGCCCTATAAAGGTTAAGAATTCTGATCCAATCTTATCAGAAAGACTTCCACTCATAGGTGCAACAAGAACCATAATCAATGGATAAGACATTAGAATAAATCCTGCTTTTTGTGGTGAAAATCCCATTAAGTCCTGAAGATAAAATGGAATGATTATGTTATACGAGAATATTGCCACAAAGCTTATAAATCCACAGAAAATACTTATAGAAAACAACTTATTCTTAAATATTTCAAGTTCTATAAGAGGTGAATTTATCTTTTTTTCTACAATTAAAAATGCAATAAAACATACTGTTGCAACTGCAAATCCAGTCAATATAAGTGGTGATGTAAATCCCATATTAATTCCTTCATTAAGAGAAATAAATAGAGGTATTATTGTAAAAATAAATAAAACAGAACCTATAATATCAATTTTTTCAGTATTAACTTTATTAGACTTAGGTAAAAGCTTAACTGCAAACAATAATGTTACTATACCTATTGGAATATTGATCAAGAATATGAATTCCCAACTAAATACACCTACAATAAATCCTCCAAGACCTGGACCTACAAGTGAACCAAGTGCAACAGCTGTACCATTAAGTCCTAATGCCTTTCCCCTTTCATTTGCTGGAAATACTTCTGTAATTATTCCTTGATTATTTGCCATAGTACCTGCAGCTCCAATAGCCTGAACAACTCTTGCAAATATCAGTAATATAAATGAATTTGTTATTCCACATAAAAGGGAACCAATAGTAAATAATAAAAGGCCTATTTTAAATATTTTTGTCTTTCCAAACATATCTCCTAAACGGCCAAATATTAAAATAACAGCTGAAATAGTAACAAGATAGCTTACAACTACAAGCTGTATCTTTGAAGTAGTGACTCCTAATTTTTGAGCCATATTAGGTAATGCAACATTAACAATACTAGCATCTAAAGCTGACATAAAAGTAGCTATAATTATTATTAAAAATATAGTCCATTTTTTAGTTTTATTTTCTATCATAAAGTATTTTCTCCATTTCTTAAAATTTTACTTTTTTCAAAAATACTCTTTAAAGCATTTATAGTTATTCTTTTTTCATCTTCAGTCAAATCTTTAGTTAGAAAATCTATAATTTCATTAATTTCTTTATGTACCAAAGGTAATATTTCTTTACCCTTATCTGTTAAGTAAAGCTTGTATGCCCTGCCATCCTTTTCGTCCTGAACTTTATATATAACCCCATCTTCAATAAGCTTATTTATTGTCCTTGCTGACATAGCTCTATCATTTCCAATATCTCTACTTATCTGTATCTGACTTATCCCCTCATTTTTAGAAAGTGCCAGTAGATATGCAAAAGAACCACTACTTAAGTTATACTTTTTAAATCTTCTACTCAGATAACTCTCTTTATACCTGTAAGTCTTACTAATATACATTAATAACTCCTCCATAAATGTTCCTCCTCATAATAATTGATAGTCAACTATATATTAATTTTTTATAGTTGATTAGTCAATTATATTTTAAACAACAACTTTAAATTTATTCATATCTAATATTTTACGTTTACTTTATACTATTTAAATTTTAGCTTCAATACTAATGTAAAATATTGTATAATAATATATATAATTGTTTTCCTAAAATAAAATAAATAATCAGTAATTAATAAATAAAGAGGTGTACTTATGTATGAAAAATCAGTAAAAGAAAATTTATCCACTATGAATTTTAAAGAAAAATTCAGTTATCTTTTATATTATTACAAATTCCATTTAATCGGCATTCTTATTGCTGTACTTGTAGTTGGAAGTTTTATATATAGTGAAATAAATAAAAAAGACATATATTTAAATGTAGCATACATAGGATCTTCCATATCTACAGAAACATATGAAGATGTAAGTAATAACTTAAATGCATCACTTTTACCAGACAATGAATCAAGTATTGTTGAATTTAATATATATGACTTATCAAACACTGCTACTCTAACTAAATTTCAAGCTTCTCTTGCTGCCAAAGAATTAGATTTAGCTATAGTAAATAAAAATTTCTTTAATGAAAATTATGAAAATGAATTCTTTTTAGATTTGAATTCAATAGATAATTTTTCATCCTTAAATATAGATGAAAATGCACTTATTAAAAAAGATAATAATATATATGGAATAAAAATAGATAATCTAAAAATATTCAATGAATTAAATACCCCAAACAGCAATAATTTTTTAGTAGTTATTTCAAATTCAAAAAATAGTACAAAGCTTATAGATCTTTTAAATGCTTGTGGTATAAATTAATTTTTCAGCTTAGCCAAATATAAAAATAAACCTTAAAAATATGAATTATTCCATACTTAAGGTTTATTTTTATTAATTTTATTTAATTCTTTCCTGAATATATGAACGTACAAATTTTCGTATTTGATCAAATTCTTTATTTACTTTATCATCCTGTGATTTAAATTCCATAAATTTATATAAATCACCCTGCTCATCTGCTATTTTTATACTTTCTTTATACACAAGTCCAAATATAAGAGATATATTACCTTAATCCTCTGTTATTATACAGCTTACATATCTTTATTAGCTACTTCTTTAGAAATTCTATCTACTAATTCTTTAACTGTAGTGCTTCCTTCATCACCATTTTCTCTACTTCTTAAAGCAACAGTCTTATCATTTTCTTCTTTTTCACCTATTATAAGCATGTAAGGAACTCTTTCATTTCTAGCTTCTCTTATCTTATAACCAATCTTTTCGCTTCTATGGTCAATTTCTACTCTTATATCTTGTTGTTCTAATTCTTCCTTAACTTTTTCTGCATAATCTGCAAACTTATCAGAAATAGGCAATATCTTAACTTGAACTGGTGCTAACCATGTTGGGAATTTACCTGCAAAGTGTTCTATAAGTATTCCTATAAATCTTTCTATACTTCCGAAAATAACTCTGTGGATAACTATTGGTCTATGTTTTTCACCATCTTTACCGATATATTCAAGTTCAAATCTTTGTGGTAATTGGAAATCTAATTGTATAGTACCACATTGCCATGTTCTTCCTATACTATCTTCAAGATGGAAGTCTATCTTAGGTCCATAGAATGCTCCATCCCCTTCATTTACAACATAGTGTAATCCTAATTCTTCAAGGGCTCCTCTTAATGACTCTTCAGCCATACTCCATTCTTCATCAGTTCCCATTGAATCTTCTGGTCTTGTAGAAAGCTCTACATGATATTTAAATCCAAATTTAGAATATACCTTGTCAATAAGTTCTACTACACCCTTGATTTCAGATTTAACTTGTTCTGGAAGCATGAATATATGTGCATCATCTTGAGTAAATGCTCTTACTCTGAAAAGTCCATGAAGTGCACCTGAAAGTTCGTGTCTATGAACTCTTCCTAATTCCCCTACTCTCATTGGGAAATCTCTGTATGAGTGGATTTCAGTTTTATATACAAGCATTCCACCTGGACAGTTCATTGGTTTTAAAGCAAATTCTTCATCATCTATCATTGATGTATACATGTTTTCTTTGTAGTGATCCCAATGTCCTGAAGTTTCCCAAAGATGTTTGTTAAGCATAATTGGTGTTTCTACTTCAACATAGCCTGCTTCTCTATGAAGCTTTCTCCAGAAATCAATTAAGTTATTTTTAAGAACAACGCCATTTGGAAGCATGAATGGGAATCCTGGCCCTTCAGGTAATATAGTGAATAATTTCAATTCCTTACCTAATTTTCTGTGGTCTCTTTTCTTAGCTTCTTCCATGTTATGAAGATAAGTAGCTAATACATCCTTATCTTTAAATGCTACTGCATATATTCTTTGTAGCATTTTATTCTTTTCGTTTCCTCTCCAGTATGCACCTGCTACTGAAGTAAGTTTAAATGCTCTTGCATATTTTGTTGAAGGTATATGTGGTCCTCTACATAAATCAACATAATCTCCTTGAACATATAAAGAAATTCTTTCACCTTCTGGAAGATCATTAATTAATTCTATTTTATATTTTTCTCCTCTTTCTTCCATTAATTTAAGAGCTTCTTCTCTTGAAAGGTCTCTTCTTTCAAATTCTAAGTTTTCAGCTATTATTTTATCCATTTCCTTTTCAATCTTGCTAAGATCTTCTGTAGTTAATGGAGTTTCTAAATCAAAATCATAATAGAATCCATTCTCTATATGTGGGCCTATTGCTAATTTTGCATCTGGGTAAATTCTTTGAACTGCTTGGGCCATTATGTGAGCAAGAGAATGTCTCATAACTTCTAATGCTTTTTCATCTTCTAAAGTTAAAATATTTACTTCATCACCTTCATTTAATTTATGTGATAGATCAACAAGCTTTCCATTTACTTCTCCTACTATTGCTTTCTTTCCTAAATTTCTGCTTATAGATTCAGCTAAATCATGAACTGATGAATTATCTTTTATTGATTTTATAGATCCATCTTTAAGTTTTACATTAATACTCATTTAAATCTTCCTCTCTAATTAAGCTATTCCAGCTTGTTTTAGTTTTTATAAATTTTCATAAATTAATATAATTACAACAAATATTTAATTAAGAATTAAAGACTAATAGTCCATAGTGATAGAAAAAAAAGCATCCATCCCAATCTCTTGGGACGAATGCTTTACTTCCGTGGTTCCACCCAAATTAAATTAAAAATTTAATTCATCTCTCTATTTTTAACGGCTTTCGCCGATGACATTTCACTTTTACTTTGTATAAAATGATTAATTTATAGAAAATAATTAATCACAAAGTTAATCAGTCATAGCTCCAGGGTAGTTTTTCTTATAGGCATATTTAAAAATGCTTTCAGCTTATAACATTTTCTCTCTGAAAACTGTATTCTATAATACTTTTCCCTTTCTATGCTTATTTATATTTAATTCTTAATTAAATATCAAAAAGTGTTTTATTATTGCTTCACTTCATGTCTATATATTAAACCTATAAATTTAAAATTGCAACTTTTTCTTATAATTTATTTAGTTAAATTTATGTAAACACTCAAACTATTCTGTTACAAAAACTGCAGCAATTTCAAATTAATTTTTGAAACTACTGCAGTTTAAATGCATTATCTTAATAATAAATATTAAATTTATTAGAGTCTTCAAAAATAGAGACTATTTTATTACACTCTTTCCACCCATGTATGGTCTTAATGCTTCTGGAATATTGATGCTTCCATCTTCATTTAAGTTATTTTCAAGGAAAGCTATAAGCATTCTTGGTGGAGCAACAACTGTGTTGT
The DNA here is from genome assembly GCF_012843905.1 of Clostridium sp. SM-530-WT-3G. Classification (GTDB taxonomy): domain Bacteria; phylum Bacillota; class Clostridia; order Clostridiales; family Clostridiaceae; genus Clostridium. Next base: position 73,330 of record NZ_JABAGC010000008.1, read on the forward strand.
TTAATGTATGAGGGAAATATTTCTTTCCATCTTCTCCATTTACTCTAATCTTTAATCTTCTAGCTTGAGCATCTGAAAGATTTGAGCAGCTTCCTACTTCGAAGTATTTCTTTTGTCTTGGAGACCAAGCTTCAACGTCAAGAGATTTAACCTTAAGGTCAGCTAAATCACCTGAACAACATTCAAGAGTTCTTACTGGAATATCTAATGATCTAAATAAATCAACTGTATTCTTCCATAATTTATCGAACCATTCTTTACTTTCTTCTGGTTTACATACAACAATCATTTCTTGTTTTTCGAATTGGTGTATTCTGTAAACTCCTCTTTCTTCAATTCCGTGAGAACCTTTTTCTTTTCTGAAACATGGTGAGTAACTTGTTAATGTTTGTGGTAAAGTTTTTTCATCAACTATAGTATCTATGAATTTACCTATCATTGAGTGTTCACTTGTTCCTATTAAGTATAAATCTTCACCTTCGATTTTATACATCATTTCTCCCATTTCTTCAAAGCTCATAACGCCTGTAACAACGCTGCTTCTTATCATAAATGGAGGGATAACATATGTAAATCCTCTGTCTATCATAAAGTCTCTAGCATATGAAATTACTGCTGATTGAAGTCTTGCAATATCTCCCATTAAGTAGTAGAATCCACTTCCTGCTACCTTTCTAGCACTATCAAGATCAATTCCGTTTAATCTTTCCATAATATCTGTATGATATGGTATTTCGAAATCTGGAACTACTGGTTCACCGAATTTTTCAATTTCAACATTTTCGCTATCATCTTTACCTATTGGAACTGATGGATCAATAATGTTTGGAATCTTCATCATTCTTTCTTTAACTTCTTCTTGAAGTTTGCTTTCTTCTGCTTCTAAAGCTGCTAGAGTTTCAGCATCTTTATTAACTTGTTCTTTTAAAGCTTCAGCTTCATCTCTTTTTCCTTGAGCCATTAATGCACCAATTTGTTTAGAAATAGTCTTTCTATTTGATCTTAATGCATCAGCATCAGTTTGAGCTTTTCTTGCTTTCTTATCAAGTTCAATTACTTCATCAACAAGTGGAAGTTTATGATCTTGGAATTTCTTTTTAATATTTTCTTTTACTAGATCTGGATTTTCTCTAACGAATTTTAAATCTAACATGATTACCTCCAAAAAGTTTAAATTATTATCTATCATAATATAAATGTGTATAAAAAAATTCGTCACTATTAAAGCCTTATAAAAGACCAAATAGGACGAATAAATCCGCGTTGCCACCTAAATTGCCAGTAATATAAAAATAAATATAAAATATAATTAAATTATCTTTAATATAGAATATCAATATATACTTAGTTGAATTTCAGAAATAAATTCAACTAAGTATTATTAACTAAATAATATTTTAGTATTATAGTACCGACCTCTTAATATGCTATAAAGGGCATAACCCTTCTGACTCATCGCCAGCAGCTCTAAAAGTGGAAAGACTTATAATAATCATCGATTCACACCACCCATCGACTCTCTGAAGATATTAATAAATCGTAGCTTTTATCTTAACGCCATTTTAATATTATGTATACATAGTATAAAACTATTTTTCATTTTTTACAAGTAATTTTCATTATATTTATAATAATCTCTTTATTTTTTCTATTCTAAATCTTTTCCTGTAAAACCTAAAGGAAGAAGTTCTTCTAAAGTATATTCTAAATAATCATCCTTGCTCTTTCCTAAAAAGATTTTAAATGTTTTGTGATCACAGAATTCTGACATAACTTGTCTACAAACTCCACAAGGTGCACAATATTCTCCTTCACCTTCTTTAATTCCATTCTTATTTCCTACAATAGCTATTGCCACAAAATCTTTCTTTCCCTCAGATACTGCTTTAAAAAAAGCTGTTCTTTCTGCACAATTTGTTGGGGTAAATGCTGCATTTTCAATATTACAACCCTCATATATAGTTCCATCTGCACAAAGAAGTGCTGCACCAACATTAAAGTTAGAGTAAGGAGCATAACTGAATTTTTGTGCTTCAAAAGCCTTTTCTATTAATAATTTTGCATCTATCATCTCTTAATCACCAATCCTTTTATAAATCTACTATAGTACTATTAACTTATAATAGTAGGGATTAGAATTATACCACTATAAAATTAATATGTAAACAATAAATCTAAAGTTTACTAAATAAAATACATATCACCAAAAGTCTTTTTTCTTAAATATATTTGAGATAAACTAATTATTCTATTAGATAATAAAATAAAAAGGATAATAAATTAAATTTTATTAATTCACTATCCTTTAGCATATTTATTTAAATATTACTATTATTTTTCTATTTCAATTGTTGGGAATGTTAAATTCTTATATTTTTCAAATTTTTCTTTAACAGTTGCAAGATTTTCTTCTGTATAGAATCCACCTTGAGTATGAGCTATTTCATCACAATGATGCTCTCTTCCCTTAACATCAGTACGGTCACGGCATAATCCATCTTCTTGAATTACAAATTTCCATTTTCCATCTTCAGTTTGTTCTAAGTTTCCACCTGCTCCACATACTTGACATTCAACAGGGAAATGTAGCCCATCCCATTGAGGTTCTCCTAATATTAAAGCATTTGAGTGACAGTTTGGACACCATCCCATATCTGGATCTCCAAGCCATTCTCTTTTTTCTACAGGTGTATTTAAAGATTTCATTATGTTTTCACCCATTTTATATGCTCTTTCAATCATATCATCATGTAATAAGCATTGCTTTGGCGCTGGAACTCTTTCTGCTAAATACATATATATAACCTTAAAGTCATTTGTAAAGCAAGTAGCTTGCATACTTTCAAGAGCCATAGATTGCCATGAACGAGTAGATCCCCCTACTGCAATAAGCCCAGCTACTCTATCTCTATGTTCAACAGCACCTATAGATTCTAAGAATGCTGATTCATATGCTAGATTTCTATGCATGAATTTTGTAAATGTCGCTGTTGGCATTAAATCATATGTTGGTGCTGAAATAATAACAGCATCTACATTTAACATAACGTCCATTATAGCTTGTTTATCATCTTTACTACTTAATGTACATCCTACATTTTTACCTTGAGTCATTCCATGAGTGCATGCTGTACATCCACTACATTCTTCAATATGATAATCTCTAAGATTAATCATTTTTACATCTGCACCTTGATCTCTACATGCAAGTAAAGCTTCTTTTAATAATATTTCAGAATGATAATATTTATAGTTCATCACAACCTTTTTTTCACTACGATAATGGCAATATGATTTTTTCTTCAGTTAAAGTCAACGGAATAACTACATCATATATACATGTACAAGAAACAAATAAAAAGCTAAACGTTTCTGATTTAGAACTTGTCAGCACCCTATCAAAAGTTGTTGCAGCATTTTCAGAAAAAGAACATGTTTTCATTTCAAATTCTGGCTTATGTGATGAATATTATCTTATTGATTTGCTTTCTAATAACTTTAATGATATAGAATATATAAAAAACAGACTTAAAAATAGTTCATTCAAACTAAAGGAAAACTTTTTAGTAATATCTATTCCATTTGTATATGAATTTAAAGATTACAAATATAATTTTGCATTAAAAGAACTTATACAATCTGGAAAAAACATATTGAAAAACTTTTGGATATAGATTTAAATTCCTATTCTTATAAATTAAAAATGGCTTTTCAACTATATGATTATATTTATAACCATTAACAATACAACATAAGTATTTTTAAATAACAAATAAACTATAGAATAATCAATAAAAGGTGACTATTCTATAGTTTATTTACTTTATTAGCTGATACTCTTTTCTATAACTCCATAAGCTATAGAACCTCTTCTTGTTCCTCCATAATATCTTTGAACTCCTAGTTCTTTTAAATTATTAAGTCCGTATCTCTCTTTAATTACAATTCTTCTTCTACATACTCTTAATGCTTCTTTTATATCTTCTTTAGATAATCCTTCGTGTTCTGTAAAACTTCTAAAAGCATTAATTGATGATGATTTTTTATTAGGTTCTTTAAACATAGGATCAAAATACACTACATCAAAACTATTATCAGGCTGTTTTGAAAGATAGTTTTTATAAGAAGTATTTATTACTTTTATACTATTCATATACTTTTTAGTTTCATCATTTACTTCATTATAGTTTTTTAAACCATCTTGTGCTAAGTAAGCGATATATTTATTTACTTCTGTTCCTACAACAGTACCTTTTTCTCCTACAACACTTGCAAATATTATAGAATCTCCTGCAAACCCTAATGTACAATCTAAGATACTATCCCCTTCCTTTAATTCTGTAGCTTCTATCATACTTTCCTTATTACCTTGCTTTATTGATTTTATCTTAAGTTCAGTCATATTAGGGTGCCAGAATACTTCTGTATCTTCTCCTCTTATTACAAGTTTATCTTTTTCAACTACTAACAAATAATCTAAATTTTCTTGTTTTATAGTTTTATTAATACTTAAATTATTTCTTTTTATATATGATATATTTAAATCTTTAGATATTTTTTCAGCTTTAAGTTTTAAATCTTCATCTTTTTCTCTCGTAGTAGTAACTGCAACATTCATTTTTATTCTTCCTTTGTCTTTTAAATTCTTAATCTATATTTTAATACTATTTTATCATATTTTTATTTCACCATATTTTAAGCTTTTATCATAATATTAATTAAATATTTTCAATACACTTATGCTGATTTGATATCTTTAACATGTTTATATTAACTTTTTCTTTAAATTGATAACAATGTTTTATGCAATAATACCCATAATTTCAATATATATATTTGTTATTTTAAATTGAAAGTTATATAAATAAACTATAAATATAGCATTTTAACTTTAATTTTCAGAATATATATTTGAATAATAAAATTTTTCTTTAAGGAGGTATGTAATAATGAATGCTAAATCTCAAGAATTATTAACACTAGTATCAGACATAAAATTTACAATTACAAAATTAGACCCTGCAAAGCACCAACCATTAATCAATATATTAATGGAATATGCTGAAAAAATTGAAGAAGATCATAAAAACTTCAAATCTTTAATTAATCCTTTCATAAGCAGTGTTGAACAATGTATTTCAGATAATAATATGATTGTTCCAAAAGACGTAACAGTACTGATAGACTCATTTAAGGCTTTTTTACCAAAATAATATTTAGTTATTAAATATTTTAACTATAATAAACCTAATAATTTTGAGCTTGTACTGAAAATTATTAGGTTTATTATAAGAAAGCCCTAATTTTATGTATAAAAATTAGGACTTGTATTATTAAGATATTAAAATACAATTTTAATTGTTCTCTTTATCTTCCTCTATATCATTTTTATCTTTCTTTAAATCAAGTTTAGTTACTATTTCAGGAACCATTGCTACTAATGCTTCAAGACCATTTTGGCTCTTTACTGGAAGCATGCTTACCTCACCATTTTTAATGACTACAATACCATTAGGTGAAATCTTTGCTCCACCTCCACCACCATTTCCTGTTCCATTCATTCCTTTATTGTCAGTACCATTACCACTACCTGATCCACATCCAAACATAACGCTTATAATTGGTATTAATGTTACCTCACCAACTACTATTGGTTCACCAATTACAGTTTTAGTTTTTATAAATTTCTCCAAACTACTAAAAATTGATTCTATGTTTTTATTAAAGTTATTTTCCATAATAAATCCTCCAAAAAACTTTCTTATATATTTTCTAAATATATTGATCAATACACTTTACACTATTTAATACACATTTAAGCTTTTAAAGGTTTCACATCTTTTTGTTTTTTTGAAAAAATATTTTTTCTTACTTCTTTATCTATGATAAATCTTAATGTTCTACTTAAAACTATAAATCCTACCACTTTGCCATAACCATTAATTTTAATATCATACACTTCATCTTTAAATTCTGGCTTAATATTAACAGCACTATTTGGTATAACTGAATTTATTATACTTATTACTCCACATACAATTCCAGTTATAAATGGATTATCAAATCCATATGTTCCTGAAATATTAATATGTTTAGGCTTAACTATATTAATTATATCCTTCAAATACTCATAACAAGTACATATTAATTTCTTTGTAATTTTCATTTTCCTATTAGAATTTTTTTTAACTTTTTTCTTTTTATCTTTATTCTTAATATTATTTTTTCTATTTTTATTAATTGGGAATCCTAATCCGCAAATACTAAATCTCATTTTAATACAAGGCTCTTCTTTTTCTTTATGAACAATAAATTTAATTAATCCAAAAAAACATCTTACATCTGCTATTCCATATATATTGTTATTAATATAACCTTGAAAATTATAATCAAATGGTACAACAAGTAATCCTAATAATAAAATTAATATGATACAGATTACTACTACAATAATGTGTAATATTAGACTAATCATTTATTACACCACCTTTAATGTTTTCATCAATTTAGTATTAACAACTCTGGTTTTAGATAATTTCTTTCTACAAACTTTCTTTGCTTGTTTTTTTATTAAATTACTATATTTATTTAATTTTTCTCCAACCTTTTTACCATATGGATTGTCATATATCTGTCTATATCCCTCTTTTGCTATTCCCAGCATAACCTTTAATCCCTCTTTATAATTACTATATTGTATACTTACTTGTTCATTTTCTATTTTAGATATACAATTTTCAACAACCTGCTCTGATATTATAAATAATCTATTTGGAATAACTATGTCATCATAATTTAACTCTTCTAGCTTTTTATCAAAATCTCGTATTTCTCTTAATTCATTCTGGCACCGGGTGCAGTATTTTAAATGTTCTTCAACAAATATCTTTTCTAACTCTCCTATGGTTTCATCAACATAAGAATATAAAAGTTCCTTATCAAAATTACACATTTTCAGTCCACCTCCATAATATTCTTCAACTTTTTTCTTAATAATGCTTTTGCCCTGTAAATTTTAGTTTTTACTGTTCCAATAGGCACATTGATAATTTCTGATATTTCATTGTAAGATAAGTCTTCATAATATCTTAATATGATTATAATTCTATATTCTTCAGGTATTTCTTTAATATACTTCTTAATAAGCATCTTATTTTCTGTACATATGACATCCTGAAGAACATCTTCATCACTTGAAATAGTGTCACCTAAAGCTATCTCTTCATCATCATTTATATATGCATTCATAGATATTGTGTTATTTTTTATAGTTCTTTTAAAATTAAGGCATGTATTAACTGCTATTTTTCTTATCCATGAACGAAATGATTTATTAGTATCAAATTTATTTATATTATTAAAAATTTTTATATAAATCTCTTGCACAAGGTCAAGTGAATCCTGTGAATTCTGCACATAACTAAAACATAAAGAATACAGATACTTTTCATATGTTTTATATAATTCCATAAATGCATACTTATCATATCGCTTGCAGAGTTCAATTAGTTTTCTTTCCTCATCCACACCCATTCCTCCATATTTTCTCTATATGTATAAATATACTAATGCCTACAATATAAAAATACACCATTAATTGTAAAAAAGTTTCATTAATTATAGATTTTTATTTTTAATTTAAATATAGTTAATAACCATATAAATAAAAAAAGCTTATAATTCATTACTTGAAATGAGTTATAGGCTTTTTTTATTAAACTATATTCAATTTTTGTATGTATATATTTTTTTATTTTCTAATAATATTACTAACACTAGATACTAAACAGATTCTTTTATACCTTCTATAAAGGCTTCTACAGCTTTAGATTGTGGTTTATTTAATTTGTATACAAGACATATCTTTCGTCTTGGAATTTTCTCAATTAAATTTAACTTAAATACTTCTTTTCTTTTTAATGCTTCATCTGCAAAATACTCAGGAACAAACCCAATTCCTAAATCATTAGATACTGTAGGTACAATTAAATCAGTTGTTGCTAGTTCTATGTCTGGATTTAAATCAAGATTATATTGTTTAAAAATTTCTCTAAAAGTCCAATTAGTCATAGTAGTATCTTGTAAACTTATTATAGGATAAGATACTAAGTCCTTTAATGATATATTAGACTCTGCTAATTCTTTATATTCATTTCCTACTATTGCAATATCCTGAAATGTAGCTAACGTCATTATCTCTACACCCTCATTATCATCATATTCTTCTGGAAAAACTAAAATTCCACAATCTAATTCATCATTACGTATTGAATCAAGCATTTTTTGTGTAGTTGAATTATGTATTTTCATTCGAATATTGGGATATTTTTTCTTATATTTTTTTAAATGGGGAAGCAAAAAATAGTGCAATGTTGTTTCGCTTGCACCAAGTAGAATTTCTCCCTTTTTAAACTCCTTTAAAGCTTTCATATCATTTTCTGCCTTCCATATTTCTTCACACGCAATAGATATACGTTTATATAATATTTTCCCTTCTGGAGTTAACTTTACTCCTTTCTTTCCTCTTATAAAAAGAGCACATCCTAGTTCCTCCTCAAGTTTTTGTATGCAGTGAGTAACTGTAGGCTGCGTTACATAAAGTTCCTTTGCTGCTTGTGTAATACTCTTATTTTTTGCAGTTATGTAAAATACCTTATATGAATCAAAACTTACTTGCATATTCCCTCCGTATAATCATAGTTAATATACTCTTATTTTATACTTAAGTATAAATTTTATCTATGGTTATAATGCAAAATATGAATTTTTTTCATATGTAAAGAAGTGCTATAATTATTTTAATGTAAATTAGTATTTATTTCATATTACTTTATTAAGTAATTTGATAAAAAGATTGGAGATTATTAATGGACAGTCAGGATAAATCAAGTTTTTATTTACACAGTATAATGTGTATGGTAGGTGGTTTTTTAGGAGCATATGCTATTTTAAGTAGAAGTGGTAATTTTGGCTCTGCACAAACATCAAATTTAATTTATATTGTTTTATTTATTTTAGGAAATAATTTCAAAAGCTTTCTTCTACATTTATTATGCTGTATTGTTTATTTCATGGGAATAGAAGTATATGTTTTTCTTTCTAATAAAACAAATGTGCATCTTCAGAGATACAGTATTATAATCAACATGATTGGATGTATAGTACTTAGTCTAATACCAAAAGATATTGATCCATTTTTAGGACTTCTTCCTCTTTTCTTTATGATGTCTACTCAATGGAGCATCTTTCATGGAAGTCATGGATATAATAGTTCAACTATTTTTTCTACAAATAATTTTCGTCAAACCGCTCTTGGCATTGGTGAATATATATGTAGTGGAGATAAAGTTCATTTAGATAAAGTAAAATACTTTGCTAATTCTTTACTTTGGTATCATGTTGGAGTTGTAGCTTCATTCTTTGCATGTAAAACTTTTGATGTACAGGCTTCTTTAATAGCATTAATACCATGCTTTATTGGCTTGTTAATATCATATAAAGAAAGTGAAACTGTTTTAGTAAATAATAAAACTATGACATAATAATAAAAGATAAAATCATTAATATATTTCAATGATTTTATCTTTTATTATATTCTTAATTATTAAGTTTATATTTTTAACAATACATACTACTTTTCCCATTTTTTGATTGTTTGTATTGTAACGCATCCTGGACCACCTTGTGTTGTAAATACTGGTCCTAGTATGTTTATTTCAATGTACGCATTTGGTATTCTTTCACTAATTGTTTTCTTTATTAAATCTAAAGTATCTTCATCTAAATATGCATGAGTAATAAATATATTGTGATTTTCATCAACACCAGCTTCAATTAAATCATCACATATTTTACTTAATGCTTTTTTCATTGTTCTTGCTGTTGTGAACTTATCTAATCTCTTGCTGTCTTCAGATAAAGTAACAACTGGTACAAGATTTATAAGACCTGCTATACGTCCAACTAATGGTGATAATCTTCCACCTCTTACTAAATAATCGAAATCTTTTGGTATAAGATATGATTTTGATGTATCTATAAGGTTATTTACTTCTTTTATAATTTCATCTTTGCTCATTCCCATGTCAACCATTTTAGCAGCACATTCTACTGCATATCTATGAGGCATACATAACGTTCTAGCATTTATTACTTCAATATTTTCACTATGTTCACACATATTTTTAGCCATACACGCACTATTATATGCTCCAGAAAGCCCATCTGCCATTGAAATATGTATTATTTCATCATCTGGATATTTTTCATATAAATTAAGAACTTCACCAACTGATGGTTGCGATGAAATAGGAAGATGTCCTTCGTTAATTATATCTATAAACTCTTTTGTAGTAATATCTTCATTTTCTCTATATGTCTTACCATTTATTGTCACCAAAAGTGGTGCAATATCTATATGTTTTTTCTTTCCTTCTTCTATACTTAAAAGTGTTGATGAATCTGATATTATTCTAATCATTTTTATACTCCCTTATTTCATTTACTAATACAAATCTATACTCATAATAGCCAAATAGCTAGTTACTTTTTCTAAATCATGTAGTTTTAAAAACTACATGATTTAGAGTAACATTAAAACAGTTTTTTGTCAATATATAAAGAAAAATCATAAACAATCTAAATATTTTATTATATTAATCTAATCATAATAAACTTTATATATTTAGCCCATATGCTTCTATTATTTTCTAAACTTTTACTATTATTTCTCATATAATTCTTTTTACCACATTTAAGTTCTACTTATATTTTACCATTTATTTTATTTATGAACAGCCTTTAAAAAAATAAATTTATAAAATCGTAATATTTAGAATAAATTGCTCTTCTTCAAAATTTCTCACCTCAAATAAAAATATTACATATATTAAGTATTAATCAATGAAATAAAAGGGAACTTAACGAATATTTAAGTTTAAAAAACTTACCAAGATTAATGGATTTGATACCAAGCATCCAGGTAATGCAAGACAAAATAGCTATGCATGGTCAATGACAGAGCTTGGTGACTATATCTATGTAGGAACTGCACGTAATATGTTCTCTACTACAGCAATTTCTTTTGGTTTTTCAGATTCTAATAACACCATAAGCTTACCTCCATCATTAGTATCAGGTAATGATAACTGCGCTGAAATATGGAGATATAAAAAAGATAATTCTGGCCCATGGCAAAGAGTGCTCAAAACTAAGCCATATGAAAAAATATATGGATTTAGAGCAATGATTACTCATGTAAGCAACAAACCAGCTATATATGCTGCTTCATCTGGAGAAAATATTAATTTATATAAAAGCACTGATGAAGTTAATTGGTTAAAAAATCAATGGACATTGGTAGGAAATAAAGTTTTTGGAGATAAGCTTAATTTCAGTACTTTATCTACAGGTGTATTTAATGATCATTTATATGCAGCTTTCACAAAAAAACTTCCACTAGCTTTGTTTATGCCTCTAGGATTTGATTTAATTCGAATTGATGAAAATGATAACTGGGATTTAGTTGTTGGAGGAAAACCCATAGTTCCTTCCTGTCCAAGTACTGGCAAAAGGTGTGATAAAAGTTTATCTGGATATGACTCTGGATTCAATAACTTATTTAATGTTTATGGATGGCAGATTCAAGAATATAAAAATAATCTAATTATTACAACTTATGATGGTTCCACAAACATTAAAGCTATTCTGCAAGCATATTTATACGACAAGGAAAATTATATAAAACAAATAGGTTGTAAAAATTATTATACTTTAATAGAATGCTATAAAAAAATTCTAAATCTTATATGCAAATACAATTATCCTGAAGGATTTGATATATATGTATCTAAAGATGGCTGCAAATTTAAACCTGTCATACTAAATGGATTATATAATCCGAATAATTATGGAGGAAGAACTCTATATAAGACATGTGATAATAAATTGTATTTAGGTACTGCTAATCCATTTGATGGACTTGAAGTGTGGGAAGTATTATCACGACAATATTCAACTCATTCAAACACCTGCTTCTCAAGTAAAGAAATAAAATCATACTTATGCAATTTGAAAGCTTTAAATAATGCAATATTAGAATTATATCCTTCTATTTTGAAGATTTTATATAATTCATTAGATTCTGCTTCTCTATAAATTTTATATCTTAAGAATATATTTTACCATTTTACTTTTTATGATATATAATTCATTATCCAAGCATCATTTTTTAATAACTTTACTTTGTTCACATTTTCTTAATTGTTTTGACACCATACTGTAATGTTTCACCTTTAACATTAATAATACATTAGATAAATCTTTCCTTGTTAGATAGATTAGTTATGTATAAATAAATTAACTCAAAAATAGAGCAGCTTAATTATAGTTTAGCTGCTCTTTAAATTTAATATCTATTTTATTCTCTAAGTAATCTTTCTACTAATTCTTTTGGAACCATAAGACTGCTTAAATCAATATTTTTAGGATTATCTAAAAGTGTGTAATCCTTAAGCCATATGTTTCCATCTACTATTCTACATTCAGCTATAGGTTCTTCCCCTGGACTATCTTCATAAACCTCTTCAAGTATTTCATTCTTTGTTAATACTACAATTCTTCTACATGGTTCTTCGCTTTCTCCATAAATATTATAAAAACTATTATATGAGTCAAAATTTCTAACAGATGTGGCTATTTTTAAAAACAGTCCATTTTCCTCTGCTGTCTTTTGTGCATTTATATATTCCATTCTCTATTCTCCTAACATTTTGTTTATATCAATATATACAATATTACTATAACATTCATAAATTATCTACGTCTTCATTCTGTTACCACAATAATATCTTCTAGATAATAAAAAATTATACTAAATCAAGACTTGACTGACAAAAATAATAAGCACCATTTCAGATTATTAATCTAAAATGGTGCATTATTACTATATGTTTAAAATTTATAATCTACCTATCTAACTTATAATTGCTCCTGCTTTAATTTCAGTTTTGTTAATGTACATTTTTTGGTCAGCTTCTAAGATTGTATCAGTTATTTTTTCATGCCTAATATTATTATATTCACATGTACCTAATGCGTAACTTATATAAATTTCTGATTTTAAATTATACGCTTGGACTTTTTCATCAATCTTCTTCAATTCTTTTCTTAGTTTTTCTTTTGTATTATCTAAAAAAATTATAATGAATTCATCTCCGCCAATCCTATAAGCTTTATTATTTTTGCTAAGTGTAGTTCTCAAAATCTCTCCAAATTTTCTAATCATATTATCCCCAGTTATATGACCATAGGTATCATTTACATTCTTTAATCCATTAAGGTCAATAACAGCTACTTCTATGGATTTATAATTATCCTTATTCTTTTCAATAATTGAAATATCATTTTCGTAAGAATTTCGATTATAAGTTCCTGTAAGAACATCTACATATGCTAAATTCTGATAAAATGCTTTCTCTTGCATTTCATTATATAATCTTTTACATTTCTTAAATTGATGTGTAGTTTCAAGTATTATAAAAATTAAAACCCCTATTATTATACATTGACCAACTTCAAAACATTCTATATAATATAATATAGTTTCTGCCATACCTCCTGCAACTAAAGCTATTACAGATCTTTTTAGCACTTTCTCTTTTTTAGACTTAACAATTGTTATTACTGCTATTATTCCTGATGAAAATAAAATAATATGAGTATAAATAAGCATAGCTCTTAACTCTCTTTTTCCTAAACAATATATAATTAACTGTCCTATAAAATTTCCAAGATTAATAATTATTAATGACCTATATATTTTTTTAACTCTTACTTCATCACATCTGTATATAATAAAAAGTAAGGGCATTCCAATCAATGATAATAGTAAAAATTCACAAATATATATTATTTTTCGATTAGGTATTATAAGATAAATCCACTCAATCTGACACATTAAATAACAACCGCATAAAATAGAAAAAAATCCTATATTAAGAATTTGTATTTCATCTAGTATTTTTCTCACAATAAATATATATATTATTGATATTAATATTCCCATTAAAATAAATATTGCAGATATAAATATTTTTAATATACCATGGAAATAATAATTCACTATTATACTTCCTTTATCACCTATAACTGGAGTTCTTATATTATATGACTTTATTTTAAATTGTGGAATATATTCAATTGTAAGTTCATGTGAATTAATGTTACTTATATCTCCAAGATCCACAAAAAATAATGCACGTCCATCACTTTTCCCTATTCCTTCTTTAGAAGACTCATAAGTATAAATTACTTCATTATCTAAATAAACATTTATATCACAATAATCTGCTCTAATACTTAATCCACTATTTTCTTTAAATAATTCTTTATCAATTTTTCTACTAATTTTAATAGCTTCATTCTGTTCTAGTTTTACACTCAGTGGCAAATTAATAATCCTATCTTCCTGCCCTGTAATATACCATTGTTCATCTAACTTTACGACTTCATTAATATAATTATTATTGTATCTAATATTTCCCGACTTTATAAAAAAAAGTACTAAACTTACTGATATTATACCTACTATAAGTAAAATATTTTTTTCTAGTAAATATTGCTTCTTAACCCTCTCCATAAATTATCCTCTGTTCAATATAAAACATTATACATTTCTATTTATTTAATTATTTCTTATTAAAATCTATAAAATTATTCAAAAAGTTATTAATTGAAACAAATTTTTCCTAATACCATAATATAATATACCATAAATTATATATATATGAAATATATCCTTATTATATTTTTTTATATTATAGTTTACTTTTTTTATTTTTCTATATACATTTAAATATAAATTAACCTCCTTTTCAAACACGGAAGGCTGCCTTGTTTCCTACTACAACCCTGAAGACTATTGTCTTGACGCAGTATCATAGATTAAAAATCCTTAGATACTTTTGTTCGGAGTTAATTTTATTAATTATTTTTATTACTGCTGTTTTTGATAATAATATCTATATTTTTCATCTTCATTAAAGAAATCAGAATAATCCACATTGAACAAAGGCTTCTTTATTTTAGATATATCAATTTCTCTTGCAATAAGCTGAGTTAAAACTCCTCCATAGGATATATTTCCTTGAAGTATAGCACCATATATTTTTCCATCCTTATGAATTACTTTTTTATAGTTTCCAACTTCATCTTCTTCACTTTCTATACTATAAGTATCATCAGGTGGAGTATTGATTCCCAATGACATTGTTGGAATACCTAAAAAGTTCATTGTAGATTTACTAGTAAAGAAATCTTTTATTTCAGTATCTAAACCCATCATATTATCTGCTGCTATAAGGCCTTCTTTAGTTGCAACTGACCAGATAGGACCTCTTCCTGTAACGTCTCCTGCTCCATAAATATCTTCTACATTAGTTCTTCCTCGAGCATCAATAATTAATCCAAATTTATCACATTCTACAGGTGTATCTTTTAAAAATTCCACATTTGACCTTACTCCTGCACAACATACTAAAAGGTCACAAGGAATAAATTCACCAGTTGTTAATTGAATTTCTTTAATATATTCATTTTCATCAACTATAAGCTCTTTAACACCTTTTCCATAATATTGTTTAACACCATGTGCATCATAAGCTTTTTCATAAGTTGAAGCTGCTCTCTTATCTAATTGAATAGATAACATTCTATCCTGCATTTCTACTAAAGCTAACTCTTTACCATAATCTAAAAGTCCAGTTATTACATCTATACCTACAAGGCCAGCACCCATGATTACAATATGTTTACAAGATTCTTTTTTAGCTTCTTTCATTATGTATTCACAGTCATCTAAATTTCTAAAACCAATGGAGTTTTTAGCTTCTTTTAAATGTGGTATTGGTGGAAAGAAAGTATGAGCACCTGTTGCTATCAAAAGCTTATCGTATCCTTCTTCATTACCATCTTCTAAAAGTATCTTTTTCTCTTCTACATTTAATCCAGTACAAGCTACTCCATTAATCCATTTTATATTGTAAACTTCCCAAAAGTCATCTTCCATAAATTCAAGACGTTTAAGATCTCTAAGACCTTCCATATAATAATGAAGTATGCATCTTGAATAAACATGATTATCCTTTGATATTACAGTTATTTCAGCATCATTATCTATTTTTCTAAGCTGTCTTGCTGCATTTATTCCAGCAGCTGATGCTCCTATTACTACATATTTCATGGTTTTCTACACCTCCTCTAAAGTTAATGCATTCATTGGACATCTTGCTACACATTGAGGATTACTACCATCATCTGCACTACAACTAGTGCACATATCACATTTCATTATTTTCTTATAAGCAATTCTATCTGCCTTTAATACACCATAAGGGCATGCCATTATGCACATATAGCAGCTTGAGCATCTACTTTCATCATATAGAACAAAACCACTATCTTTATCTTTTCTCATTGCACCAGTTTGACAAGTATAAACACATTCTGGTCTATCACAATGCCTACATAATATAGGTGCTTCAGTTAATTTACTGTCTACAGTTACTCTAATTCTTGAATCACAAGAATCATGACTTACTGTACAGGCTGTAACACATGTTAAACATCCAATGCACTTGCTTCTATCAATTCTTATCCTTTTCATATACTTATCCCCCTTAATGCTTTCTTATATTAACTGGTGTGGTTTTATATGATGGTTGTTTTGAAAATTTAGCATATATGCTTGGGGTTAACTTATTACATTCTATATAATGCATAGGTGCATATATATCTCCATATTGAACATTGTCAGTTGACCTTACTACAAAATCTGCAGACTCACCATTTATGGAATCTAATGTTACAACCTCATTTTCCTTAATACCTAAGTCTTCTAGTAGTTTTGTATTAAAGAAAGCATAAGCTTTTTCAGATGTTACATCTGTTACCCATTTAATTTCTCTAGTTCTAGTTAAGGTATGCCACTGTCCTGCTGTTCCTCTACCGTTATTTAATGTGTAAGGGAATTCTTTTGTATTTGGAATAGGATTCTGCATAACCTCTTCAAATACAAAGTGAGCTTTATTATTTTTAGTATAGAATTTACCATTTTCAAATAAACGTCTTTGATTATTTACTAATTTATCTCCTTCTTTAAATGGCCATTGAATTCCTTTAGAATTTTCAAGCTTATCATAATCTACCCCAGTTATTTCACAAGGCATATATCTTGAACATTCCTTCATTAAATTAAAAGCATCTCTAGGAGTTTTCCATCTTTGAAGAAGATCTCCCATGCCTAAAGCTTTACCTAATCCAAGAAGAACTTCATAATCAGTTTTTTCATTTTCTTCTTTTTCCAAAACTGGACGCATAGCTGATACTCTTCTTTCAGTGTTAATATATGTTCCTTCTTTTTTTATACCTGGAACTACTGGTAAGAAAACATCTGCTAATTTTGAAGTATCTGTATCACCATATACATCCTGAACAACTAATAACTCTAATTTTTCCATAGCCTTTTTAAAGGTTGAGTTATTAGTCCATGAATGTCTTGGATTTGTACATATTACAAATAATCCTTTTATTTCACCTTCATTAATTTTTTCAACTATCTCATTGTAGGTTATAGTTGGCTCGTGAGCTAACATATTTTCATCTATACCTAGGACTTTTGCAACTCTTAATCTTCTCTCTTCGTCCCTATAATCTCCTCCACCAAATAATCCCGTTGTATTACTAAATACTCTTGAACCCATAGCGTTACTCTGACCTGTTATAGAATTTGCTCCTGTACCTGGTTTTCCTATATTACCTGTCATTAATGCTATATTTATAATTGCTTCTGCTATTCTTACTCCTTCATAACTCTGATTAACTCCCATCGTCCACCATAATGAAACTCTTTTTCCTTTATGTATAAGCTCTACTAATTCCATTATTCTCTCTTCAGAAATTCCAGTAGCTTCTGCTGCTTTTTCTATAGTATAGTTCTTAACAAATTCCTTAAAGTCATTAAAGCCTTCTGTATGTTCTTCAATAAAGTGTTTATCTATATAATCTTTTTCTATCAGCATATTAGAAACTGCATATAGTAAAGGTAAATCGCTCTTTGCTTTAATTCCATACCAGTAATCTGCATGAAGAGCTGTTTCTGACCTTCTAGGATCAATAACAATAAGTTTTTTATCTCTATTTTCTCTTATTCTTCCCCATAAAATTGGATGAGCAACAACAGGGTTAGAACCTATTAAAATTATAGTATCAGAAAGTTCTGCATCATTTAATGTGTATGGAGGTGCATCAAATCCAAAACTATGCTTATGAGCCACAACTGCTGTAGACATACAAAGTCTAGTATTACCATCAAGATTAGTCTGCAAAAAGTTTCTCCATATATGACCAAGTAAAGCAAACTCTTCTGTTGTCAGCTGTCCAGTACTTAAACCTGCTATACTTTCTTTACCATACTTCTCTTGTATGCCTAATAACTTTTCTGCCACATATTTATATGCTTCTTCCCACTGCATTTCCTTAAAACTGCCGTCTTCTTGCTTTACTCTAGGCAAAGGTGAACATTTATAAAGCGTAGTCTGCTTATCAAGATTAAGGCCTTTTATACAAGAAAACCCATCATTAACGGGATAGCCTTCAGTAGGTATAACTTTTACAATCTTGTTATCTTCCACATAAAAATCTAAGTTACACGCAAGTGCACAATAATTACATGTTGACTGAACCTTTTTCATAGTATTCCTTCCTTTTCTTTTAAATTTAGATATTTACATAATTATTATGCCCAAATGCTTTTATATAATTATTTATTTATACAATTAATTAGAAACCATAAATAGGAATTATAATATTAAGCATTATATTTTTATAAAAACAATTATAACTTTTGTTTTAACAAGAAAAATAATTCGAAAAAATCTATTGACTACGTTTACAAAAAATGTTTATACTTTAATTGTAATATTTTTACATTTATTTCAAAAAACTTTTTTTCTAAAACCGGTTACGAAATTTAAATTTTAAGGGGGATGTTTACTATGAAGATTAAAAAATATTTTAAATTAATTACAATGGGTGCAATCATTATAAGTTCATTAACAACACCTGTACATGCAATTGTAAATACACACTTTGCAGATGAATTCAAATATTTTAATTCAAGTAAATGGGAAAAATCAGATGGATGGAGCAATGAAGGTATGTTTAACTGTACTTGGAGAAAGAATAATGTTAGCTTTTGGGATAATGAAACTATGCAACTAAGCATTTATCAAGATTCAGGTAACAAACCTTATTCTGGCGGTGAATATAGAACACGTGATACATTTGGTTATGGTTTATATCAAGTTAATATGAAACCAGCCAAAAACCCTGGAGTTGTCTCTTCTTTTTTCACATATACAGGTCCAACTGATGGTACTCCTTGGGATGAAATAGATATTGAATTTTTAGGTAAAGATACTACTAAAGTTCAATTTAATTATTATACAAATGGTGTTGGTAATCATGAATATGTATATGATTTAGGATTTGATGCCTCAGAGTCATACCACACTTATGCAATCGACTGGAAGCCAAATTATATAGCTTGGAGAGTAGATGGCAAAGAAGTTTACAGAACTTATAATAATATACCTTCACATCCAGGTAAAATAATGCTTAATGTATGGCCAGGAATAAATGTTGATTCATGGCTTGGAAAATATGATGGAAAAACTCCTGTTACTGCTTCTTATAATTGGATGGCTTATGATCCAGTATAGCGTATAGAAAAGCTGTCGTACTAATTATTTAGTTCGGCAGCTTAAATTCCTATACTACAAAAAATACTCACATCTATAGATTTTAAAACCTATAAGATGTGAGTACCCTAGTCAAAAGACTATTTGCTCATAGCTTCTTCTACAGCAACTGCACAAGCAACTGTGCATCCTACCATTGGGTTGTTACCCATTCCGATAAGACCCATCATTTCCACGTGAGCAGGAACTGATGATGAACCAGCGAATTGTGCATCTGAGTGCATTCTTCCCATAGTATCTGTCATACCGTAAGAAGCTGGACCTGCAGCCATGTTATCTGGGTGAAGAGTTCTTCCTGTACCACCACCTGATGCTACTGAGAAGTATTTCTTACCTTGTTCTACACATTCTTTCTTGTATGTTCCAGCAACTGGATGTTGGAATCTTGTTGGGTTAGTTGAGTTACCAGTGATTGATACGTCAACACCTTCCATATGCATGATTGCAACACCTTCTCTAACGTCGTCAGCACCGTAACATCTTACCTTTGCTCTTGGTCCGTTTGAGAATGCTTTTTCTCTAACTACTGTTACTTTACCAGTGTAGTAGTCGAATTTAGTTTCAACGTAAGTGAATCCGTTGATTCTTGAAATGATGTATGCAGCATCTTTTCCAAGACCGTTTAAGATAACTCTTAATGGTTCTTTTCTTACTCTGTTAGCTTTTTCAGCTATTTTGATAGCACCTTCAGCAGCAGCGAATGATTCGTGTCCTGCTAAGAATGCGAAACATTTAGTTTCTTCTCTTAAAAGCATAGCTCCTAAGTTTCCGTGTCCTAAACCAACTTTTCTATCGTCAGCAACTGATCCAGGGATACAGAATGCTTGTAATCCTTCTCCGATTGCTTCAGCAGCTTCAGCAGCCTTTGTGCAACCTTTCTTTATAGCTATAGCAGCACCTAAAGTGTAAGCCCATCCAGCGTTTTCGAATGCGATTGGTTGAGTTTCTTTAGCTATTGTATAAGGATCTACTCCTTTTTCAGCACAAACTGCCTTTGCATCTTCTAAAGTTTTCATTCCGTATTTTTCTAATACTGGAGTGATTTGGTCTATTCTTCTTTCATAACTTTCAAATAATGCCATTTTAAATTTCCTCCTTCACAAATAATTAGTTATGTCTTGGGTCTAATAATTGAGCAGCATCATCAACTCTTCCGTATTGTCCTCTAGCAGCTTCTAAAGCTTCGTTAGCGTCAACACCCTTAGCGATGCTTTCCATCATTTTTCCTAAGTTAACAAATTTGTATCCGATGATTTCTTTATCTTCGTCAACAGCTACTTCTGTAACATATCCTTCAGCCATTTCAAGGTATCTTGGTCCTTTAGCTAAAGTTCCGTACATAGTACCAACTTGTGATCTTAATCCTTTACCTAAGTCTTCAAGACCTGCTCCGATTGGTAATCCACCTTCAGAGAAAGCAGTTTGAGTTCTTCCGTAAACGATTTGTAAGAATAATTCTCTCATTGCTGTGTTTATAGCATCACAAACTAAGTCTGTGTTTAATGCTTCTAATATAGTTTTTCCTGGTAATATTTCAGAAGCCATTGCAGCTGAATGAGTCATTCCTGAACATCCAATTGTTTCAACTAATGCTTCTTGGATGATACCATCCTTAACATTAAGTGTTAATTTACAAGCTCCTTGTTGTGGTGCACACCAACCTATACCATGAGTTAAACCTGATATATCAGTGATTTGTTTTGATTGTACCCATTTTCCTTCTTCAGGAATTGGTGCTGGTCCATGATTAGGACCTTTAGCAAGTACACACATTTCTTCAACTTCTTTTGAATACATCATATATTTTTGCTCCTCCCTAATTAATAGATATTCACAACTATTAAACCTTATTTCTAAGTTTCTAAATTGTCCTGGACATAATATATCCCAGCGGGGCGTTTTTACCCTATTACTATTCTAGCAAATGATTTACGTTCGAACAACCTTTATTTTAAATTTTGTCCACTAATTTTTCATTTTTTTTACTTTCTTCTTAAAAATCTAATAATTTCAATATTTTTTCAATCTATAAATCACCAATCCTATATCCTATTAATTTTATATTTTTGAATAATAATACAAAATATCTATATTTTATAAAATTACAAATAAAAATCACCATTATTTCTCTTGATTTTTTATTTACATATGATATAACTCAAAAACAGCCATAATAATTATCACTGATAAAGATAATCTACAAGAAAATAATTTAATAGCTAATTCATATATTTTTCAGCTGTATCATTACATAATATATGATACAGCTATTCTTTAATAAAATTACTTTTCTTTGCTTACTTCTTCTTTTGTTCTCGAACTTCTCTCTTTATTTGAATACTCAAATCCCAAAACGTCCTGTGAATTCTTTGCGTGCGATGTTATCGAATTTGCACCTCCAGATTCAGTCTCATTAACTGGAATACCATCAATCAAATTATCATTTTTATTTCCTTTAGTATTATGAAGTAATTCATCCTTACTTATATTAAGAACTGGTGCACTATAAGGTACATCCCCATACGCTTCAACAGATGATATATTAGTATCTGTTAATCCCATTGTTACTCTACTTAAATTTATACTGTCACTCAAGAAAAACATCTCCTTTAATTTAATATCTCTTTATTTTTGTTTATGATATCAAAACTATTTTCTCCTATATAGCATTTTCAATACTTATACTATAAGTATTATATTTTCTATTATAGTTAACACTATTATTAGCTTGTAATTTTTATATTAATTTATCTAAGTAATTCAAACTATTACTTATAAATTCATACGTTATCACTAGTCTATATTAAATAATATTGTTCTTAAAATCATTTACAATAAAATATTAAATATAATTACTATACATATTATAAGAATATTTTTCAAAAAATTATTGAATTTTTTTTATATACATGCTAAAATAATTTTTGTCGGTTAGTATGCCGCTGTGATGGAATTGGCAGACGTGGTGGACTCAAAATCCTCTGGTAGTGATATCGTGCCGGTTCGAATCCGGCCAGCGGCACCATTTATTTCCTAGAATGGCTGTATTACTTGGTTTAAACACCTTGTAGTACAGCTATTTTTGTTTACTTGGTACTATAATTAATAACACCTCACCAAATTATTTTGTTACTTTTCTACTATATCCATTCCCCCTCAATACTCATTCTACAAGCAAATATATAAGAATATATATTCATTTATATTTAAGAATATTTATTCTCTTAAATATAAAAATATCAGTATATAAAAATTAATTAATTTAACAAAAAATAATGGTTTTAATATCTATGTATTTAATCAAATAAAGAGAACAGATATTTATTTAATCACATATAAATACCTGTTCTCTTTATTTCTAATTATTAAACTCATCAAGTAAAATTCCAAATCAATTTACTTTTTTTTATCTTCTTTCCCACTTAGTGCTATACCTAAACCAATATACATAAGATAAAACATTCCTATTATTTCTAATATAACTATAATTTTTGCAATAATATTTTTAGGTACAATATCCCCATATCCTATTGTTGAGAAAGTAATTATACTAAAATAAATACCATTAGTCATAATCTGTAAAATGCTATTTACGCCTTCATACATAATTGAGTTAGAAAAATTCAATTGATCACCAATCTCAATATTTAATTGCTGCCCCATATAAGTATGTGTAGTATCAATAGCCATGAGCATTGTAAATATAATAGCAAATGATACTATATATAAAACAATATATCTACAGAATTCACCAACATTAAATAAATCTTTTTCTTTATATAGTTTAAGTGCAAGTTTACTGAATGTATATGCTAAATATAAAGCTGTTAATAGAGTAAACAAACTAAATCCTTGAAAAAACTTTTCAAGTGAAGCATGATATATAATTTCTGCATATTTATTTTTACTTAGCAATATAGAGAAGGATGGAAGAAAAAGAAGTGATGCAATACCAAATAATACGGCATACTTATCCTTTTTAGTTCTGTTATATATTGTTGCCAAAATAATCATAGCCAAAAAGATTACTATGCATACCGACAATAAAAATCTTACTGATAAATTTATAGATACAGTTTGTATAATTCCAAAAGCAGTTAATCCATATATGGGAATAAATAAACTTATTATACATTTAATCATTGCAAATTTATCTTCTAATAATCTCTTTAAGTATGAAGTATAGAATAACAAAGTACTCAGATACATAATCCCCCAAAAAATAAATACCCCTATCCAAATCCCTATGCTCTCCATTTAAATATCTCCCTCATAATAAAATATATTTTTTATCACAACATAAATTATACATCAAATATTCACTTTACATATATTTATTAATCTTCTTCAATACATCTTTAATAATATACCTTTAATAATATATAAAATTAAAACATTTAAATTATATATATTAATATTTTTTATACGTGTTTATTTTCATTTTGTATTAAAATTTCACTATAAAACTTCAAATATACTAAATCCATATTAAAATATACTTTTTTTATTGCATAAATAAACGAGTAAATCTTTTAATTTAAGATTTACTCGCTTATTCTTATTTTTCAAAATGATTTTCTAAGTTATTCATTAATATATTTATTCTATCACTTATGGCTTCAAGTACTTGTATTTTTTCTAAATTTTTTGCTGAAATATTTATGCTACCTTCAGATAAAGCTAATGTATCATCTGATATTGTTTCAAGTGATGATATACTCTTTTGTACTATTTCACTTGCTCTTGAAATATCATTCATAAGTTCAGAAACATTTTCAACCTGTCCCTTTACTTCATTCATTATATTTTCTATCTTTTCAAAAGATTCAGTTGTACTAATTACAAGTGCATCTTCTTCTAAAGTCTCTCTTACAAGGCCCTCAACATCTTTTACAGATGCTTCTGTATCCTTTTCAAGTTCAACTATTATTCTTTCTATATCTGAAGCATTACATTTACTTTCTTCTGCTAATTTAGCTATTTCTTCTGCTACTACTGAGAACCCTTTTCCTGCTTCACCAGCTCTTGCTGCTTCAATTGCTGCATTTAATGCTAAAAGATTTGTTCTATCAGCAATTTCTCTAATTACACTTGTTATAGTTGCAATATTAGCTGATTTATCTGCAAGCAATTTCATCCTATCATTAACTTGAGTACTCATACTATTAATATTACTACTCTTATCACCTAAAACATTAACATTTTTAGTTCCAATATCAACAGCTTTACTAGCCTCTACTGATGAAACCAATACTTTTTGCGCCTGAGATGATGTATTATCTATTTTCTCTATTATTTCATCTATTAATTTCACTTGAGCTTGTACACTCTTTGATGTATCTTCAGCTCCCTTAGATATATCTCCAACTGATTTATTAACAGTTATAGTACTTTCTCCAAATTCATTTACTATTATATTTAATTCTTTAGAATTTGATCTTACCTCACTAACAACTGATTTAAGCTCATTAATCATACCTTCAAGTTGAATTTTTTGTAATTCAACTTCTAAAATATTATTCTCAACATTATCATTAGTCTCTCTTAACGCTCGGCTTATATAACATAAACTAGGTACAAAGAATAGTATTATTAGGATCATTATCATTGCTTCTTTTTTATTCACATTTGTCAAATTATTGTATAAAAACAGTATTATTCCAACAGCTGTACCTGTAGTATGTACAGCAAATAATTTTCTATTTCTATATAATACAAGTAATATTGCTCCAGGATAATATATAGTTAATACTGCCGGAACATTAGAATGCCATACTGTTGATATAAATGTAATCAGACATAATACATTAAACAACCATGGTAATTTCATACTCGCTGCATCATTTTTTAATATTATTGCTCCACCAATTCCAATGCCTAACGTTGTTAATACTGATATTAAAAACACCAAAAATTCTTTTTCTCCAGACTTGTACTGAGTGAATTCTGCAATTGCACTAAAAAAAAATATAGCTGTTGCAGTCAAATGAACAAATTTATTTGTCTTTCTAAAGTATTCATTTCTAATACTTTTTATTTTTTCATTATTTTCCATAACCTTCTCCTCTGTTATTTATAAATTTACCCTTAAAAAATATTTTATACTTATTTTTCGAATACATGTATTTTAACTTTATAGAAATAAACCATTTTTTTATAAATATTATAAAACTTAAATTTTTTTATTATTTTCCCAAAATTAGTCACCACTTACGTTTTCACCAATGCTAAAATAAAAAAACAAAAGATATTAATTTAGGATGTTTTTTATGAACTACGATTATATCGAACTTTTAGTTAAGGAATCAAAAAATGAAAATGAAGAATCCAAGAATAAACTTATAGAAGAATTCAAACCTTATATACTCAATATCTGTAAAAGAACTTTTATACATGGCTATGATTTTCAGGATATTGAAAATGAATGTTACAGAATTTTATTTAGATGTGTTGAAATTTACAATATGGATACACATAGATTTGTTGCTTATGCTACCAATGGCATAAAAAACAGTATAAATTATCTTATTAAACACAGTATAAAATATAAAGATATAAATGGAGCATATACTCATACACTTACCCCTGAAATAGAACAATCTTTAAAATCAGATGAAATGAATACAGAAGAACTTCTTTGTGCAAAATGTGACTGTGAGCAGTTAAAATATGCTTTATCAAAACTTAATAAAAAAGAAAGCGAATTAATAGCTTCTATATTTTTTCAAGGAACAACAGTAAAGAACTATGCCAAAGAAAAGGATCTATCATACTCTACTATAATCAAAAGAAAACGTTCAATATTAAATAAACTCTTTAATCATATCAATATAACCAATTCTTCAGATAATAATCCTAAAATTTATTAAAATCAGCCTCATAAATCGAGTAGGAGGTAGACAATTATTTTGTCTACCGACCTCTCAGTCGAGTAAGTAAGAGGAATTGCACCTCAAACTTCTCACAGAACCGTACGTGAAAGTCTCCTTTCATACGGCTCTTATCATTCAACA
>NZ_JABAGC010000080.1 GCF_012843905.1 Clostridium sp. SM-530-WT-3G
TACTCAAAATAAAGAATTGCTGGTTTACTTAAATGTATTTATATATTCTGTTCAATTTTCAAAGACCATTTTTCTTTCACAACTTTCATTGTTACTATCGTATCGCTCTCAAGCGACTTACTTAGTTTATCACTTGATCTGGATTATGTCAACAACTTTTTTCAAAACTTTTTAATTTATTACTTCTTAGTAATTTTTAAGCTTTTTTTCACCTGTTTACCGCTCCTTGCGACTTTGTTTATCTTATCATTAGATTATCCTTAAGCAAAAAGTCAAAACTACAATTTATATTATTTTATTATCATTATTCTTAATATTAATGAATTTTTCACCAGAATACTACTATTGATACACAAGGCAGCGTTATATTGTATAATTTATAAATAAAATGTCTATATAGTTATATATAGACATTTTATTATAATTCTCATATGCTATTTTTATTATATTTTATTTTTTCTAATATAATTAGTGCAGTATCTTCTATCGCTCTTTCTGTTACATCTATGGTCTTACATCCTAATGATCTCATAATTTTATCTGAATATTCTAGTTCTTCTAATACCCTAGCATCTCCAGCATATTCTATATTAGATGTAAGTCTATGAAATTTATCTAACCTTCTTTTTCTTATTTCAATAAGTCTGAGAGGATTAATTGTTAACCCGAATATTTTATTTTTATCAATTTTATATATTTCTTCTGGCATTTTTACTTCTGGCATTAAAGGTATGTTTATAGCCTTAACTCCTTTATTAGCTAAATACATACATAATGGAGTTTTAGATGTTCTAGATAATCCAACTAATACTACATCTGCATTTTTTAATCCTCTATAATCTTTACTATCATCATACTGCATTGCAAATTCCATAGCTTCAATTCTCTTATAATAGATTTCATCAGTTTGTCTCATTGCACCTGGATTATATGTAGGCTGTACATTTAGTATATGAGATGCAACATTTAATATAGGCCCTAATACATTCATTACAGTTATATTTTTTTCCATAGCTGATTGCGTTAAACATTCTCTTACATTTGCAGTGATTATTGTAGATACTATTATTACATTTTCACACTTTTCTGCTATTTTGATTACATCCTTAACATCTTCAAGTGTTTTTATATAAGGTAGTCTATTTACTTTAACTTTTTGTGTAAATTGGCTTGCAGCAGCTATTGCTACTTGATTGGCAGTTTCTCCAATTGAATCAGATACAGCTAGAATTGTAAGCATATTTATACCCTCTTTCTTATCTTATACATTTATTATGAAATATGTTATATTTATTATGTTAAATTATACCAAAGTTTTTTCTTATAGTGATGAATTTTTTTCTTGCATATGTTACACTTTTATATAAATAATTCTAAGGAGGTGAATTTTTATGAAAAATAAAAAAGTTTTAACTATAAGTATTTTGCCTATAATGTGGATTATATATGTCTTATTTGAATTAATTAGTGGTAGAATACATGATGTAAAGACAATTCTTTTTAATTTAATTCTTGTTGCATTATTTGGATTGGTTGGATTAGCAATATATAATTCCAGTCTAAAATTTAGTTCAGGATTAAGTAAAAAATCCATATTAACATGTTTTATTTTATTTTTTATATTAGACCAAGGAATAAAGATAATAATAAAATTATTTTTCTTTAATGAATATATAGATATAATACCCAATATGCTTTTTTTTAGCCCTATAATAAATACTGATGGCTCATGGTTAAATGCACGTTTTGGGACTTCAGTAAGTTTTCCTCTATTAATAACCATAAATATAATTGCTATATTTTTGTTTATTGAAATATATCGATACTATAGATTTAAGGGTAATAACGATTACTGGGCTGATATGTGTTTTATTTTTGTAACATGTGGTGCTTTATGTTCACTTGTTGATAAAATATTTTATGGTGGTAGCTTAGATTTTATTGGCGTGAGTACTTTATTTATTGCTGATATAAAAGATTTATATATAAATCTGGGTATACTATTCTTTATACTAACATTATTCAATAACGGATATCTTACATCATCTGAAGATACAACATTCAAAGATGATATTAATGGCTTAAAGAAATTTATAAAATTTATTTCATATGATATAAAAAATAAATTTAAAACTTTATAATATTAAATTTAAATCTATATTCCAAAGAATATAGATTTTTTAATACTTATATATGATATAATTTCCATCAAACTTTGGAGTTGTATTAGTAAAATTGAATGGAATTTTATATAGAGTATGTAATTTTTTAACTTAGAAAAAGCCCCTCATATATAAATTTATACGAGGGACTTTTTACGAAACAAAAAAAAGAGTATCTACTCATGTAAATAACTCTTCTATATAAATACTAAGCAAGTTAAATACTATCTTATAATTGGTGGCTCACCCGGGAATCGAACCCGGGACACCATGATTAAAAGTCATGTGCTCTACCGACTGAGCTAGTGAACCATATTACCTGGCAACGTCCTACTCTTCCACACGGTCTCCCATGCAGTACCATTGGCGCTATAGACCTTAACTGTCCTGTTCGGAATGGGAAGGAGTGTTACCTCTATGCCATCATCACCAGATTTAATCCAATTAGTTGCCACTTATATTCTTTATCGAATACTTGCCTCAACAAGATATTATTAT
The DNA here is from genome assembly GCF_012843905.1 of Clostridium sp. SM-530-WT-3G. Lineage (GTDB taxonomy): Bacteria > Bacillota > Clostridia > Clostridiales > Clostridiaceae > Clostridium. The sequence goes on from NZ_JABAGC010000080.1 coordinate 2,661, forward strand.
ACAGATTGTATTGAATTGTGTCAACACTTTTTTTAAAATTTATTTATAATATTTTATTTTTGTACAACTTTAGTCAAATTCTATGTTTTATTCACATGTCTCACCAAATGTTATCCACATTTTTATTTATAATTTAATAAGTTTATGTGAATATTTCACTTATAATTTTTAACTTCAAATATTAATATACTATTTACTTTAATTTTTACTAATAAAAAAGTGGCTACGCCACGCTCCTTCGGAGAAAATATTTCAAATTAACTAAAAAACCATAGAGTTTTCAAATCCTCTATGGTTTTCACTTTATAATTTATAAGTTTTTCCATGTACACCAGTATAT
>NZ_JABAGC010000081.1 GCF_012843905.1 Clostridium sp. SM-530-WT-3G
GTAAGCGTAAAAAAATAGACGCCTATCGCTTACGGAATATAAGTGCTACAATAAACCCAACAGAGATGTTTACACAATTCTGTTGGGTTACAATTTAATATTTATTATCTTTTTAATCTAGAATATAATCTGTCAGGAAGTTCAGTAGACCAAGGCATATATTTTTCTAACAACTTCGTGTCATTACATTTTGAAAGTTCATTAAATAAGTATACTAGATATCTTTCCACCGCTAAGCCATTGGCTTTAGCCGTTTCAACGATACTATAAATTATTGCACTTGATTTGGCACCTTTAGCAGTATTAGAAAAAAGCCAGTTTTTTCTGCCTATAACAAATGGTTTAACTGCACGCTCCGCAGCATTATTATCTATTTCAAGACAACCATTGGTTAAGAATATGCTCATTGAAGGGATTAAATTCTGCGCATAAGTCAAGGCTTTACCTAATGGACTTTTGGGAAGTGCATTTTCAATTTCAGTATCTATATATTCTTGAAATTTTTTGAGTATAGGAGCTGATTTCTCCAGTCTTATCTTATGGCGATCATCGTAATAATCATCGCAATGAATATATTGCTCGCGGAGATCTTTTTCTATTTTATAAAGTTGCTCACAATAATTAAACCCTATTACTGCGCGTGATTGTTTTAGGGTTTCTGGTTTTAACTCAACAATTATTTCATGGAATTTTCTTCGGATATGGGCAAGGCAATAATATCTTTTTACATTTTGTATTTTATTATAGCCACTATATCCATCAGTTTGGAGATATCCTGAAAATCCTTCTAAGAACTTTGTGGGACAAACGCTGGATCTTGTTTTTTGATAATCATACATTATTATTGAACTATCAACATCTTCAGAAACATATACCCACATATAGTGCTTAGATTTTGATTCACAACCTTTGTTGTCAATAACCTTCACAGGAGTTTCGTCGGCATGTATATAATCTCTCTTTAAGATTTTTTCTCTCATATAATCATATACACATTCAAGTTCTGAGGCTGCACTGATTATCCAGTTTGATAATGTCTGTCTTGAAAGTTTTGCATCCATCATTTCAAAATAAGTTTCCATTCTATACAAAGGAAGTGCATGCTGATATTTCATTGTTATAACATGAGCAAGAAGTTCATTAGAAGCCATGCCTTTATGTAAGAAGTTTTCAGGTGCATGTGCAGATACTATATTAGCTTTATCTGCTTCCGCCTCGCATGATTTACATGCGTATGTATATGTAACATGTTCTTCAATATATAATTCAGCTGGTCTATATTTCAAGATTTCCTTTGATTTAGTTCCTATAACAGTTAATTGATGTCCACATTTATTGCAAACAGCTTCTGCATCATCAAGCTTATGTTCAATTACAACTCTCTCTAAAGTTGAAAGATTATCTTTTTTACCCTTATGAGTTGATGTTTTCTTTCTTGTATAAACCACTTCTTCAAGTTTAGGTTCTACAGCCTTTGAATCACTATTCTTTTCTGCTTCATTAAAAAATGACAGCTGATTTTCATCAGCTCGTTCGCTTGATTTTCCAAATAATTTTCTATTCTTATTAAGAACCTGATTTTTTAAGAAATCTAATTGTTTTTTCAACTCATTAATTTCTGCATCTTTTGATTTCAATTCTTTCTGCATTTTTTTAAATAACAGTTTTGTTTTATCATCAAGTTCTTCAACTAAATCAATTTCATTCATCATAATATGATACCTCACAAATAAACATGAGACTATATTAACATAAATCTCCAAAGATTGAAAATGTAGTACATCAACAATCTCAGGAGATTACATATATCATAATATCAAAAACTATTTTTTACTGTTACAGGCTTAAATTTTGATTTAGTGCGAATTTCATATCCTTTAAGCAGCCATATTAGTTCTTCTTTATTAGTTTTTAGAGCTTCTTCTGTAGTCATTGGCCACTTTAATCGGCCATGTTCAATGCGGTAATAATATAACCAAAAGCCTTCATCAAAATGCAGTATCTTTATTTTATTCATCTGCTTATTGCAAAAAACAAATAGAGCAGTTTCAAATGGATCCAGCTTAAGCTGTTGCTGAACAATAATGGCAAGTCCATCAATGCTTTTCCGTAAATCAGTTACGCCACAAGCTAAATAAATAGTATCTACTTTATCAAGATTAAACATTAGAAGTCAACTCCTTGATAATACTTGTCAAAACACCTATTTCATTAGCCGGTATGTATATATTTGCAGCACCAATTTCAATTCGTACATCTGTTGACTTTGGTGAAATCAAATTAATTTCAGTTTGTGCTTTTTCTTCTTTCATGGAAATTGCATGAAAATTTACATATCCCTGTTTTTCAAATTTCTTTCTATAATAATATAACTGACTTTTTGATATCCCATTCATTGTGCAAAAGTCTTTCAGCGATCCTTCGTAAGAAGAAAAAGTTGCAACAACTTCTTTCCAATCTATATTATCATTATTATTCATATATCAGGCCCCCTTATTAAAATTACTATACTAAAATTCTAGCAAGGGGAGCCTGCTTCCGCTAGGCGTAAAATCTTTTACGCTTAC
>NZ_JABAGC010000082.1 GCF_012843905.1 Clostridium sp. SM-530-WT-3G
ATGGTACTTCATGGACTTAGCAAATGGTAACATGTTAACTGGTTGGGTACAATCTCCATACAGTGGAAAATGGTACTTCATGGACTTAGCAAATGGTAACATGTTAACTGGTTGGGTACAATCTCCATACAGTGGAAAATGGTACTACATGGATGCTAGCGGAGCAATGGTTACTAACACAACTGTAAATGGTTATGTTTTAGGTGCTGACGGAGCTTGGATTCAATAATTAGAGTTTATCATAAAGTAATATAGCTTATATAGATAGTCAACATACTTAATAATAAGTATGTTGGCTGTCTTTTTTTATATGAAAAATTATTAAGCTTTTATTACTTAAATAAAATATATATATGATTTTAGATAGTTTTTTTTTCTAATTTTACGATAAATATTAAAGAAAATTTTGATTTGATTTATTTGGATTAATAGGTAAATAAATATAATAAATACAAATTTATATTGTACTGCGTAGTATAATATAGAAAAATAATTAGACTATATAGTATAAATATGAATATATTAACTTATTAGTATTTTAGTTCTTTGATAGGAAATATAATTTTATTATAAAAAATATAAAAACTATTCCCAAATCTTTTTATCTATGTTATTATAAGCTTGTCGTTGGGGAATAATTCTTTATTTAACGACATTATATTACAAAATTTAAAAGTATTATTAAATATGTTAGCATATTATATCGGGGGGAAAGAAGATATGATAAAAAGAGCAAACAAATTAACAGCATTATTAGCTGCTGCTACAACTGTTGCTTCAATAGCACCAGCAGGAGTACATGCTGCAGATTACAAGAGAATAAGTTCTGAAGATGGAACTATATATTCAGCAAAAGCATTTAAAGATGGATCTTATGTAGTTGACGGAAATATAGTTGACGAAGATACAGATGCTGTATACTATGTAAAAGATGGAAAGTACACTGAATTAGAAGATGTTAATTCAGGATCAACTTTAGAATTATATGGAGATCATTATTTATCAGTTGATAATGGAGATTACTTCATAGATTTAAATACTGGTAAAGTTACAGATGATGATGTAGAAGCTGATACTAGAGATGACTTACAATTAACAATAAAGAAAAATTTAAGAAATGTTGATAGATATAATGTAAATGGTCTACCAACAATTAGTGCAGACAACTTATTAGCAGGACCTAAATACGGAAAAGTATGGTATAAAGTTGGTGGCGATGTTACTATAGCTGACGGAACAAATGAAGGTAAACCTGCTACTATTTACACAGATATAGATGGAAACTACATTGATGGAGATTATAACTTAGGATCAATTAAAGTTATAACAACTGCAGGTGGTACACAAAAGACTTCTGTTATAGAAAATAATGAAGATTTAGTAAATGCTGTTTCAGATTCAAAAGTTAGTGCATCTGTTTCAAATACAAAGGTAATTGGACAAGACGATAACAATATTTACAGAACTGCTACAATTACAGTAACTGCTAATAGTAGTGATGTATCAATTAAGAGCATTAATGGTGTAAATGTTGCTACAGCAGATTCAAGTGTAATTCAAGCTGTAACTGAAGGAACTTCATATAGCTTCAATGTAATCCAAAAAATTTCTAAAGCACAAGCTTCAGATGAAATAGATGATGCTAAATATGCTAAGAGTGTAACAAACTATATGATATGTGATAAAGATGGAAAAGTATCTTCAGATGCAAAAGCTTTCTATGAAATGGCTAACAATGATAAAGTTTCAGTAGCAAATGGAAGATTAATAGCATATACAGTAAGCGATAGTAAAATAACTGTAGCTTCAACAGGATTAAAATCAAAAGGTGCATTAAACTACTTAGATGCTGAATCTTCAGTAACTAAAAATGCAACTGCTGTTGATACAGATGTAGACGGAAATGTTTATAGATTAGATGAAGGATATATCTATGAATTTGACAACACTGATGATTGGAATAAGTTATACAGAGTTGATGGGTCAATGAAAAATATGTCAATTTACGATTCAAACGATATGGTAGTTTGGGATAAAAACAATGAAGTTTACTCATTAGTAGGATTTAATTCTTCTACTTCAGATAATAATGATTCAGACAACAATGATTCAAATAACTCAAACAATACAGTAGCTCCAGTTGTAGCTGGATGGAATCAAGCTGCTGATGGTACTTACACTTATGTAAATGCTGATGGAACAACAGTTAAAGGATGGTTCCAATCTCCATTAAGCGGAAAATGGTTCTACATGGATCCAACAACTGGTGTAATGCAAACTGGTTGGGTACAATCTCCATACAGTGGAAAATGGTTCTACATGGATCCAACAAATGGTGACATGCAAACTGGTTGGGTACAATCTCCATACAGCGGAAAATGGTTCTACATGAACCCATCAAATGGTGA
>NZ_JABAGC010000083.1 GCF_012843905.1 Clostridium sp. SM-530-WT-3G
ATTTTTGATGTTCTTTACTCTTCTATAAAACTTAATAATATTGAATTTGTTTATGGAAAAGGAAAGCGAAAAAGTAAGCTTCAAAAATATACTGAAGAACTTAATGAATTCATTGAAAAGCAAAGTAAATATGATGAATATAATAGCATTTTCAATGGCCGAAATAGTTTTTCAAAAACCGATCACGACGCAACTTTCATGCATATGAAAGAAGATCATATGAAAAATGGTCAATTAAAACCAGCTCACAATATTCAAATAGGGGTAGAAGGTGAATATATAGTTGGTGTAGATATTTCAAGTGAAAGATCTGATCAACTTACTTTTATACCATTTTTAGATGGATTAGAAGCTAATTTAAATGAAAAATATGATTCAGTAACTGCTGACGCAGGATACGAAAGTGAAGAAAATTATGTTTACCTTGAAAATAATAAAATAGAATCTTTTATTAAACCTGCAACATATGAAAAATCAAAAACTAAAAAATTCAAAAAAGATATCAGTAAAAGAGAAAACATGGCTTATGACGAAGAGAAAGACTACTATATTTGTGCTGCCGGAAAGAAAATTCTCTTGAAGGGAACAAAAAGTAAAAAGTCTAAATCAGGATATAAATCTACTGTACATGTTTATGAATGTGAAAATTGTTCCGGCTGTGAATACAAAAGTAAATGTACAAAAGCTAAAGGTAATAAACAATTACATGTCGCTAAAAATTTTATTAGATTAAGAAATAACTCTCTTAAAAATATAACTACTGAAAAGGGAATTTTATTAAGAATGAACAGATCAATTCAAGTTGAAGGAGCTTTTGGAGTTATTAAAGAAGACTATGGCTATAGAAGATTTTTAATGCGTGGAACTCCTAAGGTTAGAACTGAATTTTTATTGATGGCATTTGGCTACAATGTAAATAAATTACACAATAAAACATTGCAAAAACGAAACGGTGAGCTGCTTCATAAGCAGCAAGCTTCTTAATTAAAACAATAAAGTTATATTTTGGATAAATTAATTTTACCCTTTATTTTTTATGCGCTTAAATAGAAAATTCGGAATTAAATACATAAATTTCATATGAATAAAATACATAAACCTGAAAAAGACTGTATCAAACTAGAGTTTAAAAACTCTAATTTTGATACAGCCCCGTTTTTTTATATCCAAAATTGTCTTTGTTATAGATTAATTTTAAAGATATGAGATTTAAATTTAAAAAATGCTCCATAATAATGAAAAGTTACGTTTTAAAGAAAAACTATAAGGAAAATCTAATATATGAATAATATTTAGAATAAAAAATAAAGTATTATTAGTAATTTTTAATTAATACAGGGAATTTAAGAGTGAATATTTTTTGATATTCTATTAGAGAAACTTTGAAAAGATAATCATTCAATACAGGAGTTGAAGATTATGGAATAGATAAGTTATTTATTAAAAAATAGTTTCCAATACTTTATAAAGTAAAAAAGAGTGACTAAGTATATATTAAAATATTTCAATTAATATTAAATGTATAATGACTATAATATGTATATAAATTTATTGTTGTAAGTATAATAATAAAGTTATACTGTATTATTTGTAGATTTCAAACTAAATATATATCAATTAAAATATAAATTAAATTAGAAAACTTATATATTTGTATAATAAAACTATGATTTTTGCTTTTAAAAATCTAGTATTTATCTGGCTTTATATAATTTTTTATAAGTTTATAAAAAAAATGCATAAAAGTGTTGACAGAATTAAAGTTAATTTATATAATAATACTTGTCGCTGATGAGGTGACATAAATTAAATAAGAACTACGAATCAAAGTAGTTATTGTTCTTTGAAAATTGCATACAAATTAATGTATATAAATACAACAAGCCAAGAATAAATATTCTTTGTGATGATTATATAAAGTTTTAATAACGAAACTTAAATA
>NZ_JABAGC010000084.1 GCF_012843905.1 Clostridium sp. SM-530-WT-3G
TGAGCGGTAGAGGAGCGTCGTAATCGGGCTGAAGTCGTACCGTAAGGAGCGGTGGACTGATTACGAGTGAGAATGTTGGCATTAGTAGCGAGATGTAGGTGAGAATCCTACAGGCCGAATATCTAAGGTTTCCTGAGTAAAGTTTGTCTTCTCAGGGTTAGTCGGGACCTAAGGCGAGGCCGACAGGCGTAGTCGATGGACAATTGGTTGATATTCCAATACCACTACAATCGTTATTATCGAGGGCGTGACGGAGAAGGATAGGATGTGCCAGCTATTGGATGCTGGTCTAAGCGTTGAGGGAGTTAGAGTAGGCAAATCCGCTTTAACAATCCTGGGGCGTTATGGGGAAGGTTCCACGGAACCGAAGTATCTGATTTCATGCTTCCAAGAAAAGCGTCTAGAGAGAGAAGTAGTGCCCGTACCGCAAACCGACACAGGTAGATGAGGAGAGAATCCTAAGGCCGACGGAAGAATTGCAGTTAAGGAACTAGGCAAATTGACCCCGTAACTTCGGGATAAGGGGTGCCTACAGAAATGTAGGCCGCAGAGAATAGGCACAAGCAACTGTTTAACAAAAACACAGGTCTCTGCTAAAGCGAAAGCTGATGTATAGGGGCTGACGCCTGCCCGGTGCTGGAAGGTTAAGGGGAATACTTAGCGCAAGCGAAGGTATGAACTTAAGCCCCAGTAAACGGCGGCCGTAACTATAACGGTCCTAAGGTAGCGAAATTCCTTGTCAGGTAAGTTCTGACCCGCACGAATGGCGTAATGACTTGTGCACTGTCTCAACTGCAAATCCGGCGAAGTTGTAGTGCGAGTGAAGATGCTCGCTACCCGCGATTGGACGGAAAGACCCCGTAGAGCTTTACTGTAGCTTAGCATTGAATTTCGGTATTGTCTGTACAGGATAGGTGGGAGACTGGGAAATCAGGGCGTCAGCCTTGGTGGAGTCGTTGTTGGGATACCACCCTGATAGTATTGAAGTTCTAACTGGATGCCATGAAACTGGTGACAGGACATTGTTAGGTGGGCAGTTTGACTGGGGCGGTCGCCTCCTAAAATGTAACGGAGGCGCCCAAAGGTTCCCTCAGAACGGTCGGAAATCGTTCGTAGAGTGCAAAGGCAGAAGGGAGCCTGACTGCGAGACCTACAAGTCGAGCAGGGACGAAAGTCGGGCTTAGTGATCCGGTGGTACCTCGTGGGAGGGCCATCGCTCAACGGATAAAAGCTACCTCGGGGATAACAGGCTGATCTCCCCCAAGAGTTCACATCGACGGGGAGGTTTGGCACCTCGATGTCGGCTCGTCGCATCCTGGGGCTGAAGTAGGTCCCAAGGGTTGGGCTGTTCGCCCATTAAAGCGGCACGCGAGCTGGGTTCAGAACGTCGTGAGACAGTTCGGTCCCTATCCGTCGCGGGCGTAGGAAATTTGAGAGGAGCTGTCCTTAGTACGAGAGGACCGGGATGGACTGACCTATGGTGTACCAGTTGTTTCGCCAGAAGCATAGCTGGGTAGCTAAGTCGGGAAGGGATAAACGCTGAAAGCATCTAAGTGTGAAGCCCACCTCAAGATGAGATTTCCCATAGCATAAGCTAGTAAGACCCCTTGAAGACTACAAGGTTGATAGGTCAGAGGTGTAAGTGCGGTAACGTATTTAGCTGACTGATACTAATAGGTCGAGGGCTTGACCAAATAAA
>NZ_JABAGC010000085.1 GCF_012843905.1 Clostridium sp. SM-530-WT-3G
CTATTTCTTAATTCTGAGAGCCATTTTTCGGCTCGTTGCCTACGCCCACGGAAGTGCTTGTATTTATTCATAGCCCACCTTACTATCCTACTCTCTATACATTTAATAGTGTACTTAAGTGCTGATGCATTGTATTTACCAAAGTAATTTATCCAACCTCTAACGATTGGATTTATTAATTGTGCAATAATGTTTATACTGCTTCCAGACATTTTATGTAATTTTAATTCTTTAATCTTATCTCTTATATTTTTACACGCTTTTTGACTTGCTGAAGCTATGAAATTGTTTCTTAACTTTCCATCCCTACATTTGATATACACAGCCTTATATGTATATCCTAAGAAGTCAAATTGAGTTGTAGGATAATCTTCAGTTCTATCTTCATCTTTGCAATAAACAATTTTTGTTTTATCTGGATGTAATTCTAATTTACATTGTTTCATTCTCTGATTTAAAGCTTCTTTTATTTCTTTTGCTTCTTTTTCTGATTTGCAATGTATAATAGCGTCGTCTGCATATCTAGCAAAGAGAGCGATTGGATAATTTCTTTCCATCCATACATCAAAAGCATAATGTAAAAATATATTTGCTAATACTGGACTTATAACACCTCCTTGCGGAGTACCGGATTTTCTTTCTGTAAGCATTCCTTCCTTTGTTCCAAAAGGTGTTTTAAGCCATCTTCTTATATAAAGTTTCAACCATTTTTCGTCTGTATGTAATTCTACAGCTTTCATGAGTAATTCATGGTCAATATTATCAAATAGTCCCTTTATATCTAGTTCTATCACATAATCATATTTCCAGCATCTTTCTCGTACTTTTCCAATTGCATCTATAGCAGATTTATTAGGTCTATATCCATAAGAGTCCTTATGAAATATCGGCTCTACTTTTGGTTCTAGATACATCCTTGCTGTCATTTGTGCAATTCTGTCTGATATAGTTGGTATTCCTAAGGTTCTGGTTCCACCATTTTTTTTCGGTATTTTTACTGCCAATACAGGCGATGGAAAATAGCTTCCTGAACTCATTCTATTCCATATCTTATATAAGTTATCTTTTAAATTTTCTTCAAACTTTGCAAAATCTATGCCATCCATACCAGCACTACCTTTATTTTGTCTCACTCTTTTGTATGCTTCTAAAACTACTTTCTTAGATATATTGTATTGTTTGCTCTCCTTCATATAATCCTCCTAGTTTTCCAGTTGTTATTTGATGTCAAGCTGAAATGATGATACCCCTTTGCTCCATGATTATTACAATCACTTCATTACTACTACGAGTATCTCCGCCCCTGTATAGTGCCTCTCTACTTTCAGTCTCGTCTTTCTGCGACTTGTACCTTTTCGATTTTCATCACTATGCAGGTTCCCATGTTCCATATAAACGCCTAATATATGCTCATGCCATCTTAATACCGTTTAGCAGATAGTCAGCTTTACAGGTATCTTCTATCCTCGTCCTTATCCAGTGGTGAAAAATAAGTTTTGCTAAAATCTTACGCTTTCGATACTTCTTCAATGGTTCACTTTCGTTCATCTTCATATATCTCACATGACTATTTTT
>NZ_JABAGC010000087.1 GCF_012843905.1 Clostridium sp. SM-530-WT-3G
CATTGAATATCTGTTCAATATTTCTATCTGTTATTTTTATATCTGTAACAAAAATAAATGTTAATTCAGTTTTTTCTTTCTTGCTTTTATCAACTGTAACATTTGTTTCTGCTATATTCAGACCTATTTTATGGTACTCAATATCATTCACATATTTATGATTTCTAACTTTGTGACACTCAATCTTTTTAATTTCTTCAAATTCACTCCATAGAGTTTTTGCTCTTCCTTCTTTAAATCTAAAAATAAATTTCCAATTGTTTTGTTTACAAACTTCATATAAAGGTTCACATGAATAAAGACTATCTCCCAATAAACATATTGGAAGTCTTGGAAATGATTTTTTTAATTTTTCTGCTAATCTTTTAGATGCTTTTATTTCACAATCTTGTTTACTATAGCTACCGCTTTCGTTTTCAATAAACTCTGTAGCAATACTTAATGCCATATCTCCAACTATTAACTTAGCTTCTAATACGACATGATAATAGACTGTTTTTACAACTTCATCTGTATCTTTATCATGATATTCTTTCTTTAAACAGTTTTCACAATGTTTTTCATCAAAAGATACTAAATGTGTTCCATCAATAGCTATACACCAATATTTATCCAATAATCTATATTTTTCTAAACATCTCTTTCTCATCAATGCTTTTATCATATAAATTCTTATTTTTTCTAATTCTGATATAGGTAGTTTTTTTAAAAAGTTATTTATAGTGTCATAATGAGGGATTTCTTCTAAATCATTATATCCTAATACTTTAGAAAAATTATTAATAACAGTATCATTATTAAAATCTTTAGTCATTTTATTCATACTATGTATTCCTGAGATATTTTTCATTATTATTGTAAACAATAATATGTCAGGTTCATATGTTATATAGCTTGAATGTCTGACTTCATTTACTGATTTTAATTTCTGATTAAAGTTACAAAAGAAGTGCTTACGTATTTTTAAGAACTCCTCGAAAAAATTTATTTGTTTTTCTGCTTCTCTTTTTTCTTTTCTTGTTAATTTCTTTTTCATAAGACCTCCGAAAACGTAGTAATTTAGCGTATTATCTCTATATAATTTTACTATAATTATTACATTTTCGGAATTTATTTGCTCGAAATATTTTTACTCTTTAGAGCTG
>NZ_JABAGC010000088.1 GCF_012843905.1 Clostridium sp. SM-530-WT-3G
AAAATTCAACACGGAGGATAATCACTATGGATCATCAAAATCATAACATAGAATCACGTAAAAATAAACACTTGAATGCTAAAGAACGCTTGACTATAGAGCTACGTCTTAAAGATGGATATTCAGCGTATAAAATAGCCAAAGAGCTTAATCGTTCAATAAACACTATTCTTAATGAGATACGTCGTGGTACAACTACACAGATAAAGCAAGGCAAGCATATCAAAATGTATCTTTCAGATACTGGTGCCAATATTTACAATAGAAATCGTGAAAATTCTTGTCGTACATTTAAACGTCTAGAGTGTAGCGAGTTTATTAATTATGCTGTGGATAAGATAAAAAATCATTCATGGTCTCCTGACGCTTGTGTCGGTTACGCCCTTGCCACAGGCAAGTTTCAACGTTCTCAAATGGTTTGCACTAAAACTCTATATAATTATATTGATCTTGGGCTGTTAGAGGTTATTAATGCAGATTTGCCAATGAAGCTACGCAGAAATACTAAACCATCAAGAGTAAAAGAACACAAGAAAAAACTTGGCAGAAGCATTACTGAACGTCCAAGTGATATTGATAATCGTAAAGAATTTGGACATTGGGAAATTGATACTGTTGTTGGGCAAAAATCTAATAATGATTGTGTTCTTTTGACTATTCTTGAGCGTAAAACCAGGAATGCTATTATACAAAAAATTGAATCTAAGACTGCTGAAGCAGTTACGGGAGCACTTAACAGAATCCGTAACATATATGGTAAGCAGTTTAGTGAAGTTTTTAAAAGCATAACTGGTGATAATGGCTCTGAGTTTGCTGACTTATCCACATTAGAATCTGAAATAGGTACAAAGGTATATTTCACTCATCCATATTGCTCATTTGAGAAAGGTACAAATGAACGTCATAATGGTTTAATACGCCGTTTTATCCCAAAGGGAAAACGTATTTCAGATTATAGTCAAGATGATATTGTATTCATAGAAGAATGGATGAATACTCTTCCAAGGAAAATACTAAACTATAAAACTCCAGAAGAGCTTTTTGAAATACACTTAGATGAAATCTATATAGCATAAGTAAATTCAAGCATTTAAGTCATATATAGAAATTAGTTCAATTTGTTATTGCAATTTATC
>NZ_JABAGC010000089.1 GCF_012843905.1 Clostridium sp. SM-530-WT-3G
CGCTATTAGCTCAGTTGGTAGAGCACCTGACTCTTAATCAGGGTGTCCCCGGTTCGAACCCGTGATGGCGCACCATTAAACTGTTGAAATTTTTCAACAGTTTTTTTATTATACAGGAAATTATAGAATTTTGGACAAATAAAAGCTAGATGTAATCTAGCTTTACGCTTATTGATATGTTAATTTATAATTAATATATTATTAGGTGTACAAATGAAAAAAGGAAAAATGAGGTTAATATTAGAAGATCATTGGGCTAGTTTTATGAGTAAGTATGATAAAAAAATTAGACAAAATGTAAAAGCAGAAGTAGATAAGGTCTTGCGATGCAAGGACACGAGATATGGATATATTGAATTGAAATGTGAAAAATGTAATGAGATTAAGAAAATAGGTTTTACTTGCAAAAGTAGATTCTGTACTTCATGTGGAAAGATATATGTTGATAAATGGATTGAAAGCATGCTATCTAAGTTGATAAATGTTAGACACAGACATATTGTATTTACTATTCCCAAAGAATTAAGGGTTTATTTTGGCAAAGACAGAAGTAAATTAAAGTTACTACCGCAAAGCGCAGCTAAAGCTGTTACGAGTTGGATGAAAAGTTTAAATAAGAGTGAAGAATTTATTCCAGGAATAGTGACTGTAATACATACATTTGGTAGAGATTTAAAGTGGAATCCGCACGTACATATGATGATTACAGAAGGTGGATCAGGAAAAAATACAGAATGGAGACATATAAAACATATATCATATATAGCATTAAGAAAAAGATGGCAAAAAATATTGCTAGATAATATAAATGATATAGTTAAAAATAAGTATGAAGCAAAATGCTTAAAAGACAAATTATATAGGGATAAAGATAAAGGATTTTATGTTCATGCTAAAACTCAAATAAAATCAGCTAAAATAGCAGCGAAGTATATAGGAAGATATGTTGGACGTCCTGCGATAGCAGAATCTAGAATAATTAAATATGATGGAAAGATTGTAACATATAAATATACAAGGCATGAAGATAATAAAGTTGTAGTAGAAACAGTAGAAGCTCATGAATTCTTAAAAAAAGTAATAATACATATTCCAGAAAAACATTTTAAAATGATTAGATATTTTGGAATTTACT
>NZ_JABAGC010000009.1 GCF_012843905.1 Clostridium sp. SM-530-WT-3G
TTATTCAAAATTTTAATGGAAAAGTATCAATTAAAATCCAATGGTAAATTTTCTTAAATTAATGCACAAGTCAAGTAATATTATTAAAGTATCTGCCAATCAGATTTATAGATTAGCAGATACTTTTAATTATTTTTATCTTTATAAAACTCTTAAAATATTAAAATGAAAACATATAATTCACCTAATTTGCAATTCTGGACATAATAGATATACTACAGCTATATCTATACAATATTCATCATATCCCATCAAAACAACATCTTGAACTCCTATGAATATATTATCTATTGTATTTGTACACCTTGCATATGATATTGCATTTACATTGATTATGTCACAAAAATTATTTCTGCATTCTACCATATGAAGCGACTGTCTGCAAGTATCTGCCGTATAAATAATCTTAGTGTATATTTCAGCACTTACTATTATTTTAGGCCCCTTCATTGTTTTTATTATTTTATAGTCTGTAACAAATGCATCAACTATTATCCTATTTATAAATTCTATAGGTAGATTTTTTTGAAATATTTCAATTTTAAAACACTGCTTTCCTTCAGTACACATTCCCTTAATATTATACTTAGAATATTCATCAATATCTGTTATTCCACTTATACCTATATTATCTGATATCACTTTAAACCCTCCAGTTTCCTAAAATCATTAAATTCATACGATTACACTGCTTTCAGTAATACGAACTGTTTTAACAAAATATATATTTATATAAAATCTGCTACATTCTATATCATTAACAAATAAACTAAATTCATTTTTCATCATATTATTTATATTTTCAATAGTTTTAATAGCCATACATATTTTCACATATACTTTTTTAGCCCTTATTTCTTTCGAATTGTCAATGGAAATCTCTACAGTATCGTTCTCATAATTAAACTTATAATCTTTAATTTTATTTTCGCCAGCTGTCACAAAGCTTTCTTCTTGAATAAATTCCATATTACTACCAATAAAATTAACTATTTTAATATTGTATTCTTTTTCCGTATTCAATGAATTAAAGTATACTAACAATACTATTTTTTGATTTTTAATAGCAGGAATTATCATTTCATCATTTTCACTTTGTAAATCAATTTTTACACTTTCAAAATAAATATCTTCCAAATATAGTTTTGTAGTAAGATCTTCTACGTTCTCATATCCTAGTATCTTCATTACAAAATCATTAGATATTGAAAAATTATTATCTACTATAACAGATAAATCAATAATTTTAGAGCATATACAAAGTTCAACTTCGCAATCCTCATCTTCTGCAGGATTATCAAATTCTATCCTCAAATAATTTTCCTTATGATCATAAACATAATTTCCAACTATAAGCTCTCCATTAGAAATTATGTACGTATTCTTTAAATCGAATGCTAAAGCCTTATTCAAAATTCCTTCTAACACAAATCCCTTATATATTGATTTATTGTTATCAGCTATAAACTTAATATTAAACTTTATTTCTTTATTATAATAGGCTATATTATTTTCCTTTTCCATAAAACTTTCCTTTTATTAAAATACTCCAAGATAAGTAATCTTGGAGTATCTAATTGAAATTTCAAAAATTATTAATAAAATTTCACCTTTTACAACATTACTATAATCGCAATGATTCACCTTTTTATTCTTCACAAGAAGGTGATGGACAAGGTCTAGAATTGTTGCACTGTGTCATTGTTGGACAAGTAGGTGCTGTAGCATTTCCGTCACCGCATACTACTTGAGCTCCTAAATTAGTCATTACTGCTAATTTCTCAGTTACTGTAGCATATACATTTTGGTTTATTACCAATGATAAATCTCCACTTGCAACAAAGCTTGAATAATTGCCTGGGAATTTATCTTCTGTCTTACAGTAATTTGAATTTATTGGTCTTATACAATCTACGATTAAACAGTTATCAAAGTCTTCAGTAATATTTAGCTTAGTGTTTGTTGGCAAACAAAATCTTCCAGCAAAGTTTATATGCTTTGGAAAGCCTATTTCTTCAAGAGCTAATCCATTAGGTAAGAAATCAACTTTATCTGATCCACTATTTGCTTTTTCTGTTCCTATTAAGCTAGCTGTAAATGGAGTTCCTCCTATTGTCCCTGAAATAGAAATTTTTAAATTACAAGCATAAAAAGGAACTTTTTTTTCAACTAATTTTGTTAAAGAATAAGCTTGTTCTACTTGGTTACAGCAACATGCTGAAGTCTTAATGCTTCCACTAAATTGATTACAAATATTAGTTACAGTAGTCTTTGTTAACATACCCTCTTTAGATATATCTTTACAAGAACATGATATTGAAGTTCCTGATAAATTTGTACATTTACTATTAACATATGCACTTATTATTGGAGTAGCTGGAACTGGGTCATTATCATCTTTACACCAATTTGGTATAAATGGATATTTCTCTAAATTCTGAGCCTGTTCTACTTCTTGAATTTGTTCAAACTCTTCATTACCATCTATTTTTTTTACTTGAGTACTATTTTTCATATAGCCTGGCTTACAACATGAAGCAGTAGAACCAACTCCTATACAATCATAACTATAAGTTATTCCACTTATACAAATTGGTCCTTCAGGTGTGCAATCTTTTGGTAAGTTAGTTTGAAATACTAAATTGTTAGGATATGCAGTTTCATATTTATTTATATTCATGCAATTTTGAATAACATCTGCAAGTACAGGTACTAAAACTTGTGTTGATATATCTCCTTTATCAATTATAACTGGTGCATCACATGGTGTGCATCCACAATTAATGTGAGAAACAACCTTAGTATCACTTTGATAACAGCTAGTAGGTTTTGTTGTTTCGTTACAATTTGCCATTATAAAATAACCTCCTTATAAGAAAAAGTCGTCTTCTTAAATTATTTTTCACCTATACTGTATATTATGATAATCCGAACACTTTGTTCCAAAATTAGGAATACTATTTACAGCTTTATCTCCACAACTATTAGTTATGTAATATATGAAAATTAAAAGTTAAGGAATTAAGGCATACTACTTAAATTCCTCAACATTCATTTACTTCTAATTTTATTAATATAACACTTTTTTTCTATTAACTATTTTAATTATAATCAAAATCATTTATTGACTTATCATAACATCGACCACTATATATAGAGTAGTTATCTTCTAAAACAGATAACAAAGTCAATGTTGATTTATAAATTCCATAAACAGAAGCACTAAAGCTTCCACTTCCATTATATAATTCATTAGGCTGCACACAAGTCACATCAAATTCATTATTAAATATAGCAATTATTTTGGATGATTTACATGCATTTGATAAGCATAAAGTACCATAATAATCATTTAAATTATACCCATTAAATCCTCCTGATGATCTTATAATAGTTTGAACATTTTCAGACACATCAATTACAATATTATTTTCTAATAATTGAGCACTATTTATTGCAATATATGAACATCTATCACTATTTAAGTAACCATCATAAAATGATTTAGCCTCAAAATGATTGCATCCAAGTGTACCACTTACTTTTATACATCCATTATCCATATAAGCTTCAACCCCACTTATGCTTAAAACTTTTTCACTCCACTGTTCATCATCACAATAGCTATTAGAATAATATCTGTTTTTTCCTTCAAAATAATTATATAAATTATTAAAGTTATTCTTTCCAATAAGAGATATACAATCTCCATTAATATTTGCCTTAATACTTGAATCAGGAATACCAATATTATCATAGTATGTTCCAATACTATCTATACATATATTGCAATTAACCGAATCTAAACTATATGGAAAATCACATGATAAATCAAAATTTATATTTCCTAAAAACTTCTTTTGTTCATCTACAATATTTATACAATCTACAATTTTTTTTACTCGTAATGGTAAAAGACTTGCATTATCTGCCTGCATTTCTGGTTCTGTACATGAACTATCGTAATCATGGTTCCAATTAGGTGGCTTATTATCACTACGAAATATCATCTATCAAATTTCATCCCCTTTTATATATAATTTATAATATTGCCAGAGTAAATACATATTATTGAATTATTCTTAACCTATCTTATACCCCTTACCAATCCAGTTATATCAACAGTAATAACTTGGTTGCCTCCAATTTCTAATGGCTTATCATTAGTTCCACCTATAGTTATCTCATCACAAGATATTGTCAATTTATAATCTATATTTTCTGAAAGAATTTTACTATTTCTCATTACGACTATTCCCTTATCTGCAATTTTAAAATTATTCGGTAGCATGTCAACAATTGATAATCCACTTTCCGGCAAATCACCACTATTTTTCACTATGATTCTATAAGTAAATTCTTCGTTACAATTAACACTTTCCGGTCCACTCTTTGTAATACTTAAATCTGAAAAAGAATTTATCAGCATAACATCTTCTGATTCTTCAGGTTCATGATTAGGACTTTCTTTATAATATACTTCTGCATTATTTAATATAACTTCTCTTAAAGGTATAGTTCCATCACTTTGTACATTAAAAGTTATTACTACATCATCATTTGCTAATACTTCTGGAATTAATACTGCCATCTTATTATTCGAATCTAAAATATACCTATACTCTCCATTATTATATTCATTAAAGCTTCTAATTCTTTCTATACGAATAGCTTTTTCATTTTGCAATAAGACAACTGAATTCTGTATTAATCTAAGAGCCTTATCAATATTATCAACAATTTTTATTGCTCTAACATTTTTGCCACTTTCATCAGTAAATATGTTTTTGCCCGTTGCTGGAAAAGAACTATAATTAATAATCTGTATTTCAAATGTAATAATTTCATCCTTTTTAAATCTACTCACTGGCCTACTGTCGATTATGTCGAGATTATCTGTAACTGCTCTTTTATGAACAGAAAGTATATTGTAGTTTACTTGTGTAGTTATTGTACAAGTCTTTACCATTTTATTATTATAATAAATCCTTGCTCCATTTTCTAAAAATGTAGACATTTCATCCTCCAAATACACTTACTTATCATTAAAGTATATTTCATTTTTGATAATTTAAGTATATTAAATTATTTATGACTGTATTTTAATCATAAATACAGTCACTTTTTAATTAATAATCTATATTTAACACTCATAATCCACTTGTCCAGGTATTGTTACATTTAAAGTCTTGCCTCCAGGTATTTGTAAATCTTTAGAATTAGCTCCCCTAATAGTCAATAAATTATTTACTATTGAAACACTATAATCAGATCCTAAAATAAGAATACTTCCATCTAATATTACCTTTATCTTGCTGCAATCAATTCTAAACTGAGCTGGAAGTTGGTCTGTTATTACAACATTATTTGCAGTAAGATTTCCTATATTCATTATTGATATAGCATAACTAAATATTTCACCACATCTTACTGAAACAGGACCTTTCTTCTTTGCTACTAATTCAACAAATGAATATTTAACTTCAACTTCTTCTGATTTCACAGGACAATCATAAGGATTTTCTTTATAGTCTACTGTTGCATAATTTAATACACAATCACCTGGATTTAATGTTCCGTCATTCTCAACATTAAATACTATTGCTACATTTGAATTTCCTGGAATTTCAGGCATTAACACTGTTAGCTTATTTCCTACTATTATAAAACTATAATCCCCTTTATAATAACTATTTATATTATTTATCTGATTCAAAGTTATTGAAACTTCATTTATAAATAACCTTATAGACCCATTTACATATTTTAACCCTGCAGGTATATTATCTACTACCTCTATAGCAGTTACTTTTTGAGTTCCATCCATTTTTAAAACTTTTCCTGTAATACATTTATCTCCATAATTAATTAACTCAATTTGAAATGAAAATATTTCATCTCTTGCAAAAATATTAGTTCCATCTTGATCTATTCCAGAAGTAATAGCTCTCTTATGAATAGCTAGCATTTCACCCTCTATTAGTGTAGTAACTTTGCATGTTTCTATTGATTTATTATCATATCTAATTCTAGCTTTATTTTCTAATAAATTACGCATTTAGTATCACTCCACAATTATATAATCTTATATACTATTATATTAATTTTAGTATTTAAATGTTACATTACTACTTAATAGCTTCCTTCTCATCATTAACCGCTATTAATAAATCAATATCCATACGATTTTATTCATTATATATTATTTAATTTTCACATTTATATTACTTATTTAATATCATACCTTATAATCATTTTGAAACTTTAAGAAATAGAGGATAATGTAATGAAAATAAAAAAAGCCCGAAATACTCCTATCCTTACAAATTTATTATTCTATAGCAATAATATTTCAAACAATGTCACTGGAATAAAAAGAAACGCAATTATTAATATAGATTCTGATATATCATTATTTACTGACAAATCAAACATCAAGATTAACACAACAAGTATTTCTTACTCTGATTTAGGATTTTTATACTCACCTACAATGATCAAAACAGAAACGCATACTTTTATTAAAAGTAACAATTTAAATCAAAATACTTTAAAATTTTATTCTATTTTAGAACTAGAACCCAATCTTGAACATACCTATAACAAAATTAATGAAATTATATGTAAAAGTATAAACTCTAAAGATTTTGTCATAAAAGAAACATATGAAATTCTAGCAATACAGTTACTTTCAAATTTTTCAATAAAATTATCAGAAAACATATCTTTAATGGCTGAAAAGCTATTCTCAAAGGAATCTTTAATTGCTCATAATATAGTTTCTAATATTTGTATTAGTTTTAGTAAAATATCAAAATCATTAAAGTTATTAACTGCTTCAATAGGTAAAAATCATATCTCTTTAAATAATTCACACAAAATTTCACAAATATTATTATCAGTTGTAAATACAATGGATTCTATTATAAAAGAAACTATAATTAATAAATTTATTCAGGCAGATGAATTTATTGTTAACTCACTTTCTTTACAAGTATTTCATTGCAGAAAATTACTAACTTCAAAGAAAACAGAAATTTGTATATCTTATTTTATAAGCTCCATACAAGAATTATTAGATTTAGAAAATTTAATACTAAATACCCTTATTACTTATATTATACCAATGAGTAATATATCATTATCTGTTCTTATTAATTCACTAAAAAACAATATAAAGATATTAAAACTTAATACCGATTGTATTTCTCTTTCATATTCTAATCTATCTAAAAATTATAATTTAATTATAGATGACATAAAGCATGCTCTTATAAATTCAAAAAATATTCTGCTTATGGAAAATAAATATACATTATATCAAAACCTAAATTTTCATTTTACAAACTTAAATTCATATTCAAAATATTTAGATACAACTAATACAAAAAACTTTTCTAATCAAAATTCATATATAATAACTGAAAGCATTAAATTAAATCTATCTTTTTATATTCGTAATCTAATTATTAAAATAAATGGTACTATTGGCTCTAAAAATTTTACTGGACATATTCATTATCCGCATTTATATAATCTTACTTTTTTCCATATAGATAATTCTACTATAAACACTAAAGTTACAATTCCTAGTGAAATAAATGCTTTCGATTTTAAAATTGATGTCGATCCTACAATTGAGATTAAAGATATAATTATACGCAAATCTTATAGTTTAGAATTTCCTTATAGCTTTATTGCTGATATAAAATTCTCTTTTTCAGTTAATAGTAATCTTTATGCTATAGCTAAATCTCAATTAGTAATAAGAGAATAAATAAAGCATTAATTGAGTACTATGTATAAACTTATATTTAATTTAATATAAATAATTAAAAAATAGATTCTGTTGGGTTGTAATATAATAAATCTTCTCTTTCAAGTGAGATATTTATTTCTAAACGAAATTATTATATCCCCTGAAATTGAGAAGAACATTTCCTATATAACTTAACAGAATAAAAAAAGTTTAGGGGGATTTTCATGACTTTTCTAAGGCAGTTTTGCACACTTTTACAAAAATCAAATGGCAACATTTATAAAATAGAATCTAAAGACGGTATTATACTTAATAGTTTTAATAAAAACTTCGAATTAATAACTTCCAAAAAATTATTAGAAGGAAGCTTTTCTTTTTTAAGTTATTGGTTTGATATAGCTAAAGATGACAATATTTATGGTGTAATAAATGACAAAAATGGAACCATTATCAATTATAATGTAATAAATAACTACATTATAAAGAGTAATTTATTAAAATATGATATAGAAGAGATATTTATAAAATTCATATATATAAAGAATATAGATAACAAAACTCATATTTTTTACTATTCTCTGAACAAACAACATCCATGTAATGGTCATATTATTCATCATTACAAAAATAATGGAGTATGGAATACACAAATTGTTGATGAAATAACATATAATATTCTTACAAATTTTGTAGTAACATATACC
Source organism: Clostridium sp. SM-530-WT-3G (assembly GCF_012843905.1). Lineage (GTDB taxonomy): Bacteria > Bacillota > Clostridia > Clostridiales > Clostridiaceae > Clostridium. The sequence goes on from NZ_JABAGC010000009.1 coordinate 8,464, forward strand.
TCTGAAAACTCCCCCGTAATATTTTATTATAATGTTATAAACGGTTTTGAAGAACTTTTTGCTTCCGTATTTGATGCTAATTCAAATTCATGGTGTAACCCAATTCAAATAACAAATTCAAGGAAAAATAAAATTTATTTATCAGTTATTATGAACTCATTAAATTGCTACCATATATTATTTTCTGAGAATAATAATAATAAATATTTCTGCACCTATATAAAAGGTTATATAAATAATAATAAATTTGATATTGCCTCTACGTCTAAATTAGTTAACACAGTAGCTTGTACATTCCCAAGCATTATAGAATCTAATGGTACTTTATACGCTAACTGGATAGAGTATCATAATTTATTTACAGTTTCCTCTAAAGATTTCGGAGTAACATGGAATGAAACATCTATATTTAATAATTCTTATAAAATACCTTTTGTATGTTGTAACTATCATTCAAATTATGATATCAATAAATCCTTTACTTATTTTACTTTATTTATCAAAGATAATTCCTTAGAGATTTTGGGTACAGATTAATTTATAATTTTTCATAACTAAGCTACTATAAATCATATTATATACTGTAATTTTTAATATTTAAGGAGATAGTGCATTGTCTAGTATAATAAAAATAAATTGTTCACGGGCATACTTTATTGATAAGTATAATCCATTAAATAATCCATACAAATTTAATACTTTAATTACAGGTTCTATAAATAACCACAATTCTGGTTTACACTTATTTAAATCTCAACTCTACTTTAACCATATACCAGAAATAAACAACAAAAAGATACTTACTGCCTATTTATTTATCTTTATTAATAAACTTCATCATAACAATATTAATCCTACAGATATTGGTATATGTTGCTGCTATAAGGATTTAGATTATGACCATCCAAAATGGGACATATATAAAAAAAATAATTATACTCCTGTATATCATCTTAATATTCCAAAAAATTCGCCTAATTCTTATATAAAAATTAATGTTACAGACATAATAAAAAACTATCCTAAAAACACTGATTTTATTAACTTTATATTATGTCCACTAGATACAACATCACAAACTTTAGTTACTTTTAATTCCTATAATTCAGATAATCCGCCTTACCTAAAAATTGAATATGAAAATACTCAATATACTTCTGACGATGAGAATATTAATTCTTCAGATAAAATTCATAAAATTTTACCATTAAAACATAATGATACTAATAACATAGTCAAAAACTGGCCGTTACTATCATATAATAATGAATTAAAAAAGCTTGTTGAGAATATATTGACAGATTTGAGCTCTCAATATGATATGATTTCATCATTTAATAAGAATTTAGAAGAAAGTTTATCTGTTCAAAATTCAAATATTAATTCATTATCTTCATCTAACTTAAATTACTATGAAAATATAATAAATTATCTTACTAACATAAATGATAATACAACTTCAAATTTATCGTATAATGATGAATTTAAAACAATTGCTAACAACATATTAACAAATCTAGATTCTCAATCAGACATAATCTCATCATTTAAAAATGATTTAGAAGAAAATATATCTATTCAGAATTCAAATATTGATTTATTATCTTCATCTAACTTAAGCAACTATGAAAGTTTACTGAATTCCATAAATATTATAAATAAAAAACTTGATTCTTTTACTGAATTAACAACAAATATATCTGCTTATTATAATAATGAAGGAACTGATTCAGAAAATTATCAAAACTTTTTAAAACATTTTGATACTCTAATTAATAAAATATCTGAACAACAGAAATCAATAGATGCTTTGAATATTAATGTTAAAAATATAAATGAAGAAATATCAAATATAAAAAGCTCTATGCAGAGTTTTTCCGATATTCATAAACTACCTTTAGAAAATTATTCTGAAATAGATATTGAACAAATAATCAATAAGCTTTCTAATTTGAATACATCTTTAAATAAAATTTCAAAATCTATTGAAAATATTACAATTGAGCCTTTAGATTGATAACAAATAATTATTTAGTAAAATTTAAAGAGCTATCACCATAATAGTTAAAAACTATTGGTGAAAAGCTCTATTTTTTCAAACAAATTTGTGCTTTTATAATAGCTCTATTAAATGTCTAAAAATACTACCAAATTTACTATATTTTATTAAAAATTAATCATTTTGTTCAAAATATCTTTTATTATATAAAAATGCTTCATCATAAGGTTTTATTATTCCTGCTTTTTCATTATACTCTATAGCTTTTTCTTTTTGATTAAGATGATCATAGCATACACATAGTTGTATATAAGGAATATATCCATAACAATCTAGTAATTTAAATCCTCCTGATTCAAGATTTACTTCTCTAGTCAATGCTAATTCATACCAAAAAATAGCTTTTTTATGTTCATTTTCATTCATAAAATATAATCCAATTTCACAACATATTTCTGCTCTAGGTTCATCAAATTCAAAACTCCTTAATAAAGCTATTAGTGCATCATTTTTTTATTCTGTATTAAATAACAGTGTGCTAATTCATCACAAGCACTAATTTTATTTTCAACCCACGCATCTGATGAGTTAATTACATTAATTAGTCTCTCTATAGCTTTATCTATCTTATTATTATAAAATAGTTCTTTTGCATAATAATATTCTTGTCGTGAATCTAATTCTTTTCCACTTGATATTATTTTTACATAGATTCTTAAATTTCTATCTAAAGTATTTGCTTTTATCTTTTTATGAGTGACAGCAATATCCTCATATATTATATTCCCATAAAGTTCTATAACTTCATGAATCTCTCCTGTCCACATATATTTCATATCTCTTTTTAAGATTCTTTCTCTATAATAAGAAAACGTTGGTCTTCCACCTTTGTCAAAAGCCACATTATATTTGAGCATTACTAAATCTACATCATCTTTTATATTATATTTTAATTTTTTTAATTTTATCCTATCATTTTCAAGTATAACATCATCAGCATCAAGCCAAAGTATATAATCTTTAGTTGCCTTAGAAAAAGAAAAATTTCTAGCTGCTGAAAAATCATCTATCCACTTAAAATCATATATTTTATCAGTATAACTTTTTGCTATATCTTTAGTCGCATCTACTGAGCCAGTATCAACTATAATTATCTCATCTACAATGCTTTTTACAGAATCAATACATCGCCCAAGTACATCTTCCTCATCTTTTACTATCATACATAAACTTAATGTTATCATTATCATTTCCCTTTAATAATTTAGATAAAAGATTACCATTAATTAAATGTTATTCCTGCACTTGCATATCCTAAAATTGTAGTTATTACACCTAGACCTGGTGTAGATACTGAAAATACAACTAAAATCCTATTTCCTTTTTTTACATTTATAGCCAAACCTTCAGCAATATTACTAACATTGGTACCAACGCTAATTACTCCAGTCAATCCTGGTAAAGATACACTTCCAACTTGATTAAAAATATTAGATGGAGGATCAGATAAATAAATATAAGCAGTAACAATAGCTGAAGATCCAAGTATAGTCACAGCAGTTGTAACTGAAAAATATGCAGCAATAGCAGTTATAGTACCAGCCCTAGGTGCAGAAAATGCGAAATTAGTCAATCCTGTGGCTGTAGTTAAATCAATAGTCGCTCCTAATGCAGTTAATCCTACTCCCGAATTTCCAAAACCAATTAAAGCAGGAGTTCCAGCCAAGCCTGATAGCAGTGTCACAAGAGTAACAGGATTTCCTGAAGCATATGGTATTATTGCACTACTGCCAGTTGGCCCAGTTGGTCCTGTTGCTCCGACTGGACCAGCTGATCCGGTTGCTCCATTTGCTCCCGTTGGTCCTGTTGGTCCTGTTGCTCCATCAGCTCCCGTTGGGCCTACAGCTCCTGTTGGCCCTGTCGCTCCTGTTGCTCCCCTTATTCCCTGTTGACCAGTTGCTCATATGGCCCCCGTTGGACCTATAGAGCCCGTTGCTCCTCTAGGCCCTGTTGCCCCGGTAGGTCCTGTTGGTCCTTGTACACATACATCAGATCTAGTCATATCAATAGAAGAATAAAATTCAATAAGTTTATTATGTGAATTATTATTTTCAAAATCCATATAATCTCTTCTTTCAATATATTTTTTATATAATAATATATTCAAAAAATATATTATTGTGATATATTTATCTGTAAACTTAACTGATATACTACTCTTATATAAAATATATATACTTAAATGATGATAGAAATTATACTATATCCAATTTATATAATTTAAATAGTTACAAAAAAACCTTCTGTAATATTTCACAGAAAGTTTTTTTACATTTAAACTATTTATTTAATTTAACATTCAACGTCAGTAATTGCTTTATCAACCATTTTAATAAATGTTTTGTAAGCCCGTCTGCCTTTTTCTTCATCATCTAGTCTTAAGCAAAATGCTTTAGCTTGATTATACATTCCCTTAACATAAAAAACTATACATTTATGCCATAAATTCTGTTTTTTACACTCACTACTAAATATAGCTTTTAGAGAAAAAACTTCTGCTATTATTCCAAAAATAATGAAAATAGGCATTGATAATCCACATAAAATTAGAATTAATCCAACAATAGAATACATATTTGATTTTACTAATAAATCTGTTTGAATCCCAAGCTCCTTTTCTATAGCAATAACTTCATTTGCTACATCTTTTCTTTTTAGTTTCTTTCTATTCTGTTCTTTTCTCACCTTTATACTGGCCACTTTATCTCCATATCCAATCTTTTGTTGTCCACTTTTTAAATCCATAACCTCCACACCTATCCTTCAATTTATAATAAAATAAACTACTATATACCTAATTTTTACTTTATCACTTTTAAATTAGAAATACTATTATGATTACTTCCAAAAATATTTATTTTAATTGTAATAACTTTCATTTAAAAAAATAACCAAGCTCAAAAAAGCTTGGTTTACAAAATAAATTACCAAATAGTTCCAAATTACTATGAAATTTCTTTTTTATTTGATATCTTTTTAATACTATTTTGTATAAATTTCACACTTCTATCTATTACCAATGAAACTATATAAGTTATTAAAGTAAGCCAGCATACTATTATTATTGGATTATGCACTCTATATATATATGATTGAAAATAATAGTAACAAAAAAAACTATGCATAAGCCACATATATGTTGATAGCTTTCCAATTGATATAAATATATTTTTTATGTACTTTATTTCATTAACTATATTAACACATGAAATTATAAATATTGGTGCATATATATAATCATAATTCATATCTACACCTGTCTTAAATCTTAAATCAAATACTGCTACTACTGCAAATAATGACACTATAATTTTTACAAAATTATTAGTAAATAGTGAATTATATCTTTTAAACAAATCATATTTAGCAAATATATATCCGCTAAAGAAACTTGGAAGTATACTTAATGTTTCCTTTAATATGGTATAATATTTAGTTTCTCTAAAATGCTCAAAAAAAGCCAGGTCTAAAATTTGAGGCAACATAGTTGTAATAATAACAGCAGAAATAACAGTTTTTATTATATCTATGGAAATTATATTCTTCTGTTTATCTTTATCTGTATCTTTAAAAAACCTTACTATTAATGGAAAAAAAAACATTACTGCAACAAATGGCCTTGCAAACCACCATTCCCAATTATATGATGACTCTAATAAAAAAACATTATTTATAAATTCATACATGCTAAATTTTAATTTTCCTAATATCATTCCCATAGGTACAAAAATCGCAAATACTATAAGATAAATCTTATAAAATTTTAATATTTTCTTATTAACAAAATCACTTTTTCTATTTTTATATATAAAGGTTTTATACGTGGCATATCCACTTAAGAATATAAATATACATACACAAAGCTTTCCGAAGGACCCCATGAATATTTCAAGCCTTTCCCCCCACAAGTTACCAATACTATTGTAATAATTTCCATCTACAATTCTATCATCAAAATAAAATAAATGATGAAAGTACATTAATATAATAGCTATCCCTTTTGATACCAACGTATCATTCTTGCTAAATTCATAATTCATTATTCTTTTCTCCTAAATCATACTATAATTTTTTATAAATTTACACTCCCCTCCTACATCATTAGTTCTTTCTACATAAAATTCATTCTTCCTTTTTATTTTTCATATTAATTAAATATAATTATCAAATCACTATAAAAAGTACTTTTATTACAACAATTTCAATAACTTATTCATGATTTTCTAAAAAATTAATAATTATTTAACATAAAATGTACACCTTATTAAACACCATAATATTATATTCCAACAACATTTTATAACGTATAAACTATTATATCACATTAAACTCACTCATTTTCATATAATATTTATTTGATCCAAACATAAATATATAAAAAAATCAATGTTATTCACACTCTTATCTAGTTAATATTATTTTTTTACTCTATAATATATATCAGCTATTAAATTTACTGGAGGTATTACTAATGTATAGTTTTAAAAATGATTATAGTGAAGGCGCACATGAAAGAATTATAAGTGCACTTGTAAAAACAAATTTTGAACAAACTACTGGCTATGGAGAAGATCCATATTGTTTAGAGGCTATAGAACTTTTAAAAGATAAGATGGATAGAAAAGATGTTAACATACATTTATTAGTTGGTGGAACACAAACTAACCTTACGGCTATTTCTGCTTTTTTAAGACCTCATGAAGCGTGTATAGCAGCAAATACCGGGCATATATTTGTTCATGAAACAGGAGCTATCGAAGCTACTGGACATAAAGTTATTCCTGTTACTGTTGATGATGGTAAGCTTAATATAAACCATATTCAATCTATTTTAGATTCACATACAGACTGCCATATGGTTAAACCAAAATTAGTATACATATCAAATCCTACTGAAATAGGAACAATTTACAGTAAAAATGAATTAGAAGATATATATTCATTCTGTAAATTAAATAACTTATTATTATATGTTGATGGTGCTAGATTAGGATGTGCCTTGACCTCCAAAGAAAATGATATGACTATAAAAGATTTAGCATATAATTCAGATGCTTTTTACATTGGTGGAACAAAAAATGGAGCATTATTTGGTGAAGCCCTTGTTATAATAAATGATTCTCTTAATGAAGATTTCAGATTTTTAATTAAACAAAGAGGAGGACTTCTAGCAAAAGGAAGACTTCTTGGAATTCAATTTATAGAACTATTCAAAGATAATTTATATTTTGAACTTGCAGATCATGCAAATAAAATGGCTCAATTGATTCAAGATGCAGTTAAAAATTTAAATTATGAATTATTAATAGAGTCATCAACTAATCAGGTATTTCCTATTGTTCCAAATTCAATACTAGAAAAGCTTAAAGAAAAATACGACTATACACTTTGGGAAAAATATGATGAAAACAATTCAGTAATACGTCTTTGTACATGCTGGGCTACTATTCCTGAAAAGGTAGATGAATTTATATCTGATTTAACTAAATATACTTGTGAAGTATAAAACTAATATTGATAAATAGCATAAAAATAATTTTCTATCTTTATGCTATTCATCAAAAAGAGGATTTGTATTACTTATAGAATACAATATTTTTACTCCTTCAAAATTAAATATATATACTATTTGTGCAAACATTGCTCCTATGAATATTTCTTTATTAGCAGTTCTAGTTAATGCAAATCTACTTGAACTAATATTACTGATATTCCCTGGAAATCTCTGAAGTTTTATATAGTCTAATCTTGTTAATATTGTCTGTGCGTAAATTTCTAGTTTTGCAGCTAAAAATGCTATTTTATCTGCATTTATTGCTTCATTCATCATATTTTGATTTTCCTCAGAATTGTTATTTGACTCTTGCAATGAATTTATATTCTTATAAATTAATCCTATAGCCTGCTGAGTTGCTATATATTCAAAATAATATGCAAGAACTAAAATAAGCTGTGCATTTGATTGGATAGTTAATATATCCAAGTCCTGAATATCATTAATATACGTTTCCATATTATTATTAGATTGTGTTTCATCCGAATTTTGTGTATTTTTATCTTTACTGCTCATTTAAATTTCCTGTGTATTCTTATAATTTAATTATATACACAAAGCATTTACTCTGTGATAAAAAGCCATTCTTAATTTCTAGCAAAACATAATGTTTTTTTATAAACCTTATTAATAATAAATACTCTTTTTATAATAAAAATAATTTCATATTATACTTCATATATTAATCATATAAAAAGATATAAAGGAGAATTTTTTAATGAGTAATATTAAAGTAAGACATCTATTTCCAGGAAACAATACAAGTGAAGGCTTTTTCTCTTTTTATGAATATATCTTACCTCAAAAAGAAGCAAAAAGAATATTCTGTATGAAAGGAGGACCTGGCACAGGCAAATCTTCATTCATGAAAAAGATAGGAGATCATTTTTATGGCCTCGGATATACTATTGAATATCATCATTGTTCATCAGACCCTAATTCATTGGATGGTATTGTAATTAAAGAATTAAATGTAGCTATATTAGATGGTACTTCACCACATGTAGTTGATCCTATTCATCCTGGCGCAGTAGATGAAGTAATAAACTTAGGCGATTCTTTTGATACAAGCTTGCTAGAGCCTCACAAAAAAGAGATTATGTTATTGACACAAGAAATAAGTTCCTATTTTAATAGAGCTTATCGTTTATTTGCCAGTGCCAGAAAAATTCACGAAGATTGGGCTTCTATAAATTCATCTGCAATAAATATAAATAAAGTTTACCTATTAATAGATGAACTTAAGAAAAATATTTTAACTTCTAAACATAAAGATTTTGGTTTAGAAAGACATTTATTTAGTACAGCACTCACTCCAGATGGAATACTATCATACAACAAAGAACTTGCAAATGAAATAGAACATCTATATATAATAAAAGGAGGACCTGGACTTAAGAAAACACAAATTTTAAAAGCTATAGGTCATGAAGCTCAAAGGCAAGGATACTTTGTTGAATATTTCCATGACCCACTTATTCCAGATAGAATTGAAAATGTTTTAATACCAGATATATCTACAGGATTATTTACTACAAATGAAATAAGCAGAATCAATTATAACAGCAATGTATTAGATATGAAGAGCTTCTGTGATTTAAAAATCTTAAACGATAATTCTCAAAAGATATTATTTGATAAACGACATTTTGATATTTTGATAAATGAAGGGTTATCATGCATTACAACTGCTCATGAAATACATGATAAATTAGAGACATATTATATTGGTTCAATGGATTTTTCTAAAGTTGATTCAACATATGAAGCCATATTAAATAAAATTGAGAGTATTAAAAACTGATGATAGTCCTGTCCTATGAAAATAAATATTAATTTTAAAAAGTATTCTATAACAAAAAATTCTTTTTAAATTATTATTTTTATTACTTTTCTCATTAAAATAATATTTACACTTTAAAGGAGTCTTACTATCACAAAAGTACTATAGATTTAAGACTAATTAAATATATAAGAGCATTCTTATAAATATATTATAACAATTAAAAAAGCCATGAATACAACTATACTCATGGCTTTTTTTATAAATAAAATCGTACTATATGTAATATACTAATTCAATGAAATATTTGCATCAATCTTTATATCATCTATATTCATTGTTACACATATTACTTTATCTGTGCTAGCATTTGCAGTAAAAGTCCCTTGAATTAACGTAGGCGTAGAAATATCTACATTTATATTTTCTCTAGAAAAGTTTGTTGCAACATTAGCTGTAAGCATGTTTACAAGTTCAGAAATTGCACTCTGTGCCATTTCATTAAACTCATCAACAGGCATTCCCATCATCATTGTTGATGCTATTTTCTTAGCATCATCCATGCTCATTCCATATATTATATTGCCTTTAACATCTCCTATTAATCCTATTATAATTATAACTCCAGGACTTTCAATAAAATTACCTTTTAATGATATTCCACCCTTGCTCACATTGCTTAATCCAAGTTGTGGCATTATATTTTCAAATGATTCTATAACAGGGTTTATATGTTTAACATCCATTCGCATTCACCTCTTTTAAATCCTATCTTTATATCAAATTCTCCAAATTTACTATCCATTTTTGCAGAATAGTTCACTTCTAATTCAGCCTTCGATATACTTATTGATTCGCCATAAATTGTTGTAGCTGGGGCAACTCTTAATCCAAAGATTTTATTCTTTTTATTTAACATTGAACATGCATTTCCAGCATACATATTAGCTACTTCGGAAATAGCATTAAACACTTCTGTATCATCTTTAGGTTCTCTTCTTAATAACTCTGTTGCTAACGCTTTAGCTGTATTGTAGGATGATTCAAAAATAAATCTTCCACTATACTTACCAATAATTCCAATTATAATTGAAATCCCACTATTAGTACTTTCCGTATTATCAAATGATTCACTAATCATTTTTGGAAGTGTTTTTGTTAATCTATTTAATAGATTTTTTCCTGCTTCCTTAAATATATCTACATATAATTGAGTTAATTCTTCAAAACTTTCATCATCTGCAACAGCTCTCTTTATAATCAGACTCAATTCTTCTCCATCAACTGGTTTCTGAACATATCCACTTACACCAATTTTTTTTGCCTTTTCTATTAATTCATCATCCATCATTGAGCTTACTACAATAACTTTTATATTATTGTCAATTTGTAATATCGCTTCTGTACACTCAAATCCACTAGTCCCTGGGATAGTCATATCCATTGTTACTACATCTGGTCTTAATTTTTCAACTTCTGTTTTAACTTCTTCTAATGAACCAGCTTGTCCAACTACATTAAAACCTTTTTCTTTGAGAATATCACTTAACAATGTTATCTGAAAAGGTGAATCGTCAACAATCATTACATTAATATCTCTCATTATTATTCCCCCTATACCAATATCTTAAATTAAATTATTTATACCATAAAATATAATTTCTACTTAAAATTATATTATACTATTATCAAACATTCAACATTTTTCGTATTTTTTCCATATTTTAATATAATTTTCTTTTATTTTTGCACCTTGGACCATTTTTATGTCAATTAGTGCAAAAATATAAATTGTTCTGTTACAATAAATTTTTTATTCATAATAATAGTAAATTAATAGGAATATACTATTACTAAATAAGATGACTTTACATAATCTCCTAAAATAAAATTTTATATTTTCCTTATAGAATAAAAAAGTCCCTCATATTTTAGAAATAACAACTACAAACTTTCTAAATTATGAGGAACTTGTATATCATTAATTAATATATAAATTGAGGGATCAACTTATTATTAATTATAGATAACTATTAAGATTTATTAAACATATATAAATTATTTTTCTTTGTAATTATATATACTTTTTTGTTATAAATCAATAGAATTTTAAAAATTTAGTAATTTTTTTATTCTTGTTCTGCTAATCTCTTGTAATTTTGATATCTTTCCATAGCATCTGCTTCTGTTTTAGCAAATAATTCTTCAGCTTCTTCTGGGAATTCCTTAGCAAGCGCAGCATATCTAACTTCACTCATTAAGTATTCTCTAAATCCACCCTTTGGTTCTTTTGAATCTAAAGTAAATGGATTCTTAGTGCCCTTAAGTGTTGGGTTATATCTGTAAAGATTCCAGTATCCACAATCTACTACTTCCTTTTCAACACCTTGTGAATCACCCATTCCTAATTTAATACCATGGTTTATACATGGAGAGTAAGCAATTATTAATGATGGTCCATCGTATGCTTCAGCTTCTAAAATAGCTTTAATTGCTTGGTTTCTGTTAGCTCCCATAGATATTTGAGCAACATATACATATCCGTAGCTCATTGCCATCATACCTAAATCTTTCTTCTTAGTCTTCTTACCTGAAGCAGCAAACTTAGCTATTGCAGCTGTTGGTGTAGACTTAGAACTTTGACCACCTGTATTTGAGTAAACTTCAGTATCAAATACCATTACATTTACATTTTCTCCTGAAGCAAGTACGTGATCTAATCCACCGTATCCGATGTCATAAGCCCATCCGTCTCCTCCAAATATCCATTGTGATCTCTTCATTAAGAATTCTTTATCTTCTAAAATTGCTTTAGCAAATTCATTAGTTTCATTTTCAAGAGCTGAGATAACTTTTTCTGCTCTTTCTCTAGTTCCTTCACCAACATTCTTATTTTCTAACCATTCATTTAATGCAACAATTGCTTCTTCAGAAACTCCTGATTGTATTGCATCATTAGCATTTTGAGCAATTCTATCTCTTATTGCTTCAACACCAAATTGCATTCCTAAACCAAATTCAGCATTATCTTCAAATAATGAGTTTGCCCATGCTGGACCATGTCCGTTATGGTCTTTAGTATATGCAGTTGAAGGAGCTGATGCTGCCCAGATTGATGAACATCCTGTAGCATTTGCAATCATCATTCTATCACCAAATAATTGAGTTACAAGCTTAGCATATGGAGTTTCTCCACATCCTGCACAAGCTCCTGAGAACTCAAGTAATGGTTTTTCAAATTGGCTTCCTTTAAGTGTATATTTATTCATTGGGTTCTTATAAGAAACTTCGTCTACTGCATAATCCCAAGGTTCTACTTGATCCATTTGAGATTCAAGCGACTTCATAAATAATGCTTTTCCTGGTGCTGGACATACAGCTGCACAGTTTCCACATCCAGTACAATCAAGTGGGCTAACTGCTATAGTGAAATTTAATGGTTCTTCTGTTCTTAAGCCCTTAGCTGGTACTGATTTAAATCCTTCTGGAGCATTATTCTTTTCTTCTTCAGTTGTTAATATTGATCTTATAGCTGCATGAGGACAAGATTGTGAACATTGAGTACATTGTATACATTTATCCTTATCCCATTCTGGAACAGTTACAGCAACTCCTCTTTTTTCGTATGCAGAAGTTCCAGCCATGAATGTACCATCATCTAAACCTTCTTTTAAGAATGTAGAAACTGGAAGTTTATCTCCTTCACGTCTATTCACTGGAATAACTATATCCTTAACAAATTGTGGTATTTCTTTAGTTTCCTTAACTTCATCTACTGCATCTTTCCATGAAGCTGGAACATCTATTTTAACTAGTGCATTTATTCCTTCATCAATAGCACTGTTGTTCATATTTACAACTTTTTCACCTTTTTTACCGTATGACTTAACTACAGCATCTTTTAAGTATCTAACTGCGTCTTTTAATGGAATTATATCAGCAATCTTAAAGAATGCAGCTTGCATTACCATATTTATTCTTCCACCAAGACCAATCTTTTGTGCAATATCAATAGCATCTAATATATAGAATTCAATATTGTTTTCTGCAATATATCTCTTCATTTCAGCTGGTAATTTTGTTTCTAGCTCTTCTGGAGACCAAGTTGTATTTAATAAGAACTTACCATTCTTCTTAAGTCCCTCAATTACATTATACTTATTTACATAAGATTGATTGTGACAAGCAATAAAATCAGCTTTATGTATTAAATAAGGTGACTTGATTGGTGTTTTACCAAATCTTAAGTGAGATATTGTTACACCACCTGATTTTCTTGAATCATATTCAAAGTATCCCTGAGCATACATATCTGTATGATCTCCAATAATCTTGATTGCATTCTTGTTAGCACCAACAGTACCATCTGATCCAAGTCCCCAGAACTTACAAGCTGTAGTTCCTTCTTTAGCAGCATCTATTTCAATTACGTCTAATGAAGTGTTTGTAACATCATCAACTATACCTATAGTAAATCCGTTCTTTGGCTCATCTTTCTTTAAGTTTTCAAATACACCTGCAATATGTGATGGAGTTGGGTCTTTTGAACCTAATCCAAATCTTCCTCCAACCACTTGAGGAGCATTAGCTTTTCCAGCTATACATCTTAATACGTCTAAGTATAATGGCTCACCAATTGAACCTGGTTCCTTTGTTCTATCTAAAACAGCTATCTTCTTAACTGTTGAAGGTATAACTTTTAAGAATCTTTCTATTGAGAATGGTCTATATAATCTTACTTTAACTAAACCAACTTTTTCCCCATGAGCATTTAAATAATCAACAGTTTCTTCAACTACGTCTGTAACAGAACCCATAGCTACTACTATTCTATCTGCATCTTCTGCACCATAGTAATCAAAGCAGTGATATTCTCTACCAGTTAACTTAGTTATTTCACTCATGTAGCTTTCTACTACTTCTGGAATATCGTCATAGAATTTATTAACAGCTTCTCTTGTTTGGAAGTATATATCTGAATTTTGAGCTGTTCCTCTTGTTACAGGATTATTTGGATTTAAAGATCTATTTCTAAAGTTTTCTAAAGCTTCTTTGTCCATTAATTTAGCTAATTCATCATATTCAAGAACTTCAATGCTTTGAACTTCGTGTGATGTTCTAAATCCATCAAAGAAATTCATAAATGGCATTCTGCACTTTAAAGCTGCAAGGTGAGCTACTGGAGATAAATCCATAATTTCTTGTACAGAACCTTCAGCAAGCATTGCAAAACCTGTTTGTCTTGCTGCCATAACGTCTTGATGATCCCCAAATATATTTAAAGATGATGTAGCTAAAGCTCTAGCTGCAACATGAATAACTCCTGGTAATCTTTCTCCAGCCATCTTGTACATATTTGGTATCATAAGAAGTAATCCTTGTGATGCTGTATATGTAGAAGTAAGAACACCTGCTTGAAGTGATCCGTGAACAGCCCCTGCTGCCCCTGCTTCAGATTGCATTTCTACTATCTTAACTGGATATCCAAAGACATTTTTTACTCCTTGAGCTGCCCATTCATCAACATGTTCAGCCATAGGTGATGATGGTGTTATAGGATATATAGCTGCTACTTCTGTAAATGCATATGATACGTAAGCTGCAGCGGTATTACCGTCCATAGTTTTCGTTTTTCTCATTGCGTATACCTCATTTTCTTTTATATATTTTCAGAAAAGCTACTCTAAATAGCTTTCCACTTATTTTATGTTTCGTGAAACTTATTCTATAATATTATTAATTAACAAAATTTATTAATTAATAGTATTATATTTTCTTATTTCAACAGCTTTAAATATTTAAATACAATAAAAGTTAATATCTTACTAATAATTAAATATTTATATAGCTTTTAACCATCAAAAGCATTTTTTGTTTTTTTGACTAAAAGCTACATCTATATAATAAATCATATATTTTTTTTATGGAAGTAGGCACTTTTTTTATATATAGTGTCGAAAAAGATACCATGACAATTAAAATAATGGTATAATATTAATGTGAGACAAACATTAAAGGAGACTAAAATAATGAATATACATATACCATTACACGGAGAGTGTCATATGCAAACACGTTGTTCTAAATTCGCAACATGCCCTATTACAATCTTTCATAAAATAATATCAGGAAAATGGAAGATTCTTATACTATGGTATTTAACTAATAAGCCTCTTAGATTTAGCGAATTAAAAAGAAAATTACCTGATGTTACACAAAAAATGTTAACAAATCAGTTAAGAGCATTAGAAGAGGATAAGCTTATCAATAGAAAAGTGTACCCTGTGGTTCCTCCAAAAGTAGAATATAGTTTATCTGAAATTGGCAAAGAAATGATTCCTGTACTTGAATCAATGTATAATTTCGGAGTAATGTATAACAAAAACACGGCTAATAAATAGCCGTGTTTTCTTACATATAAGATTAAATTCCTTTTAATACATTTAGTTTGAATTCTTCAAGTCCAATTCTCTCTATGAAAAAGCTTAATTTTTCTCCTGCTTCTCCATTTCTTTTATAATATTCAAAAATATTATCAACTACTTTCAAAACCTGCTCTTCAGTTATGTTTTTTATAATAACATCTGCAATTCTTGGATTATATCCACCAGAGCCCCCTGCACACACTATAAATCCTGTTTTATCAGCTATCACTCCAATGTCTCTTGCATATACACTTCCACATGCATTAAGACATCCTGCCACTCCTATTTTAGTTCTACATGGAACCTCCATCCAAGTATATTTTTTAGAAAGCTTCATGCCTATTCCAATAGTATTGTATTTTGATCTCTTACAAAAACCTGCCGGACACATCTCAACATTCTTTACACTATTAACACTTTTTACAGCTGGCTCCATCCCCAATTCATCCCATATATCAGGTATTTGTTCTTTTTGTAGGTTAGTAATCATTATTCTTTGTCCCGATGTAATCTTAATTACACCTTTATATTTTTTTGCAACACTCACTATCTTCTCCATAGTCTCTATTGTCACAAATCCACCTGGTATATGTGGTGTAATACTATAAGTCCTTTTGCCATCTATTACTTTCTGAAGGTTACTATAATCCATTAAAACAATACTCCTTTTCTGTATAATTTTCAATTAATATCATTTTTAACTATAATTTTATTAAAAAATATTATTTAAGTGTGTATCAAATGTTACACTTTTAAATAGTCAACTAAATAATACTATCATTTAACAGTATAACATTATAAATAGTGATTTATATAAATAAATAATAAAATCTTTTAATATTTTAATATAATATATATCTTAATATAAAAACAAAAAAGCAGCAGCGCTGCTTTTTATTATTCTTAAATAATTGTCCTATTTATTTTTATTAACTGATATATTAATTATTTCATTTTGAAATGCTTTTAGTAATGCTTTTTCTAGTACTTTTTCTTTATCAAAGTTTTCAACATCTCTACATTCAGCGAAAACTTTATTTACAACACCACTTGCATTAGTGTATGTTAGTGTAACATAAGGCTTTTCATATTCTACATTTATTATTTTAAGCCCCCAGGCTATTTGAGCATAATCTCCTTCTACTAATAAATGAGTAAGTTCTTTAAATTTTTCTATTTCCTTATTTGGATCTGTTATGACAATTAATTCATCTCCTACTTTATACTTAGACATTAGTATACCTCCTCAATTTTATCCCTCTTGTAAAAAATTTATACACATATTTAATTTAACACAAGATAGATAATTAATCCATAAAAAATAACATTTATACAAAGTAAATATTTTATTTTTCCTATTTCTCAGGATACATTCGTAACACTAATTATAACAAATTAATTTATTTTGTTTGAAATTTAATGCATAAAAACTGCTACCCTATTATATAAAGTAACAGTTTTTATCTTCTGTTAAGTAATTAAAATCTATTATATTCAAACTATTATGATGTTGAACCTAAAATTGTAACTTTTACGTTTTGCACGCCCCAGTTATTACATTCATGTTCGTAGTCATAATATATATCTATCTTATTCCCCTTAATTGCACCACCAGTATCTGCTGCTACGGCATATCCATAACCTTCTATATACATAAACGTCCCAAGTGGAATAACATTTGGATCAACAGCAACAGTGCTGATTCCATCTGGTTTTCTTACGCATTCTAATCCTGAAGCAGTTGTTCCCCCACCACAATAGGCTGTAGCAGAACAATAAATATCATAATTTTCTTTAGTTTCTGCATGTACACCTTTACTTGCTCCTAAAGTCGTAACTGATAATGCACATAATAATGTAGCTGTAAATAATTTAATTTTTCCCTTCACCTTTCTTATCATCCAACGTCCCCTTTCAATTTAAATTACGATTATTATTTTACACCTTCCCCCTCTTTTTGTAAAGTTTATTCATGTAAAAGTATACATTTTGTTGTTTTTCTTTATTTTATTATCAAGTTAAAAAATGTAGCGATACTAGTAAATAACTAGCTTCGCTACATTTTAAATTTTCAGAATATTTTTTTATTTTTCAATTAAAATTTTGCCCTCAATAGGTAGCTCTTAATATTATTTTAATATTTTCTTAATTATTGTAATTATTTTATTATTATCTTTTATTCTCGTTCCCATTAGATTTAAATTTAATTCTAAGAAAATATTTTACTACTTCATTTACCAATACTACAGTTGAACTTAAAATGAATATCTTTATCCACATGTATATATCTAATGGTACTGAATTGAAGAATTCTCTAAATAATTCTACACATATTACTTGAGCTATTGCAGTAATAACTATAATTTTAAGTGCTAATGTATTTCGTGTAAAATTAGGTATGATACTGTCTGTGCCAAATTCTCTGCTATTTAGTGCATTAAACAGTACACTAAATGAGAATAAGCAGAATAATACTGTTGATTCCTCTTTTGGAGAAGCATTAAGCACATTAAAGTTCTGTTGTAATAATAAAATAGATATTATATAAATGGCATTTAAAATAATTGTAGTCATCATTGTCTTTGTAATGATACTTGCATTTCTATTAATAGGCTTTCTTTTCATAACATAATTTCTAACTGGCTCAAGACCTAATGCTAATGCTGGAGGTCCATCCATAATTATATTCACCCATAAAAGCTGAATAGTTGTAAATGGCATTCCTTTACCAGTAATCTGAGATAATATTGCTATAATAAAGGCTATTATATTAACTGTAAGTTGGAATTGAATAAATCTTTGGAAATTATCATAAATTCCTCTCCCCCATTGAATTCCCTTTACTATTGTTGAAAAACTATCATCTGTTAATATTATATCTGCTGCATTTTTTGATACTTCTGTACCAGAGATCCCCATAGCTATACCTACATCAGCTTTTGATAATGCTGGTGCATCATTTATTCCATCACCTGTTACTGCAACGACTTCATTATTTCTTTGAAGCGCATTTACTATTCTCATCTTTGTATCAGGTTTTGAACGTGCAACTATAGATATATGTTTGATTTCATCACATAATTCATCATCATTTAATGTATCAATATAAGATGATTCAACAGCTCTCATTCCATTATCTAAAAGCCCTAATTCATCTCCTATTGCTTTTGCAGTATTTATATTATCTCCAGTAAGCATTTTTACTTCAACGCCTGCTTCCCTTGCAATTTCAACAGATTCCTTTACATCTTGTCTTAAAGGGTCTCTTATTCCTACAAATCCAGTAAAAATCAAATTATCTAACTGATAATTTTCCTCATTCATTACATTTTCTAATTCTATTTTATCCAGTTTACAATATGCAAATCCCAATGCTCTCATGGATTTTAACTGTAGTTTTTGAATTTCTTCTAAAATTTCACTTTTAATTGTTTCACTAAGCTTTACTAATCTGTCTTTTATTAAAATAAACGAACACTTTTCTAATATTACTTCTGGTGCTCCTTTAGTTAATAATATATTTTCTCCATTTTCCTCAAAAATTGTACTCATTCTTTTTAAACGCGAATCAAATGGTTTCTGCCATATTATATTGTTACTAATTCTAAATTTTCTGTAATCAATATCTCTATAGTGAACAAGTAATGCACATTCTGTTGCACTTCCAATGTACTTAAATTGTCCTTCATATTCATCTATATCTGCTGTTGAATTCAATAAACAATTTTCTTTAAAATAACTATTATCAGTATATAATTTTGATTCTTCTAAATTAGCTGATAATGTACATGCACTTTCTTCAATTCCACTTTCAACTTCTTCATTAATATTAGAGTCATATGAGTATTGTCCTTTATCAAACACCACTTCTACTGTCATTCTATTTTGTGTTAATGTACCAGTTTTATCAGAACATATAACTGATACTGAACCTATTGTTTCACATGCTTCCTTTTTAGTTACAAGTGCATTTATTCTTGCCATTTTATTCATTGTTACTGCAAGAGTCATATTAATTAAAGTTGGAAGTCCTTCTGGTACTGCTGCAACAATTAATGCAACACATATAGTAAATGTAGTTTTTATAGGTTCTATTGACTCTAAAAATGGAATAATTCCACTAGTATCTATATCCAATAAATTTTTTGCTATCATATTGAATATCATGATTATAAATAATACCCCTGCAACTCCACCAGATATAATAGTTATCTTTTTACCTAATGCACCAAGCTTTACTTGAAGTGGTGTTTCACCTTCATCTTCATTTAAATTTTCTGCTATTTTACCCATTTCTGTCCTATCTCCAACACTTGTTACAACCATAGTTCCTCTTCCATATGCAACAAGAGTTCCACCAAAAAGCATATTAGTCTGTTTAGCTGGTACAGGATCTTGTTCAATAATCATACCTTTTGACTCAATTCTTTCAAAATCTATAATTAAATCTTCATTTTTACTTACGTCATCTGATTCACCAGTAAGCATGTCTTCTCTAACTTTTAAATTTATACTTTCTATGAGTCTTCCATCTGCAGGTATCATGTCCCCTGTTTCAACAAATACAATATCGCCTAATACAAGTTCACTTTTATTTATCTGATGTACTTTTCCTTTTCTTAATACCTTTACTTCTATATCCTCTGTAAGTTTTGATAATGCTTCAGCTGCCTTTTTTGATTTTCCTTCTGTAATCATACCAATACTTACACCTATTATAATAGCTCCTATTATACCAACAGCATCAGTAAATTCTCCAATTATTGCACTTATAATAGCAGCTACTATAAGTATAAGCATCATCGGTTCACTTAGTGAATCTAAAAGATCTTTAAAAAAACTTCCTTCTTCTTTAACAGTAAATATATTTTCACCATATTTTTTTCTACTTTCTTCAACTTCCTTTCCCGTAAGTCCCTGATCCTGATTTACATCAAGTATCCTTAGGACTTCATTTTTGCTCATGTTATAAAATTTTTCTTTCACACAAACACCATCCTTATTTATTTTTCAATATATTTGTCACACTTTTATCCTACAAATTAATTTTAAAAATTTATATATCGCGTAATTTAAAAATTAAGTATGATAAAAATGTTTTAAACCAACTTAATAAAGTCTCATATAAGCACAAAAAAGCGAAACTCACGTACAACTTTAGGTTGTACATGAGTCTCGCTTTTTAAGATTAGACCAGATTTATTCATAAATAAATCATGATTGTTGACCTAATCACATATCATATATGCAAACTACTCCCTCAAGGACATTAAAATTCTATTAAACTACTACATTTATATAGTAAAATAAACCATATAATTTGTCAATACTTAAATTATACATAAAATAATACACATTATTGAACTTTAAAATATATTTTAATTTCCTAATCGATATTATCCTTTATCTTATATCCATCTTTAACATTATTCATGCTTGATGTCACAGTTTCTTTTACAGCCCATATTATAGGAAGATATAAATTAATTCCAAAAACTGCCCCAAATGCACCATAAGCATACAACTTCTTAAAAAATGCTCCAGCAAATGAATTAAATAAATCGTGAATTTCTTTAGAATCCATAATTTTTATCTGTTCATGAGTAACAGTTTTTAAATCAACTGATTTTACTAATTCATTACTATTAATAATTATACTGTTAAGTGCCCCTTCAATAATTTTATTAGAAACTTTTCTCCTAAAATTAGAATCTATAAAATCAAATTTAGAATCTATTATATTATCAGTAATCTTTTCTATCGAAGATTTAATTTCTCTTAGCACTTTATCATTAGATAATAAATTAATAAATACTTTTTCAAGAATCTCAGTAATCATACTTTCATTATAAATATCTTTAAGCATAGTATTACTTACTTGTTCATCATAAATATCAATTAAAACAGATTTCAATTCTTTATCTACAGCTTCATTAGAAAACGCCTTGTCAAGTAATATATCTGCTGCATAATATAAATCATTTCCCTTAATTCCTGCTAATATTCCATTCAATGGCATTGCTATTAATTTAGAAATAAATTCATTTTGAATTATATCACCAACATATTCTTGTAGATTTTCTTTATTCTTATCTAGATTAATTTTTAAGTTTTCTAATACATAACTAATATCGTCATGGAATTTATCTTTTATTCCATCTATGCTATTTAAATTAACAATCGCAAGTAAATGACTAATATTTTCATTATATATAGAATTAATTACTATTTTACATAGTCTATTAATTTCACTTGATAAAATATTACTATTTTGCCCCTTTTCAAATATGCTATTTAAAAGACCACTTATATCTAACTCATCAGCTCTTAATTTTAATTCTTCTATATTCATAGGATAGATATCATTATCAAGGCTCTTTTGAATTAAATTATTTATTTCATAAAACTTCATGTCAATAAATATAGGTATTTTCTTATTTACTGCAACAGATACACAGCTTTCAACAATGGCATCTCCTCCTGCCATCGAATATGCTATCTTTTCAAAGAAATTCAAATTATTATTAACTTGTTCCTTTACTTTATTCTCTATTAAAGTTTCATTATTCTTCAGTACCTTAGTTAACTTTTCAATAATTATATCTGTAACCTTATTTAAATTTTCATTAATTAAAATTCTAATTTTTCCACCAAATAACGATCCAATACTTTCATCTACACTAAATTCATTAGTAACTTTATTCTTTAAAACAGATATAGCTGCATATTTCATTTCATTAAAAACAAAACTTTCAGCATTGTTCACCATATAACTTTCTAATGACTTTTTCATATCTTCATTAACAATATCATTAATAGTTCTATTGATTACTTTGCTATACTTGTCTTCAACCCTGCTTAATAAACTGTTTACTGATTTATAATCAATATTATTCAATATTTCCTCATATATATTAGCATTTATACTATTATTAATATTTGAATTTATATTATATAAAATATTATTTGATATGGACTCTTCAATAGTTTTATTATTAATTTTCTCAACTAAATAATTAGCAGATAAATTTGCTATTTTATTTTTATTATTCTTCAATTTATCTATTAAAAGCAAAAATTTATTCTGTGATACAAAAGAATCCATATGAATATTGCTTATCTTGCAACCTATGTTAGAAACGTTTTTGTCCTCAGATATATTTTTAATTAGCTTTTTATAAATAAATTCTATAACATTATTTTTCTTATTGTTAAGAAGCTTCATTAAAACACTATAATTACTATTTTCAAAATACTCTATAGTATATTGTAATATATTTTCCTTATTATTTATTAATAAATCTTGTATTTTATTACTATTTAATATATCATCATCAATTACTTTTCCAATGCTTTTACCAAGATTATCTTTATGTGCAGGTATATACCCTAATGCAAATTTATTAAGTAATGGTATTTTACTTAATATTTTATTCTTTTTATATGGCTTAAATAGCATTGCTATAGCTATTACATTTGTAAGAACTCCAATTGCTCCCATAAGGACTATTGATAAAATCCCCTCTGAAACACTATTGTAAAAACCAAATATATTTACATTTTTAAAGAATGCTCCAAATGCAAGCCCTGCTATCAAGCCTAGTACTCCACCAAATATAGATAAAGGTTTTAATTCATTTCCCATAAATCTTTGTGCCAAGTCACAAATTTCTTCTTCATCATACTTAATCAAGTTATCATAGACAACTTTTCTAACTTTACCTTTTAATAATTCTTCACTATTATTATCAATATAATTAATTAACTCATTTCCAATAATATTGCTTATATTTTCTTCTTCTAAAATTTTATCAATAAGATCATTTATAGGTTTATTTTTATATTTATTAATAGCATCCCTTTCATAATCTATGGTTATGTTTATAATTTCATCCAATATTAATTTTTTATTTTCTTCAAATTTATCATATAGGTTGAAATTTATCATATAACCTGAAAGTTCCTTTTTTATTTTTTCAACTACTATATTCTTATTTTCGCTCAGAGTTTCTTTTAAATTATCAAATACATTTATTGATGGTATAAGCTTTTCAATTGGCTGTGATAACATGTTCTGTATTTTATCATTTATATATGTCTGCATATAATGACTTATACTATTTTTAAATTTATTCCTATTATCTAATATATATTGAATAATTTTTTCTTTTATTTTAGAATCAAACACCACATTAAAATCAAACTTTATCATTGTACCTACAGTTTTTGATGCTAAAGACTCAATTAGCTCTTCTATAAGGCTCATACCATGCTTCTTATATTCACTTACCAACAACATACTTAATTTATTTATATACTCTTCATTAATAATATTATTATCTTTTAATAATACTATAACATCTTCAATTTTTGTCTTCTTTAAATATTCTTCTATTTTATTATTAAGTTCTTCTGCTGATTCATTATCCATAGTATAACCTTCTACATAAGACACTATCTTATTTACAACTTCATTTTTAGCGCTTACATTATCTAAGAAGAATTCACGTACTTTGGATATTATAAGTTTTTTAATATTTTCATCCATATTGCCTATAGCTTCGTCTATAGACTCCTCAATAACAGTATCAAGTTCATCTTTATTATTAAGTATCCACTCTGAAACATATGGCATTATTACTGGAAGCCTTTGATTTATAAAATTAATTACCTTTTCACTGAATTCAGGACCTAAAAACTCATATATTGTATAATCTGTTTCTTCAGCAATTTTAATAAAATTATTTATAAGATTATATGGTAATTCATTGCCATTTTTATCTAAATATATATTAATTTTTTCAAAAATATATTTTGATATTGCCTTTTTCTCATCATCACTAATAAAATCTGAAAATTTCTTTTCTTTAAATTTTTGCTGAAATTTTTTAATTATATCATATACATCTGAAATTTCTAATACTTTATTTAAATTTTCAATAATCTTTTCTTCATTATCAACAAAACTAAAAACAAGCTCATCTGCAATATTATTTATATTATTAGTAATATGATTTTTTGAGTTTTCAGTTAAAATTCCATCAATACTAATATCTTTAATGCTATTATAAAAAGCCTTTTCTAATTGCTGTATCCCCTTATTTTTTTCCACTTCTTCTAAAATTATATTGTATATCTTTTCAGAACTATGTATTATTTCTCTATCATCAACAAAATCTAACAGCTTAATATTTTGTGCTAATACTTCTGCTAATTTAGATATACATGATTTCATATTACTTTTTGAAAACTCTAATATTGACTCTTCTGTTTTATCAAATCCAGATATCGCTGAAAAATTAAGTTCTCCAAAGGATTCTTTTAATGATTTATCTATAAAATTATAAGCCAACTTATCTATAGCACTCTTAAAATCATCAGAATCAAATTGTGATTTTATAGTTTTACCATTTACTATATCTCTTTCTACTAAATCACTTAATTCCTCTATAAATTTTTCCTTTCTATTTTTGATAACTCCTCCAAATTTATAAGGTAGAATAACCTTTTCACCAATTCTAAAAGGTGTATATTCTTTAAACAGCATATTTACTGCATATTTATTTGTTATGTATCCTGCTATAGCTCCAGAAGTCCCCTGTAAAAGCCATAACAGTGTATTAGTTATATTCAACATTTTTTTCACCTCGCAAATATTTTAGCACAATTTGATTTTCAGTCCAAATTCAAGAAAAAATTCATTATGATAATTAATATTTTGTTCAATATATATTGTATTATATCCATAATTTATTTTTACACTCAACTATAACATCCTTTTAACAAATAGTATTATTTTATAAAAATAAGGACCTATTTTCTTTAATAGATCCTTACTTAATAATATTCTATTTATTTTCTTCCTCAACATATTGAGCAATATTTAATGCATGATCTGAAATTCTTTCTAAATTACTTATTATATCTATGAATAGCACTCCAGTTTCAACATTATAATCTTTTTCAAGCAGTTTAGAAATATATTTTTCACGAATATCAATTTCAATTCTATCAACGTCATTTTCGTATTTATAAACCTTCTTTATTTGATCTCCACTGCCAGCTTCTCTCATCTTTATAGCTAATTCTAGAGACATAACAACATGATCTTTCATTCTATTAAGTTCTTCTATTACATCTTTAGAGAATACAAGATTATCCTTCTTTAATTTGTATGCAAATTCAGCAATATTTTTAGCATGATCACCTATTCGTTCTAAATCATTAATTGTATATAATAAGTTTTTAACTGTTTTATGTTGCGTGTCATTTAAATTTAAATTATTGATTTTTACAAGATACTTAGTAATTGTCTTTTCGAATTCATTAATATTCTCTTCATTTTCATAAGCAAGTTTTATATCTTCCTCTTTTAAGAACATAGCTGATTTTACTGAAAGTTCAACATTTTCAAGAGCTAATCTTCCCATTTCATTAATTTCTTTTAATGCAGCTTCTATTGCAAAAGATGGAGTCTTCATAATTCTATCATCTAAATGATGCATTTCTATTCCATCACCATTAGTAAGTTCTTTATCTTCATCTTTATCTTTTACAATGATGCATGAAGCCTTAACTAAAAAATTAGCTAATGGGAACATAATAACTGTAGTAACTAAATTGAAAACTGTATGGAATAAAGAAATTTTAACACTATCAATAGATGATGCTGCAAGCGCCGTATTCACCTTAAATAATATAAATGCTATTGTTCCAAAAATAGTAACTCCAAAAATATTAAATAGTAAATTAATAACAGCTGTTCTTTTCGAATTCTTAGACGCACCTATACTTGAAAGTAATGCTGTATAACAAGATCCAATATTTGATCCAAGACAGATATAAACTGCTGCATTCGCTGTAACTACACCATTCATAGCAAGAGTTTGTAACACCCCAACTGAAGCTGATGAACTTTGCATAATTGCAGTAACTACCGCACCTGCTAAAATACCTAATATAGGATTTCCACCTAACAATGCAAATGCTTTTGAGAATATTGGTGCATCTGTATAAGGCTTAATAGATCCAGACATCCAATCTAAACCAACAAATAAAAGGCCAAGTGCTATTAATATAGATCCTATGTTTTGTCTTTTTTCCTTCTTAGAAAACATTACAAAAAGAGCGCCTATACCAATCATAAGTGGTGCATAAAAACTTGGCTTCATTACTGTAACTGCATCACCAAGCTGTCCTGCTGATACAATCCATGCTGTAATTGTAGTTCCAATATTTGCTCCCATGATTACTCCAACTGTTTGGAATAAATTCATAAGACCAGCATTTACAAAACCTATTACCATAACCGTTGTAGCCCCTGAACTTTGAATTATGGCTGTAATAAGAGCACCAACAAGTATTCCCATAAATCTATTATTTGTGAGAACACCAAGTAAATGTTTCATCTTGTCTCCAGCTGTTTTCTGAAGACCAGTCGCCATCATCTGCATTCCATATAGGAACATTCCTAATCCGCCTATAAATTGAAATAGCATTGAAAAATCGTCAAATGTCATGTTCATTCTCCCATCAACACAGGGAATTTCTCCCTTGATATAATATTGTATTTTTGATTTACCTAAGTATGTAAATCAAATTTAAATAAACCGCAAGATTTTGCATTATACATAGATAAATCTTACAATCTTCTTCATTATATCATATTTTTTTAATACGTAAAATATATTATTTTACGTATTAACTTTTTAGAAGCAATCATATTATTTAATACTCCTAGATGCATTCTATACATAATAATTTCCTTTGCTATATCTAGAAGTTGTATTATCTAAATTTTATCAATAATCAGTCTAAGCATTCCCCTATGAACTACTAAAAGAACTAATTATTATAATAGTACTTTTCCTTTACTTTTTTCTTTCATTACTGCGCCACCTTAAAATTATTCAACTTCTTTACACTTTATATATAAATAAATGTCTAATATCTACTAAAATTATACTCACATAAATAATTACGATTTATATTACTGTCTTAATATTATTGAAGAAATTTTATGAACATCTCCATCTAATATTTTAAAGGAAGGTTTAATATTTTCTTCTATTTCAGGTGATAAATTTGATTTTATATATAATGTATCAATTCCACATTCCTGAGCTCCCTTAATATCTGAAATCAAATCATTTCCCACCATAATTGTTTCCTTTAAATCTAGATTATGTTTTTTGATTAAATTCATATAAAATTTATTATCAGGCTTACAAACAAAATTATCTGAAGATATAAATATATCATCAAAATATTTTTCTATTCCTAAAGCTCTCATTTCATAAATTGTAAAAATTCTCTGAGCATTTGACAACAGATATATTTTCTTATTGTTTTTCTTTAGTTTTATTAACAGCTCTTCTGCACCCTCATATAATCTTACATACTCCATTGACATTATTCTAAATAAATGTGCCGTATTTTTTATAAGTTCATCACTTGGCTTAATGCTCTTATAGGTGTACATTTTTTCAAAAACTCTTTCTAAAGGAAAATCCTTAAATTCTGTATCTTTTATTTTATCTTTTTCATATTTTACATATTCATCATATTTTTCTTTAATCTCAGCTTCTCTATATAATGCATTATTAAAAGAATAAAATGCAGCTAATTTTCCCCATAATTTTTCATCTTGTTCATCTGTATGGATATCTACCAATGTTCCATATAAATCAAATATAAAATTCTTATACATTAATTGCACTCCCCAATATTATTATAGTAATTTTTCACATTTTTATTTTATAGTAACCTATTATAAGTTTTAATTCTATACTATTAATTATTTTTATTTAATATAACAAAATAGCTTGTTTAAATAGTATTTCTACTCTTAAACAAGCTATAATTCATTTTATTTACTTCTAAAATTCTTTTGGAAATTCTATCAAAAACTTTACATATCCATTTTCACAATTTTCAGCATAAATACTACCGCCATGCATTTCAATAGCAGATTTTACAATAGATAATCCTATGCCGTTTTTTCCTTTACTTCCTTTATAAAATCTTTCAAATATATGGAGTATATCTTTCTCATCAATAAACTCCCCATCATTTTCTATAGAAATAATTATTTTATCTTTATTATTTCTACAACGTATTATCATTTTACTTTTAGAATATCTTAATCCATTATTAATTATATTGATAAATGCTCTGTAAAGACTTTTTTCCTCACACTCAAAAAAGACAGGCTCATCATCAAAATCATATATTATTTCTATAGAATTCTTTAAAGCAATACTTTTTTCTTTTATTACACAATCTGAAAGTACCTCACGCAGATCTCTTTTAGTTCGTACAGAATCTTTTGTTATATTATCCATTCTAGATATATATAAAAGTTCCTCCACTAATTCCTCAAGTCTATTTCCTTCTTCTAATATTATATCTGCAGCTTCATCATCATTCATCATCTTATATTTTATTGCTTCAGCATAGCCCTTTATAGACATAAGTGGCGTCCTTAATTCATGGGAAACATTT
Organism: Clostridium sp. SM-530-WT-3G; assembly: GCF_012843905.1. Lineage (GTDB taxonomy): Bacteria > Bacillota > Clostridia > Clostridiales > Clostridiaceae > Clostridium. The sequence goes on from NZ_JABAGC010000009.1 coordinate 37,788, forward strand.
TGAAAAAATACTTTCTGATCCTTATCATATTTATCTAATTCATTAGCTGTCATATTCATAACAGTGGCTAATTCATCAAGTTCCCTATCACTAAAGTCAAAGTCGCATTGCTCGAAATTTCCTTTTCCTATTTGCTTTGCAAATGCGCTAAGTTGCTGAATAGGTCGTGATATTTTATTTGATAACATACCTACAATAAAAACTGTAATTACTAATACAAAAATCAATACACATATTAATATTACATTGACGCTTCTTTCGAAGTTTAACATATTTGTTACATTTATAAATGCAACAAGATAATAATCATTTTCCCCATCAATCTTTACAACTGATACATAATATGTATTATCATTTTCTTCATCATATATTTTTATATTTTTATCACTATTTAATTTTATTTTACGCTTTTTAAGAACTTCGGCTAAATTTTGGCATTCTATAATATTATAATAATTATCTTCATTTAAACACGGTTCCTTAATATCATAGTTATCATCAATCACCATAATATTAGTATCTGAAAATCCTTTTTCTTATAATCCTTGCTTTCAACCATTTTCCTAAAATGATTAAATCCTTTATTTTTATTGCCAGAATAGGATTCTCCGTTCAATGAATTCCACACATCTCTTCTTTCAGCTATATTTTTAATTTCATTCAGCTTCCTATTACTAGTTTTATCTATATATTTATTTGCAATAAGATTAAAACTAACTGCAATAATTGAAAACATTATCACAACAAGCATTAACATGACTTTAAAAATTCTTACTTTTATACTTTTCTTAGCTTTATTCTTCACGTTAATTCTCCTTAAGCCTGAAGCCAAATCCCCATACCGTCTCAATTGCAATATTAGTATTTGAAATTTTCTTTCTAAGCCTCTTAACTGTATCATCAGCAGCTCTTGTCTCAACTTCACTATCATAGCCCCATATTTTATTTAAAAGCTCTTCCCTTGATACTGCCCTATCCTTATTTTCAAACAAATATGTCAGCAAACTTAATTCATTTGGTGTAAGTTCAATTGTTTTTCCATCATATTTAACATTCTTACTCTTTTTATCTATTGTAACACCACCAAATTTTAAATTTTCATACATATCTTCAACATTATTTTTTTCTGAATTTTCAAAATCTATTCTTCTAAATATTGCTTTTACCCTCATAACTAAAGACATAGGACTAAATGGTTTTGTAAAATAATCATCACTTCCAAGTGTTATTCCTGTAACATAATCCATATCACTGTCTCTTGCTGTAAGCATAATAATAGGTGCTATACTCTTCTCTCTAAGCTTAGTGCAAATTTGAAATCCATCACTTCCTGGCATCATAATATCAAGTATAACAAGATCACATGGTTTTTTTTCAAATTCTTCTAAAAGTTTATCTCCATTATCAAAAGCTTCAACCTTATATCCACTACTTTCTAAAAACCTCTTCACAAGATTTCTTATATTTTCTTCATCATCAGCAATATAAATTAATTTGTCCATTTATTTTCACTCCAGACATATTTAACATTCATTTGAATTATTTTAACACTTTAAATAAGGCTTGTCACTTAAAAACACATTACTTTATATTCTTGAGTTAATGTAAAATTAGCTAAAAGATCTTTTGTAATTATTATTTCATCATCAGTTGTAATCATTATTCCACTTATATTATTTTTTTTCATGAATTCATATGCTTTATATTTTCCCATTATAAATAACGGCGTAGATAATCCATCTCCATCAATTGATGCATCACTGATAATTGTTATACTTTTTAAATCAGACTCAGCAGGATATCCTGTCTTAGGGTTAATTATGTGATGATAATATTTATAACCACATATAAACCCTCTTTCATATGCTCCTGATGTCACTATAGACTTATTTTCTAAATTTATAGTACATACAATGTTATTGCTATGCTTTTCAGGCTCATATATTCCTATTTCCCAAAGTTTATCCTCTTCTTTCCTACCAAGAACTTTTATATTTCCACCAAGGTTAATAATTGCTGATTTAATATTGTTTTCCTTATATAATTCTATTACCTTGTCAGCAATATATCCCTTTGCAATTCCTCCCAAATCAATCATTGAACCTGACCCACATTAACAGAAACTTTTTGATATATTCTTGTTCCAAAAATCACATCCCACTTTTCAACGTACTTCATCCTAATTTACCTCCATTATAAAAATAATTTTATATAATATATTAATTTATCTAATTATTATTAAGTGCATTATTTACTGCATTTATAATCCCCTTGCTTGTATAAGTTGCTCCTGAAACAGTATCTACATCCGTGCTCTGCTTTTGTATTATACTTGCTGGAACCTGTTCAAAAGCTTTTTCACAAAATCCTGGTGTTTCATTATGACTCAATATTTCAATATCACTAATCTTTCCACCACTCACCTGAACTTGTACCTTTAAATTATTTGAATAACCATTTGCTGTTCCTTCATAAGTACCATCTTCATAAGAACCTGAAGCCATATCAATACTTTCAGTACTTTCTAGTGATGCTGCTCCTTTATGGCCTCCTTCTCCATGCTTATTTCCTTTTTTCTTGTGGTCATGATGTTTTTCCTTCTCCTCCATATCATCTAATGACTTTACAGTGTTATGACTTGTACTAGTTGATACTGATGTGGATTTATTATTATTCTCATTCTCATCATCTATCTCATCTTTACTGCTTAAATAAATAGTATGTTGTTTTGGACACACTTTTTCTTCCACACATTCAAAACATGATATACAATGTAAATCTCTAACTTCCTCCTTTTCTGACACTTCTATATTCATAGGACATGATCTGCTACATTTTTTACATCCTATACAAGTACTTTTCCTTCTCACAACTCTAAATACTTTAATTTTATTGAACAGTCCTAAAAGTGCTCCATATGGACATAAGTACTTACACCAAGGTCTATAAATAATAAGTGAAATTCCAATAATTATTATTAAAACTATAATACTTATTAAACTGAATTTTCCATTAAATAATGATAAAAAACCATGGTAAGGATTTATTTTTTCTAAAATAATTACACCGCCACTTACTGCTGTCAATATAATAGTTAACACAAGCATAATATATCTCAAATATTTCATTTTAGAGTGTATTGAATATGGTACAAATGTATTGTATTTTCTCTTAAAAATTTTCTTTCCTAATCTGGCACATAAATCTTGTATTGCTCCAAATGGACAAAAGAAACCACATATTATAGGACCAAATAAAACACTTAAAATTATTACAGCACCTATTACTAGTCCAAGTATACTTTTAACTTTTACTACAAATAGACTACTTGATGTTATAAACTGATATATGCTTGTAACACCACATATAGGACATATATAATGGAATATGGATTCCGATATCCATGATATTGACTTGCCTATAGAACTTAAATAATGATTGAATGCTGCTATAAAAAAAAGCTATAAATCAAAATGATTTATAGCTTCTTGCAAAAATTTATTTAATTACTTATCAAAATCAATTTCTTCTGAAACAACACCTGAATTCTTAAGTTCATCAACTGCTTCTATGTAACGTTTATCTTCTGGCGCCACTTTACTTGCAAGCTCATAACAGTATAGTGCTTTTCCTATATCATCAAAATGATAATAACACGCCGCAAGTCTATTTAATAAAGTTGCATTTAATTTATTTATGCTTAAAGACTTTTTATAATATTTTAACGCTAATTTATAGTTCATCTTCAATTTATCTGTTGAATCAAACTCTAAAATATCTTCTCTTGATAAATAAATATTACCCATACATTCGTAAACTAAACAGATTAACTCCTTATTTTTTTCATATTCTTCATTATCTATGTCCTCTAATCCTCGATTAAAATAATCAATTGCCTTTTCATTTTCATTTGCCTGCATATAACATAAACCAACATTAAACATGCTTTCTCTATCGTTACATATTGTATAATGCTCTTTAAAAATCTCGATAGCCTCTTCTATTTTCCCAAGAAATCTTAAAGCTAATCCATTTAAGAATAATGAATCATAGTTTTCTTTATCAAATTCTGATGATTTCTGTGCAAAATATAATGCTTTTTCAAATCTACCTTTATTAATTTCATTTTTAGCAAGTTTGTTTAAATAAAATGCAAGCTGTTTATAATCTGTTATCTTGCCTCCTGAAACTCTAATTTTATTATATTTTAAGAAATTGTCTATAATCTCCTGTTTATTTTCTTTATTATCCATAATTCCACCTACTCCTTGATTAATACAGCTATTATATCATTTAAGAAAATTAATTACCACTCTAATCCAACGATTTATATAATGTAATTAATTATCATATAAATCATGGTGCTAAAAGAGAATATCTACATATAAACAAAAAAAGTGTTGTGATTCATTACTTTCACAACACAAAATCAAAATAAATATTGTAAGAAAAATCAAATAACCACATTGTATTCAGGCTTTTATTTTATGATAATTATAATTAATAAAAATATAGGCAAAATAAGTTACATATTTTCAATTACCATATTAATAAAAAGCGTCTTGGAACATAATTTATATACATCTCTGAATACTTAATTATATTATTTTCCCTTCTCATTTATGTTACTTTACCACTATATCACCCAATAATTTAATTGTCAATATATCCCAAAAAGCAAGACCATATATCCTTTAAGACTAATTCGTTTCAAGCTTAATAAGTGCATATATATTATTAATTTTTTTTTCATAAGATAAAAATTTTCCCCTTACTTCTCTTTCATCTAACACACCAAGCATAAACGGCATATAAATAATATTATACTTTTGAAATTCTTTAAATTTATCAATTTTAAAAGTTGAATTTTCCATCACTTTAATATTATCAATTATATTAGAACCTCTTATATTACTTCTTGTTTTATATGACTCATTATGAATTGTTTTAAATTCCTCATTATTTGCAATATCACAGCTGGCAATCACCACAATTTTCTTTCCCTGTATCTCACTTATTTTCCTAATAGCTTTTCCAAATTCAAAAAGTCTATTACTATCTATTATTGATGTATTTATGGTTACCAGTTCATAATTTCTATAATTCTTATTAATAAAATATAAAGGCACCATAGATCCATGATCAAGCTTATAATTCTTAGATTCGCTATCATTAACAGTATAATTTATAGAATTGCTTTCAAAATAATCTATGACACCTCGTGAAAATATATTATCCAGTTTAACTACAAAGCTTATATCTACATTTTTAAATTCTTTAAAATTACCATATATATATTCTCCCATACTTATTGTGAAGAAATTTTCTCGTAAATTTCCATGTGGAGAAAGAATAACAATAGTTTCCGGTTGAATTTTGCTTATCTCCTTTCCAATTTCTTCACATGCTTCACTAGTCTTTTTTAATCTTTGCATATTTGAGTCTGCTATTTCATCTATTATTTCTGGTATATGTGGCATTAAATAATATCCTAATATGTTATCCACCTTAAAACACGGCCTTTCATCTTTTGAATTAGTTTATACTTAGTATATATTATCAGATATTCATATTTTTATATACATATTTATTATAATTTGAAAGAAACTATTTTTCAGTAGACTCCTAAAGCACCTTTAAATAACCTGCCATGGATTATCTTCATCATTCATAAATGCAATACAACTTTTTATTGAAATTTCAACATTATATTCCTTACTAAACTTTTTAAAAAATTCTGTTTCATCATCCCTGTGACTATAAGCTAAAATTTTCATAAGAATCCCCCCAATAAGATGTAAAATTAATACCTTAATAACAATATAATAACTCTTTTTCATACATTAAAATAGCAATATATATTTTTCTTATTTTTAATATATATTGACTATTTTTTATCAATATATTTATATTATGTAATATTTATTAATCTTTTATCAATACTTGACTAATTCTTTTAACAATTATATAGTATTATTATACATATATTAAGGGGGCATAAAAAATGAGTTTTTTAAACATTAGAAAAATACCATCTCCAGAAGAAGTCATAGAAATGACACCTCTAGATGAGCATTTAAAAAAAATTAAAGCTGAAAGAGATGCAGAAATAAAAGATATATTTGCTGGAAAAAGCGATAAATTTGTGGTTATCGTTGGACCATGTTCTGCAGACGAAGAAGATTCTGTATGTGATTATATAAACAGACTTGCAAAAATTAATGAAAAAGTTAAGGACAAGCTATTTATTATCCCTAGAATTTACACTAATAAACCAAGAACTACTGGTGAAGGTTATAAAGGTATGCTTCATCAACCAGATCCTGAAAAATCACCAAACATGGTTGAAGGTCTGCTTGCAATAAGAAAAATGTTTATCCGCTCAATAAGAGAAACATATCTTACTCCTGCAGATGAAATGTTATATCCTTGTAATCATATTTACTGTGGAGATTTGCTTACTTATGTTGCAGTTGGGGCAAGAAGCGTAGAAAATCAACAGCACAGACTTACTGCCAGCGGAGTTGATGTTCCTGTTGGAATGAAAAATCCTACTAGTGGTGATTTAAGCGTAATGTTTAATTCAATACACGCTGCTCACTGCAAACAAGATTTTATATATAAAGATTATGAAGTATCTACTACTGGAAATCCATATACTCATGCAATTTTACGTGGTTCTGTAAATAAACATGGAAATTCTATTCCTAATTATCACTATGAAGACTTATTGAGAGTGAATGATATGTATAAGCAACATGATTTTCCAAATCCCGCTGTAATTGTAGATGCAAATCACAATAACTCTAATAAAAAGTTCTATGAACAACCACGTATAGTAAAAGAAATATTAAGAAGTAGAGAATATAATCCTGAATTAAAGAAACTTGTAAAAGGTGTTATGATAGAAAGTTACATTGAAGAAGGTTCTCAAAAAATTAACGAACATATTTATGGTAAATCTATTACTGACCCTTGTCTTGGAATTAAAGAAACAGAAAAACTTTTATATTGCATTGCTGAACAAGTTTAATTAATAAAAAATCCTCCACTATGGGGGATTTTTTATTAATTTTATACTCATAATATATATACCATAGTATTTAAAAGATTGCTTGTATGAAGTTTAAGTATATATACTAAAATACAAAATTAGAATATTAAATTTAAGGTAATAATTTATTTTTATTAACATTTATTTGAATTTAAGTTAAAATTTATATTGTAAAACAAATATCACAATAAAGGAGCGAAACACATGGATATGTTAAAAACTATAATAGAACTCATGGGTGGACTTGGTTTATTTATTTATGGTATGAAGCTCATGGGAGATGGACTTGAAAATGCAGCCGGAGAAAGCCTTAAACATATTTTGGAAAAAGTAACCAGTAATAAATTTATGGGAGTTGCAATTGGAGCTATTATAACTGCTATAATTCAAAGTAGCAGTGCAACTACAGTAATGGTAGTTGGTTTCGTTAATGCTGGTCTCATGAACTTATCTCAAGCTCTAGGAGTTATTATGGGTGCAAATATAGGTACTACTATAACTGCTCAACTTGTAGCTTTTAAATTAGATCAAATTGCTCCTATTTTTGTCTTTGTTGGTGCAGGTGTTGTAATGTTTGCAAAAGCAAAAGAAAGAATAGAAATAGGTAATATAATATTAGGTTTTGGTATTCTTTTTACTGGTATGGGTGCTATGACTACTGCTATGGCTCCAATCGCTTCATCACCACTATTTACTCAAATTTTAATTTCTGTAGGCAATAATTGGATTATAGGTATTTTAACTGGTTTAGCACTTACTGCAATATTGCAAAGTTCTTCAGCAACTACTGGTATTCTTATAGCTCTTGCTTCAACTAACACAATAACTATAAACCTTGCTATTCCAATTCTCTTTGGTTGTAATATTGGAACTTGTGTAACAGCTCTAATTGCAAGCATAGGCACTAGTAAAACAGCCCATAAAGCAGCTCTCTTACATTTAATATTTAATGTAGCAGGAACTATAATCTTTATTCCTTTTATAGGATATCTATCAGCATTTGTAAAAACCACAAGTCCTGATATAAGCAGAGAAATAGCAAATGCTCATACTATTTTTAATATTACTAACACTGCTATACTTTTACCTTTCAGTTCCTATATAATAAAATTTGTTAATAAAGTTATTCCATCTGAAGACAAAATTGAAAGTATGGGACCAAAATTTATTGATAATCGATTCTTAGAAACACCTGTAATAGCTGCTGGCCAAGTTATAAAAGAAACAATAAGAATGGCAAATAAAGCAAAGGAAAATGTTGAACTTGCGATGAAAGCATTTTTGACTAAAGATGAAGAATTAATAAAACAGGTTTATGAAAATGAAAAGTTGATAAATCTTTTAGAGGAATGTATCACCACATATCTCGTTAAACTATCAAAATGTATTTTATCAGATAAGGAAAAAGTTATCGTTGCATCTACATTCCACATAATAATAGATATTGAAAGAATAGGTGACCATGCTGAAAATATAGCTGACTTAGCTGTAGAAAATAAGAATAAAAAATTAAAATATAGCAGTGAAGCTTTAGATGAGCTTAATCAAATCTATAATTCTGTTATAGATGCTTTAAATATTTCAATAACAGCATATGCAACAAGAGATATTGAAAAAGCAAAAAGTATAATTAAAGTTGAAAATTTAATTGACTCTTATCAAAAAGAATATCGAGAAAAGCATATTAAAAGGCTTTACGAAGGAAAATGCAATGCTTATGAAGGCGCAATATTCCTTGACTTAATAACTGATTTTGAAAGAATAGGTGACCATTCTACTAATATTGCTGAAAATGTAATTGAAAATTATATAGATTAATATTTTTATAAAAAACACTTCTATACAGCTTACAGAAGTGTTTTTTACAATTTTAAATATTTAACTTTCAAACATATTTTCTATGATGCATCATGAAGTTTCTCTATTAAAATATCCCTCTCATTCTCCGCTTTAATTTTTCCAAATATAGTTTTTAATATTAACATTCTTAAATCATCAGATAAATTCTCTAAATTTTCTAATACTCCATTCTTATCTCTCTTTAGAATATCGTTTACAATACTAGTTAAAACAATTTCACTACTATTATTATCAAGACTTTCTTCAAAGCATCTTCGTATAATCCAGTTATTATTTTTACTTCCAAGTATTATTTGAAGTATATCTAATGTATCTACTGTTGATACTCCATATTTTTTAATTATATCTAATATTTTTATAAGCCCACTATTAATAGCAATTATATCAGTGTTTTGTTTTATTCCAGCAAAATCAGCTATATATCCAGCATCCTTTACTATTGAGTTTCTTAAGTAGTCTTTATTACTTATATCCACTTTCTTTTTTAAATTATCATATAAAAGATTTATTACATATAAAATCATCTCGTTCCTCCACCATACTCTTTATTAAAACCTTTTCATAAATTTCAAAAATTGAATCGATATTTATATCTTTGATTATATAATAAATAATAAAAACTTTAAAGTTAAAGTTTTAAATTTTAATGAATAAAAAATCACCAATCATAACATAATAAATATGATACGATTAGTGATTTTATACCGTAAAATTTAACATACAGAAAATTACTGATTGTCAGTTCTGTTTAATACTCTTCCAGAATATTTCATATTGGATGTGCTTAACTGACTTATTTTTATTACATCACCTGTATGTGGAGCATGAATAAACATATCATTTCCTATATACATTCCAACGTGTGTTGAGTTTGATTGATGATTAAAAACTAAATCTCCTGGTTTTATTTCAGCTATTGATATTGGTTGACAATAGCTTTGTTGATCCTGAGATACTCTAGGTAGAGTTATTCCATGTGCTGCAAATATATACTGCATATATCCAGAACAATCAAAACCTGCTGGAGTTGTTCCTCCCCATAAATAAGGTATTCCTAAATACTTTTGTGCTTCAGTTATTAATGCCTTTGCATCTTCCGACATATCAGAAGGTAATGTTATAGGCACTATATTGCTCGTACTTAAATCTAATAAATCACTGTTAGCTTTTATGTAATCTAAAAGCTTAGCTTTATCATCTTCTAATTTTTTAATTTCTGCTTCTAATATGTCTTTGCTTTTTTGAAGTTCATTATTCTCTTTTTCAATTTTGCCTTTTATGTTTGTAAGATTTTGTTTTGCATTTTTTGCTTCATTTATAAGTTTTTTATCTGTTGTACATATTTGATTTATCAGTTTTACTTTTTGTATAGCTTCTAAAATATTATCTGAACTTAAGATTACATCTATATACTTTAATATAGATGTTTCAAGACCACCAGTCACTTGTATTTGCTTTATTCTTTCCCTTAACGCCTTGTCCTTTTCTTCAATATTCTCTTCTGCAGCATTTATTGATGCTTCATTTTCTTTTATTTCCTCTTCTTTTTGTGCTATCTGATCCTTAAGTTCATTTAATTTTGTCATTTTGTATTCAATTTTACTATCATAATCCTGTATATTTTCAACTACCTTTTCAATATTCAAATTATTATTTTCAGAAACAGCACTTGTAACCTCCTGATTATCATATGGCTCTGCAAATGCTGGCAATGCACTAGTTGTAGTAATAGTCATAATTGTTAAAGCAGCTACTAGTGTATTTATACATTTCCTTTTCATTTTTGGCTCCTTCTTTTTTAGAAACTCTAAATTAGTCTCTATTTTTTTGAATTATAATAACATATTTATAATTACTATTCTATCTGTATTTTACTTTAAAATTATTATATTAAATTCTATTTTTAAAGTGATTTGTAATTATTATACTTATATTATATCAATTCAATTCTTTTCAATCAAATATAATACCGTTTTATATTATTAAGAAAATATTACATTAGTATTACTTTATAACTAAACCTTATAAATTTAGTATAAAAAAGTAAATTCAAAACATATAAAAAAATCTCTCATAGTAAAAATTACTATGAGAGATTTTTATATGTTTAAGTATTATTCATTTAATAAATTATGTATAACTCTTGTAGCATCCATATATTTTGCTATAGATTTTCCATAGTTTAATCTATTTATTATTCTTGCAGAAAGTTCTGATAAATCCACAGAATTAAACCATGGTGCAGCTAAAAGTTGTGGAGATGTATATGTTAAGTTTGTGCAGTAAATTCCTGAAAGAATTCCTTCCTCATAGAATTTATTGAATTTTTCAATACCTTCTGTAAAGAATCCAAATGTAGCAGCAACATATACATGCTTAGCATTTCTTTTCTTTAATTCTTTTGCTATATCAAGTACAGACTCTCCTGACGCTATCATATCATCAACAATTAATACATCTTTACCTTCAACATCTCTTCCCATATATTCGTGTTGAACTATTGGGTTTTTACCATTTACTATTGTTGAATGGTCTCTTCTCTTATAGAATAAACCAACGTCTACTCCTAAAGCTCCAGCATAATATATTGCTCTATCCATAGCTCCAGTGTCTGGGCTAATAACAAGTAATTTTTCTTTATCTAATTTTACGTCTTTTTCATTAGATACAAACGCTTTAACCATATCAAAAGTTGGATATATATTTTCGAATGATAATAATGGAATTGCATTTTGGATGTTTGGATCATGAACATCAAATGTAATTATTTCATCTACACCTAATCTTTCTAATTCTTGAAGTGCTAAAGCACAGTCAAGTGATTCTCTTCCTTTACGACGGTGTTGTCTTGATTCATATAATAAAGGCATGATAACTGTAATTCTAGCAGCTTTACCTCTTATAGCAGCAACAGTTCTCTTTATATCTTGGAAGTGTTCGTCTGGACCTTTATGACTTACCATTCCAAACATCTTATATGTACAGCTGTAATTTCCTACATCACATAATATATATATGTCTCTTCCTCTTACTGTTTCTGAGATCTTAACCTTACCTTCACCATTTGAAAATCTTATTTCATCTAATGGAATTAAGTATGACTCTTTGTGTCCTCTTCTTTCTCTTATATGCTTATCAATAGCATTTCCTAATTCAATACAGCTTTCTAACGCTATGATTCCAAGTTCATGATTTAATTCAGTCATTTGTGTCTCCCCTTTTTAAATTATATTAATAAGAATTCTACTTTTAGAATACACTCAAACATTATCAGTATATACTAAAAATAAGAATTTATAAACAACTTATTAAAAATTTTTTTAAACATTATATATTTTTTCCAAATAATAGCATTTTTTATTGATTTAAAGATTAGTTTCGTAGATTTCCTCAAAATATTTATCAGTTATAATCGTAATAAAATTTCATTTATTAAACTACTAACCTTAATTCTCTCTTCATATACCCAATTCACATCAAATGTCAAATTGAATATCTTAGAAAATGAATAATACATATTTACCTTTTGATAATATATTTCCAAATCATCAAGATTTCCATTGTAGCACTCAGGCTTAAACAATTCTTTTTGTTTGTTTACAAATAATTCATCTACATAATCAAGAAATGTATCCATTAAAGCATCACTCTTAACATCAAATGGAACCTTAAGTAAATCCCACTCTATTTCTTGAGTAAGTTTATATTTTTTTATCTTTTCTAAAATATAAAGATATTCACTTATATCCATTTTTCTATAATAATCTAGTTTTTCTTCTCTAGTACTCCACAAAGCAAGCTTTTCATTTAAAGGAAGCCCTTTAATATTTAAAATTGCTTCTGATGGCCCTATAACAGCTTCTCTTATAGTAGGGTCTTCACTTTCTATTTTTTCTTTTATTATATGTGCATTACCACCAACAGAAGCAACATATCCTGTATCATATATTCCGATTCTTCCTGCTCTGCCTGCTACTTGTTTAACTTCCTGAGAGGTAAGTTCCCTTAATTCTTCACCATCAAATTTTCTTATTGTCATAAATATTATTCTTCTTATAGGAAGATTAACTCCCATACCTATTGCATCTGTAGTAACAAGTACTTTTGTTTTTTTAGTTATAAATTCCTCATACTGCATTTTTCTTACTTCTGGTGGAAGATCTCCATATATTACACTTGCTTTTATTCCTTTTTCTGAAAGTTCTTCTGCAATTTCAAGCACTCTTTTTTTAGAAAATATAACTATTGCATCACCTTCGGCAATGTCATTATAGCTGAAGTTTTTATCTTCTACTATAAGGGGTATATTTCTTTTATATTCTTTTATACTATATTCGTCTTTACAATCGCTTATAATTTCTTCTAGTATCTCTCTGCTGTTTAAAGCTCCACATATATGAATTTCATCACATTGTAAACCTAATACTGCTTTACTCCAAGACATTCCTCTAAATGAATCACTTATCATTTGTATTTCATCTATTACTGCAACATCATAATGTTCTTTTAAATTTACTTTTTCAATTGTACATGACGTATGAGTGGAACCAGGTTTTATTATTTCTTCTTCACCTGTAAGCAAATCGCATACTATCCCTTCATTATTAAGTCTTTCATAATTCTCTAATGCTAGAATTCTAAGCGGTGATAGATATACTCCATTCTTTGCTGTTTTCAATCTTTCTATAGCATTATGAGTTTTACCTGTATTAGTATCTCCTAAATGAATAAAAAACTTTCTTTTCATAGATCTTGCTCTAGAATATTCATCTTTAGGATTTAGTGGAAAATTTTCTTCAAATTCTTTACTTATTAATTTAGGTATATGCATCTTTGTTAGAACTGTCATAAATCCTGAATTTAAAAATGAATTATAATTTCCACGCACAACTTCATAAAAATCAAAATCTGTATTGTTCTTTTTATTATAATCTTCTAGCATCCTCTTAGATACATATTCTAATAGTTCTTCATATCGTTCAACAACAGTTTCGTATTCCTTAAGTCCACATTCTTTTAATTCCTTTAGACTTCTAAGCTTTTTACGTATTGAACTTTCATGCTCTAAAAGTGCTCCGCTCTTTGAATGTTCTACTATCTCTTCAATATTATTTATCTGACTTTTGTACTTTTTAAATTCTCTTATTGCAGCATTTTTTTTCAAATCAAGACCTCCGTTTAATTGCCTATATCACATAAAATTATTTTGCCACTAAAATATTATTTTATAATATAAGTTTAAAATATATTTTAACCAATTTAACTCTAATTATTAATTATAATAATTATTACTACTTTCCACTATAATAAAAATATCAACATTGTCATAAGTGACAACTATAAAAATATCATCTTTTCCTTATATAAATAAAAACCCTAGAAAAACACTATATTCAGTTTTTCTAGGGTTTAAATACACTAACTGTTCAGATTATCTAGCAGCAAAGTCTGCTAGTATAGTCTTATCTATATCTTCAAACTCATATTCATCTATCTCTTTTATATTTATCCACTTAGCTTCATCATAAGATTTATCTAAAACAAATCTTCCTTTAAGGTTACCAATTAATACCTTCAAGCCTTCTTCTTCATTTATTTCATATTCTTTAAATTCTTCAAGGTCAAAAACTATTGTCTTTAAAATTTTATTACATGCTTTATTTACGCATTTTTCAAAGCTTTCTTTTCCTCTAAGTTTTTGGTTTACTAAAGACCATTTACCTATTTCGCCCTTTTTAACTTTCTTTTTTAAAACTAGAATATTATTAAAATCATCTTTTAATATTAATGTGCAAGCAGTAATTTTCATCATTTAATTCTCCTTAGCTTTCAAAATTATGTTAAATCAAATACCACATATATGCATATTATACATTAAAACTATATATTTTAAAATAGTTTTTCATTTTAAAATATTTATTCTATTATGTAACATTGTTATGTATAAATCATAATATGGTGTATAAGGAGGCAGTGCTATGTCAAAAAAATTAAAAATTATAATATGTTTGCTTTCACTATCTCTTTCTTTTTCTCTTCTTTACCTTTATATAACAAATAAGCATGTAGTTAATCAAATAAATACTAATGTGAGCCTTAGAGAAAAAGTACTTCAAATTGATGAATTTAAATCAAATATCACAAATATGTCCTCCATGACCAATTATTATATAATAACCCAAAAAGAAAGCTATAGAGCCGAATATAACAAGAATTTCACTTCAGCCCTTGCTAATATAAATGAATTATATGATTCAAATTATATTACAAAAGAGGATAAGGTATCATTAGAAGATGGATTAAATAAATACAATGATTTAACCAATAAATTTATTTTTATTAACAGAGGTACACCCCTTCCAATTACGGAAGACAATAAAAATACTTTTTTAAGACTAAATGATATAAAATCTAATTTAATGCAAGATACTTCTGATGTTCTAGCCAGAAATATAGAAATAAGTAATTCAAATTCAGGAACAGTTATAAATTTAGTTGATAATCAAAATAGCCTCATTCAAATAATAGGTGGATTTATAACAATGATATTATTATCACCTTTATACTTTCTCAAAAAGAATTCAACCATAATTACAGATCTTATTAAAAGATTTGTATCAAACCACTTAAAAAAAGACAAGGTTTCTTCTACTATTAGTGAGGAGAAAAAAAATAATGATATAATAAAATGTGATGATAAATTAATTGAATGCATAAATTCTGGTTATTTAAATAACCTAGAAACACTTCTTACAGAACGAGAATTAATGATTTCAAATCTAAAAATAATATATTCTCATAATAAATATATGAAAGAAGAATGGATGAAATCAAAGGAATCTTTAGATTCAATTGAGCATGATCTCATTGATTTAAAAAAACAATTAAATCATTTAATGAACAAATCAGATATACCTTACGAAGAGATAAATGTATTAGAAAATAAATTACTAAAAATCCGATTTTTATTAGAAAAACTTCCTGAATATCATGAATTTATAATGAAACTTACCGAAAAGTACTAAAAATCATAGTTTAAAAAGCAACGCGTACAGTGCGCTGCTTTTTTTTCAACAAACTAATACAATCTATTTATAGTATTTAAGCTGCATAGTTCTTAATTACACTAAAGTTCATAGTTCCTAATCATGCTAAAGTGCATATTTTTTTAAAATTTCTATTATTATATTTGTACAGATATCCATACCTTCAGCAGTTATATGTTCAAATTCTCCATGATATGCAAATCCACCTGTTCCAAGGTTAGGACATGGTAATCCCATATAACTTAATGTTGCTCCATCTGTACCTCCTCTAATAGGTTCTATAACAGGAGTAACTCCTAAAGTAGCCATTGCAGCCGTAGCATTATCTATAAGATGGAAACAAGGCTTAATATGTTCAACCATATTTTTATATTGTTCTTTAATAGTTACTTTAACTGTACCTTCTCCATACTTTTCATTTAATAGTTTTTCTGCAAGCTTCAATGTATCTTTCTTAGCTTCAATTTTAGCTGAATCATGATCTCTCAATATATATTCCATTGTAGCTTCATCAGTATTTCCGCTCATCTTTTCTAAATAATAGAACCCTTCATATCCTTCTGTTGTTTCAGGTCTTTCACAAGCTGGAAGCATTCCATTTAATTCTATAGCAACATTTAATGCATTTACCATTGTGTTCTTAGCACTTCCTGGATGTACTGATATTCCATGTATTTCAACTTTAGCCATGGCAGCGTTAAAGTTTTCATAAGATATTTCTCCTTCAATACCACCATCTATTGTATATGCGAAATCTGCTCCAAACTTTTCAACATCAAATAAATGTGCTCCAAGTCCAACTTCTTCATCTGGAGTAAAACCAATGCATATCTTTCCATGAGGAATATTTTCATTTATTATTCTTTCACATGCTGTAAGTATTTCAGAAATTCCAGCCTTATCATCTGCACCAAGAAGTGTAGTTCCATCAGTTGTAATCAATGTTCTTCCCTTTAAGTTCTTTAAATGAGGGAATTTTTCTGGTGAAAGAATACTATTATTTCCTTTTAATAGAACGTCTCCTCCATCATAATTTTCAATTATTTGAGGTTTAACATTTTCACCACATGCTGCAGGTGCAGTATCTAAATGTGCGATTAATCCTATTGATGGTTTATCTTCATATCCCTTTGTAGCTGGAATATACCCATATACATAGCAGTGTTCATCACATCTAACACCTTCTATACCCATTTCCTTCATTTCTTCAACTAACATCTTAGCTAAATCAAATTGTCTCATTGTAGTTGGATGAGTTTCTGAATATTCATCTGAAGTTGTATATACCTTTACATATTTTAATAAACGTTCGTATGCTCTCATTGATTATATCTCCTTTTCTTGTCATACTATAATTAATAATTTAATTTATACATATATAAATTAAATTATTCTATATAAGTAATATATATATTTTTTATATAGGCTGTCAAATTTTTTACTCTAATGTCATGAATATAAAATGTTAATACTGCTAAAACGCATTAACTAATACTTTAAAACTGCTTTAATAAATCCTTATATTTATTAACTATTATTATTTTTCTTTAAAATAGTAATAGTTTTTTATTTTTTTCATATACTAAAACATAGTTAATATTAAGTAATACAAAAAATGATATTAATGTATAAGCTGAATCAGAGCTTCTAGATTTAGTTAAATGAAATGCTAAAATAAATCTAGTTTCTGAATCAATAGCTAACCAGAGATAGTACTTTTCGCCGTTAATGAAAACAACTGTTTCATCCGCATGCCAATCATCATATTGGAGATTTAAATATTCTTTAAACTTATCAGCTTTTAATTTGAAGAAAGGTGCAAATTTATTAGTCCAGCTTGCTATAGTAACGTGAGAAACTTTAATACCTGAGTTTATCATTAGGAACTGAGAAATCGCTCTTGTTGATGAATTGTTGAGAAAGTATAAAGTTAGTGCAGTTAATATAACATGAAGTGGAAAGCGCATTCCTTTCATGGAAAGGGAACCGGTGACTAGTTTACTAGAAGCATCATCAATATTAGTGGTATGATATTTGACTACAATATGGTTACATTTTTTATTATTACACTTATAACGATTGTAATGTTTATAAGCATGATGTAAATATGTACCTTTGCCACACTTTGGACATTTAGGATAGTTCATTTTTGGTAATCCGTCACCATCGCCTAAGGCGAATTGGCGCTTGCAATGCCTACATTGATATTTTTGATTAGCCTGCTTATTCAATCCAAACTTATATAGTTTATCAGAATTACAGCGAGGGCATTTTATATTAGTTTTGCTCATTGTTCTTCTCTCTTTTTTAAGGGGGGATTATTAAGTCTCGCAAACCTATTGTATTTCCTAAGGGCGAGAAGAGCAATGTTCATATAATTTAACAGATCTATAATAGTATATAGGAGGTATTTATGGATATTATATATGTAAAATATAACGGACTTAAAAGACAGACTGTAATAAAAAATAAATCAAATATAATCAAAGATAACACACTACTTTCTAATAATAATTCAAAAATTGTTGCTACACCTTCAAAAATAGTTGATATACAAGATTATAAAGATAATGAGTGCCAAACATTAGATGATGAAATATCAAATTACTTTTTTGAACAAATTCATAAGAATTATTTAAAGTATAGAAAATTATCGCAATCATAATTATAGACCTGCTATATACTGTTTTTATATAATTTTAGCCAAGAGCATTAAACTCTTGGCTAAAATTTCATAAATAGTTATTTCAATAAATTAATAAATAATGTTATGCACGCTGAATTTACAAAATCTATGAAAAGACATCCAACTAGCGGAACAACAAAATATGGTGTTTCTGCAAATCCATACTTTTCAGTAAGTGCATCCATATTAGCAACTGCATTAGGTGTTGCTCCCATTCCAAATCCACAATTAGCTGAAGCAAAAACTGCGGCATCGTAATTTTTTCCCATAACTCTGAATGTTATAAAATATGCGAATAATCCCATTAAAAGAACTTGAGCAATAAGCATTACTATTAATGGTATAGCTAAATCTAGTAGTTCCCAAAGCTTTAACCCCATAAGTGCCATTGTTAAAAAGAATGCTAAACTTATACTTCCTATGGCTTCAATTTCTTTTTCTTCTATGGTAACTTTTAATGCATCACATACATTTCTAATAATTGCTGCTGCAAGCATAGCCCCTATGTATGATGGAAATGTAAGACCAGTATCCTGTATAAGTCCTGAAATAACTGATCCTGCTCCCATTGCTATAAATAAAAATGCACATCCATTCATAAGCCTGCTATGGCATAAAATAGCCACATCATCTTCATGGAAGTCACTTACTGGTATTTCATGATTATTAGATTCCTTAGGAGTTTTTATCTTATACCTATCAATAAGATTTCTCGCAACATATCCTCCTACAAAGCTTCCCATTACTAATCCAAATGTTGCTGATGCAAATGCTACAGTAGTGGCACCTTTAACTCCTAGCTCTTCAAGCATAGGCCCAAATGATCCAGCTGTACCATGACCACCTACCATTGGTATTGAACCAGTACATAATCCTAAAAGTGGACTCAAGTCAAATAATTTTGCTATTGATACTCCTACAACATTCTGCAGTACACATAATATAGCTGCAAGAGCTAAAAAGATGAATACTTTTATTCCCCCATTTTTTAATACTTTTAAACTAGCTGTGTAACCAATACTTGTGAAAAAAGCAGTCATAAAAATATTTTGAAGTGTAGTATCCAATGTAATTGTAGCAAAATTTGTAATCTTCATTATAAAAACAACAATTGCAAATACTAATCCACCAATTACAGGTGCTGGTATACAATATTTAGCCAGTATCTTTATCTTCTTTCTTAAATACATTCCAAAATAGAAAATAATACATACTAAAGCCATTGTTTCAAATATATTTAACTTTATATCCATTACTATGCCTCCTTTCATAATTATTTTTTACAGTACCATTGTATAAAACAATTACATTTTCATTTGCATAATTTAGATATATTTATTATATCCACTATATTTTTTATATAATTAAATCTAATTAATATACCTACAAAAAAATAATACAATGTACTAAAATAATAATAAATAAAAAATCAAATAATGTCAAATAACATAAAAAAACCCTCTAATAATTTAGAGGGTTTATAAATTAATAATTAGGTTCATCAATATAGATATATCCATAAAGGTGATTAGTATTATATATTTCTCTATAATTAAATAGAGAACCATGCCATGAAGATTCAGATATATATACTTTTCCATTTTCTATATTTTCTACTACAGCTACATGTCCACATCCACCTGAGTTAGGAAGTGATGATTTCCATACAGGAACAGCACCAACCTTTGGAGTCGTTCCATATTTATATTTACCAGTTCTTTTATTAGCTTCCCACCATTCATATGCATTTCCTCTGAAATCAGCATCTGTAGGCTTTTGTCCAGTTAATTCCCATATTCTTCCCCATGCATACCATGTACAATTTCCAACAATAGGCTTTCCACTTGAATTTGTAAAAGGTGGTGATAATTTCACCTTATAAAACAAGTTAGAATCACTATAATAATATTGATTATCTCTACTTGGTGCAGATGTTCTCGCTTGACCAAGTGGAACCTTTAAGTTTGATGTAGAATTATTTGAATTTGATGAAAAATTATTTTTCTTTTCAAATGAAACCCACGAACTACTTATATAACCAATAGTGTTGTCCCATTCAACCTTATAGAATCCATTTGTTTCTTTACCGATAACTACTACTTCCATTCCTTTTGGTATTGATCCAATAATATTTGAGTTCATTGAAGGCTGATCTCTTAAATTTAGAGGACAGCTATCAGTTGCTATATATCCAGTTCTATTCTCTTCTTTGTCAAGGCTTGAACTATTTTCTATTGATTCAGTCTTAATAAGGGTTCCACTACTATTAAACTCATGTGTTTTCCCATCAATAATTTTCTTACCTGTTACCATAGCTCCACTGTCTTCAAGATAATACTTTCCTCCATTATGCTCAATCCAGCCTGTTGCCATAGCTCCATTACTCTTCAAATAATACCAATTGCCATCATAGCTTTTCATCCAGCCTGTTGCCATAGTTCCATTACTATTGAAATAATACCATCTTCCATCATAATCTTTACACCAGCCTGTTACCATAGCTCCACTACCACTAAAGTAATACCAGTCTCCACTGTAATCTTTAAACCAGCCTATTGCCATAGCTCCACTATCAAGTAAATAATACCAGTTTCCATCATTGCCTTTAAGCCAGCCTGTTATCATTTCTCCATTGTCACTGAAATAATACCATTGTCCATCTATTTTTTTCCATCCAATAGACTTTTGTCCATTTTCTGTCCAAAACCATTTATTTTGGGAATTTTTATTCCACTCCGCATGTGCTTGAATCATATTAATATTAGTTACTGCACCAGTTATTAAGCATGTTGCAATCATATTTTTAATAAATATTCTTTTCACCTTAATTGTCTCCTCTATGTTGTCTATATCTATAGAAAATGCTAATGCATTCACTTTTACATTTTTTGTATTTTACAATTCTATTTTCTTATCATTTTATCTTTTTTTACAATATAAAAGTTATTTTATCACAAAATCACATTTTTTTCTACAGAAAAAAATGGCAATAAACATCACTATATTGCCATTTTAAAATTACATTTGTTCAATTAACCTAATAACATAACTTAAAGTATAGAATTCTCTTTCTATCTCATACTTTATATAATGCATTCCTTCTATTAATTTTTCTTCCTCAAATTTTTCACTTAAGATCATCATAGTAATACTATTAATCTCTCCATCTTTCGTATCAAATACTCGTGATTTCTTTATGTATTCATTTTCCATAGCAGACAATACTGCTTTTTCTAATTCTTCACTAATTTTAAGTTCAGGCATGCTTTCAAAAATTCTAATATTGTTATTATCCGTATCGAAATTTTTAGCTTTTTCAATATTACATCCTACAAAGATAGTATTCTTAAACTTTGCACCTTCAAAGTTTGCTCCATCTAAGTTTGCTCCTTCAAATATAGTGTCTTCAAATTTAGCTTCTCTCAATTTACATCCTTTAAGATTTGAACCTATAAATTCAGCACCTTTAAAACTACATCTAAAGAAATTACACTTTTTAAAATGAGCACCTCTTAAACTTGCAAAATCAAAATGTGAATTTGAAAAATTACAATTATAACACTTACTTCTTCTTAAATTTTTATATATAAAATTCTTATTTGTTTTTTCAGCATTATCATAGTGAAAATTTTCAGGTGCACTTCTATTAACAGCCATTTTATTGTATTCTCCTTTTTATTAAATATTCAATTTCATTAATTGTTTATTTAATAATATATTTCACCACATTAAAAGTCAATAATATAAAACCTTTTCAAATACATAATTAAAAATAGCATTCATGACTATTGAACGCCGTTTTTTGTATTAAAATCTATCCACCTTAAATAATTTTAAATTTTCATCTTCTATTCCTTTATATAATTCACTTAACATCATACCACCAAGTATTGCAAATAATATTCCATTTGCACCATACCCTAAATCAAACCAAAGCCTTGGATTTTTAGGATCCTTTCCTATGAATCCCAAATTATCTTGGGTTGATGAAAAAGCACCACAATATTCATATTCGAATTCAATATCTGATATATTAGAAAACATTCTTCTTATATTATTTTCTATAATTTCATACTTTTCCTTACTTAGTTTTTCATTTTCTATATTCACTAAAAACTCTACATCTTCTCCTCCACCGATAATTCTATTATCAAAAGTAGTTCTAAAATAATTATAAGGATCCTTATTATCTCTTATTAAAACATTTTTATAATATCCTTCCAAACTATTCAAAGGCTTTGTTGCTACATTAAATGTAATAGTAGTGTTTCCAAATTTTCTATCACTAAAAAGCCCTGTATCATATCCTGTAGCTACAACTATTATTTTTCCATTAACCTTATACCCATACTTAGTCTGTACCTCAACATTATTTTCTGTATAGTTTATTTTTACTACCTCTGTATTTTCATAAATTCTTAGTCCTAAACTTATTCCAGTTTCTATTAATTCATGAGTAAATTTATATGGATCAAGTTCAGCACCACCATTTATTGCATACACTCCTGCTTTTAATTCAAAGCTGAAAGGATTATCTTTCTCTTCTATAAAACGTACATCAAATCCATTTTCCTTTCTAATTTCATACTCCTGTTTTATTTCTTCTATCTCAACTTTTTTTCCAGTATAAAGAAGTGTATCTCTCTTTTTGTAATCACACTTATTTCCATACTCTTTGATAAATTCATCTATTTCATCTAAAGCTTTTACTCCAAGATTATACGATTGTATTATCTTTTCATATTGTGTATATTCCTCTAAACTTCTTGCAGTCTGATCAAGTTCTTATTGCAATAATGCAGTAGTAATGCTAGTACTTCCATATCCTACAATATTCTTTTCAAGCACTACACAATTAATATTATTTTTAGACATATAATATCCAAGAATACTTCCTGTTACTCCCCCTCCTACGATAATCACATCTGTATCTATATCTTCAGATAAATATTCATATTTATTTTTTATCTTGTTTATTCGCACAAAAAAAGGTTCTCCTTTTACAAATTCTAAATTCAATTCTAAATCACTCTTTTCTATACATCATATAAATTCTATAAAAATATTTTAACTTAATATAGAAAAATTATTCTTTTAGAATACATTTACTGAATATTCTTATCATTTCATACCATTTTATCAACGTATTTTTTAATTGTTTATTCGTAAAATTAAAGCTACAAAAATATAAAATATATCTTTGTAGCTTTTCCTACGTAATGCTAAAAATGAAGTTCGTTTGTCATGAATTCTAATTTAAAAGTATGAGATTTTGTGTTTAAGTATCATAGTGGCAATAATTAAGTTTTTCTAAATATCACTAAATGTATGTATTGTGTTTAGAGTTTATTAAAAGTTATATCTTTTCCTCGTGATACAATGTTTTCATTAATTTGATTGTTCTTTTCCATATACTCCTTTACTTTTGATTGTGAAAAGTCTCCTTTTTTCATTATTAACTTTTCTTTTTTACTTTTTCCCACGCTCTCTTCGCCTCCTTACAAACATAGTATGTCTCGTATGAAAATACTTATTCAAGGATGCAACATATAAATAGTAATTATTTTTTATTAGCCACATTATTTCAATGATGCTTCAAACCAATTAATGAACTGCTTAGCAGTTCTTGGTGATTTTCCATTATACCATCTTACCCACTTAAGTGCTTCAGCATGTAAATATTCAGTATCTACTTTTATATTTCTAGATAAGGCTAATCCATCAACAATCTTCAAATATTCCTTCTGGTCTGGTGAATAAAATGAAACTGTTATACCAAACCTGTCTGATAATGATAATTTTTCCTCTACAGAATCCATTTGATGAATTTCATCTCCTCTTTCACTAAATGTTTCTTTCACTAAATGTTTTCTATTAGTTGTTGCATATATTAGAATATTATTAGACTTGTTTTCTACTCCACCTTCAAGTATTGTTTTGAGAGCTGAATAACTTTCATCCCCATCTTCAAAAGCAAGATCATCAACAAAAATTATAAATTTCAATTTTTTATTTTTAAGCATTCTAATTATTTTAGTAAAATCTACAAGCTTGTCCTTATCCACTTCAATAAGCCTTAACCCTTTAGTATAATACTCATTTATAATCGCCTTTACAGTAGAAGATTTTCCTGTTCCCCTCTGTCCATATAACAACAAATTATTAGCAGGATACCCATTTAAAAATTGCTCAGTATTTTCTATAATAGTTTCTTTTTGACTTTCATACCCAACTAGTTCTTCAAGTTTCACCGGATCTGGTGATGTTATCCCACGTAAATATCCTTCACCATCTTCATTTTCCCATACAAAAGCTCTATATTCACCAAAAATACCTGTTCCATATTGTCGATAAAATTCTATTATATTATCTAATGACTCTCCCCAGCCATCGCAATTTAATATACTTAATTTTAATTTATCAATAGCTTTATATGTATCATATTCTTCAAATGAATTTACTTCAAAATTAATTAATCCTTTTACAACTTCCTCTTCAAAATCCATAGCCTTACATTTATATATAATTGCTTCCTTAATATCCTCCGACTTTATATTAGTTATAAATTCCAAAGCTTTAAGTTCAAATTTCACTTGATTTATTATATATTGGTTATTTAAATCATCCCTATCTATCATATTTGTAAATGCATTATTATCTAAAAATATTTCATCAATAATATATTTTTTTAAAGATGTTCCATCTGATTTTTTTAATAATTCAAATGCAAAATCATTATAAATACTTATAGATTCACCAAGTATAAGTTTATCCTGACATAAATATTCAAGTAATACTTTATATTTTTTTAATACACTATCTTTTTTTAATCTTGTAAATACGCATAGAGAATTTATAAGAATACTTCCCTTATGAATTTTTTTAAAATCTGAATTCATTTTCATACACCCACTTTTTTAATATTTATTACATATTGCCCTTTTAATTATATCACTCTGCCAAATCTTTTCCAATTATTTTGCTATAATGATAAATAATCACCTATTTATTTTATATATGTCTAATATTATTCTAATAAATAATATAATAAGAAAACTGAAATACAAGGTTGTACATTTAAAATTTCAATGCTATAATATGTTTGCGCTTTTGCGCGGGTGGGAGAGGGAACATTGAAAGTTAGGTCGAAAGGATGAATAAGCTATTTAAACTTAAGGAGCACAATGTTACTTTTAAGGGAGAGGCACTTGCTGCATTAACATCATTTTTTGCAAGTATCTATATAATTATTGTAAATGCAAGTATTTTAAGTGATGGTGGAATAGCAGTAGAACCACTTATTATTGCTACTGTATTCGCATCAGTATCAGGTTGTCTTATTGCTGCATTTGTAAGTAATGCTCCATTAATTGTAATGCCTGGTATGGGAATTAACGCACTTCTTACCTATACCATCGTTAACACTCTAGGTCTTACCTTTTTTGAGGCATTAGCTGCTATTTTTGTTGCAGGTTTATTATTTGCAATAATTGCAGTCACTCCAATATCTAAAATTTTAATGGAATCAATACCTGATTATTTAAAGGAATCCATAACAATTGGTATTGGATTATTTATAGCTTTTCTTGGACTTCAAAAGTCCGGTTTAGTTGTAAATTCAGAATCTAGTTTAGTTCAACTCGGAAATATTTCCAATCCAAACGTAATACTATTTGTTGTAGTTATGGCAGTTACACTTATTTTATTTTTAAAGAATGTACGTGGAGCTTTCTTAATATCTATAATTTTTGGTACTTTGGCAGCTGCATTATGTGGTTTAGTTGATATTAAAGGAATAACTTATACTTTTCCTGATTTTAAGGGATACAAAAATATTTTCTTCAAACTTGATTTTGGAATGATTATAAGTATAAAATTCTGGATATCTGTTTTCTCATTAACTTTAATATTAGTTTTTGAAAACATCGGAATTTTACACGCTCAAACTGGAAAGATACTGAACTGTCCAGAAAAGACATCAAAGTCTTTGGTAGCTGTAGCCATTTCTACAGTTGTATATTCTCTTCTTGGATGCAGCCCTCCTGTTTCAACAGTTGAAGGAAACGCTGGAATGGAAGATGGCGGAAGAACAGGACTTACATCTATTTTATGCGGATTATTATTTTTATTATCTTTATTCTTTATTCCGTATATAAGCATAATACCAAACAGTGCTATAGCACCAATATTAATAATACTCGGATGTTTAATGGCACAGGACTTAAGAAATTTAAATTTTGATGATTTTTCTGAATTTTTCCCATGTTTTGCTGTAATAATAACTATACCTTTAACTTACAGTATAATAGATGGAATAGCTGTTGGATTTATTCTTTATCCTCTTTGTAAGATTGTTACAAAAAAACATAAAGAAGTTTCAATTCCAATGTACATATGCAGTTTAATCTTCTTAATTTATTTTATTACTTTAGCATTTATGCATTAATTTAGTATATGTTGTTAAAGTCTTACTAATAACTGCAATTGTTAGCTTGACTTTTTATTCTAAAGTATAGTATTTTAGTAATGTTTTTAAAGAATTGAATATAAAAAATAGTAACTGCAATTGCTATTTTTAATTTTAACTCTTTAATTATAGTATTTAGTAATATAAAAAGAGGCTTAAGATTTACTCCTAAGCCTCTCTTAGTATATATAAATATCTAATTTACTACTTTTCAAATAACTTAGCTCCAAGGATTGCAAAGCTCTGAAGTACAAGATAACATTTAACATCCATTACTGCATCACTATTTACAAGTTCTAAAGCTTCTTCCCTAGAAATCATAATAGCTTCTATACATTCATCATCTTCTAAAAATTCATCACTTATCTCGCCTTCACATGTACAAAATACAAGATTTACTGATTCATCTGTCATACCAGGAGATAAATATAATTTTTTCTTTTCACTTATAATATCTAAAAGTTTTAATCCTGTTTCTTCTTTTAGTTCTCTTTTTACAGCAGTATGAGAACTTTCACCTCCATCAATAAGACCTGCAGTTAATTCATATACAAAATCATTAGTTGGTACTCTAAATTGTCTGACTAATACAAGCTTATTTGATGGCTTATGTAGAGCTGCTATTAATACCGCATCTTCAATATCTTTTTTGCCTTCAAAAAACTTTTCATTCATGAATTCTTCACTTTTTCTAGTAGCTATAATCCACGATTTTTCGTTTCCTACTCTATTTTCATATTTTGCTTCATACATACTTAAAAATTTTGTTTTTACTAACGCTTTTATATTGGTTATTTTACTACTTTTCATCATAATTCCTCCTAAAATCTATATTAAATAATTTAATTCTATTTTACTTAAATTATACTGTATTATTATAGAAAACACACTTATTTATCATCTCTAAATTTTTCTATTCGAAAGTGCTTACATCATCATAAAAATATTTTAAATTAAATAAAGACTTCAGCTCTCAAAGCTGAAGTCTTATAAATATAATAATCTACTAAATTCCCTGTTCTACAATAATTATAGAATATTTATTTTTTATTAATTTTATAACTGGTACACCAATTATAGTTACAACTACAAATTCACCTATCGCAACTTGTGCCATAGTTAGCAACAATGGTAATTTAGCAACATAACTTAATTCCCATCCAACTATTATTCCATTAAATATTGTTGGCCAAAGTGAAGCAACAAATAAAGCTAAAGTATTATTCTTTATATGCTTTCCTGTTATAGAAATTGCATAAACACTTATAAATGTAGCAAGTGTACCAAAAATAATATCAGGTAATCCGTTTGGTCCAAGTATATTTGCAATAAAGCATCCAAGTGTTAATCCTCCAATATAGAATGGATCAAAGAATGCTAAAAGTACCATTATTTCAGAAACTCTAAATTGTAAATTCCCATAGCTTATTGGAGCAAGGGCTAATGTTATAACTGCATATAGAGCTGCTATAATTGCTGTTCTAACAAGTCTTTTTGTTGTATTATCTTTCATGAATAAATCCTCCAATATAAGTATTAACTTTAATCATTGGAAGCCAAAACTTTAAATAAATATAAATTTAATTATATGACTTATTTTATACATAATAAAAATCGTAGGAAACAAATTCCTACGACAAATAAATACAATAATATAAGTCAAATTACTTACATTTCAAATAAAATGCAGCAACTTTTCTCTATAATCACTCATTATTTAACCGTAGTTTTATTTAAAGTCAGGAGGCTTTCGAACTGACTAAATCTCTTTTAATCTGCAGATAATTATATCAAATAAAAGTAAAACATTCAAGTTAAAAAAATACTCCAAATATTAGTAAAAAATTAATAATTGGAGTGTACATTCTTTACAAGAAATTTAATAAAAATATAAATAATTATTCTTCAACAAATTCAATTATACCATTGCCAAGTTTAGCAATTCTAGCAAGAGAATATACTTCATATCCCTTATCTTTTAAAATTTCAGGTCCAGGTTGGAATGATTTTTCTATTACAATTCCTATTCCTCCTACTTTAGCACCTGCTTCTTCAACAAGTCTTGCAGCTCCTAAAGCAGCTTCTCCATTGGCCAAGAAATCATCTATTATAAGAATATTATCATCCTTGCTTATGTATTTCTTAGATAATGTTAATTCATAATTTGTATCCTTTGTAAAAGAATGAACAGTAGTCTGATATACTTCACCATTTAATATTTTGGATCCTTGTTTTTTTAATGTAACCATAGGAAGGTTCATCTGTAATGCAGTCATTACTGTAGGTGCTATTCCAGAACTCTCTATTGTAAATATTTTAGTGATTCCGTGGTTTTCAAAATAATTCTTAAAATATGTACCAATTTCATACATTAATTCTGCATCTACTGCATGATTTAAGAATGAATCAACCTTAAGTACATTTTCTGACAATGCTCTTCCTTCTTCTAGTATCTTTTTACGTAACTTTTCCATATCTCATACCTCGTTGCTATGTATTTATAAAAATATTATATTTAATTATCTTTTATTATAACTACTAATTTTCTTTATCCTTTAGGATTAAGTTTAAAACAAGTGCAGTTATAGTTCCTGTAGATATTCCTGAAGAGAAAATCATTTTTACTCCTTCTGGTAGTCCTGATAATATTTCAGGTCTAAATGTTACTCCAAGACCAAGCCCTATTGAAGTAGCTATAACTAAAAGATTTTTATTAGTAAGTTTAACATCACTTAATGTCTGAATTCCAGATGCAGCTACAGTCCCAAACATTACTATACCAACACCTCCAAGTACTGGCTGTGGCATTGTATTTATAATTGCCGCAAACTTTGGTAATAATCCCAATATAATCAAAAGTATTCCTGCCATCATTGCTATATATCTACTTGCAACTTTTGTTAATGGGATAAGTCCTACATTTTGACTAAAAGAAGTATTAGGTAATGCTCCAAAGCATCCTGCAATAGTACTTCCTACTCCATCTGCTAGTACACCGCTTCCTATCCTCTTAGAATCTCCATCTATTTCTGAAACTTGACATATAGCTTTTAAACATCCTACAGTTTCAATAGTAGTAACTAAATATGCAGGTATAAAAGGTATTACATATTTTAAATTAAAATCTACTCCTGTAGAAAAAATTTTAGGCATAGAAATCCAGCTAGCTTCTTCTACAGCTGTGAAATCTACCATTCCCAATGGAATACATAATATATATCCAACAATCATTCCAATTAAGATTGAAGCAGTACTTACCATTCCTTTTCCATAATGATTAAGTACAATAGTTAAAATCATTACAAAAACTGCAATTGATACATTTAATATACTCCCATATTCAGAGCTTCCACTTCCACCTGCTGCCCAATCTACTGAAACAGGGATTAGAGTTAATCCTATAAGACATATTACTGTTCCTGTAACTAATGGTGGAAACAACTTCATAAGTGGTTTAATAAAAAAGCTTAATATTATTTCAACTAGTGATCCAAGTATTGTTGCTCCTATTATTCCGGGCAAGCCAGCAACGCTACCAACAGCAATTGCTGGTGTAGCAAATGTAAAATCAGTTCCCATAATACAGGCAACTCTTGAACCAGCATGTCCAATTCCTTTAGATTGAATAAAAGTTGCTACTCCTGCAGCAAGTATTGTAGCGCTCATAAGTGCTGTTGATGTTGCTATATCAAATCCTAATGCACTTGAAACTACAAGAGGAACTACTATAATTCCTCCAAAAGCTGCAAATATATGTTGAAATCCTAATAATATCTGCATATAAAGACTAGGCTTTTCATCAATTCCATACATTAGTCGGATGCCTTTTTCATAATATTTTTCTTCTTTTTGATACTCAAAATCATTTGTTGCTTTTTTAGTCGATTCCATTTTAATCTCTCCTATGTACATGTTAAATCAATTATTATACACAGAACATCTCTTCTTTTAAAATACCATAACTATATTAATTTTTATTTTCAACTTATCTTTATTAAAAATAAAAACCACCTCAAATTTAATACTAATTTAATTAATATTAATCTGAGGTAGTTCTTTCATAAAGTAAAAGCATGAAAATGCTAACAAAATAATACCTCATAGTCTGCTAATAACGGTAGCAGGTAGAAACTTCCAAGCCATATCCTTGGAGATATACGAGTGTTCGTGTTATTATTACATAATTATATCATAATTATATCATAATTATTATTTTTGTACAGGTATTATTAATATTTCCACAAAAAAATAAAAAGCTCATTCAATAACACACAAATGAACTCCCTATTAAACCCTTTATTTAATAGTGCCGTCTCTCAATTTTTCTAAATCTTGTATTATCATATTCATTACTTCTATCTTTGATTTAGCATAAATATTACCTGGAAGCCATTTCAACCCACATTCCAAAGACTCCTTCGTACTTTTATACATTTCAATTAACTCTACTATACCTTCTGACATTATAGTACACCCCTTTTATTATTAAATACACTCTCAAAATTTCTAATCTTTAGTAATCTCTACATACCTCCCTTTTATTATTAACCATAACAATATCATAAAGACATTATAGCATTATTTACATATTTTGGATATTGATTTTATAATTTTTTATCTTTCTTATTTACAAAAATTTCAACAATAAATATTTATATTTTCCCATTAAGTTTATAGTCTAAATTTTTAAAATAGTAATTTTCATCTTCTACATTACATAATTCCCAAAATGTTTTAAATTTTTTAGATTCATCATTAAATCTTTCTTTAATATCTGTATTAGATTTCTTCATTCTATTTATGATCATATTTAAATTTTCTTTTCTCCAATTATTGTAATCTTTATCCATTATAGCTAATACATTTTTAGAAAACTGCATTTCTATATTAGGCCCCCCTAAATCTCTTTCTATATTTCGCAGAGTAAATTGATTCTCTCCTGGATCAAGTATTATAAAATAGCCATAATCATAGATACTCCTAATTAAACGACCATAAATCTGTTTTACTTTTATGCATAACTGTGGATAATTCACATCTTTGTATGTCTTATTTTGATAAGTAGTAATAGCACGAAGTATTGGATATTCAGGACTATAATTAGGGAATTTATCAAGCATAACACAATTTAATGCATCACCAGGTACATCTATCCCTTCAAAAAATCCCTGGCTTCCAAGTATTATTACCTGCCTATTTTTATCCTTCAATGCTCCTATTGATTTCTTATTGGTATGTACTTCAATTTTTGTACCTCTTGTAAGCATTTCAAGTTCTTCTGCAGCACTGCTTCTTCTCGAATTATTGTTAAATAACACCAGTATATGACCTTGTAATTTTTCACTTGTATCAAATATAAATTTTGCAACATTTTTTATATATGAAGCTTCACTATATCGCCCCATATCTTTAAGTGCAAATATTTTTGTTCTCTTCTTCAAATTAAATACTGGAGGAATAAGAAATTCATTAGCTTTTTCCTGACCAAGATGATTCTTTATCTTTCTGAATGAATTCTCTATTCTAAGAGTCGCAGATAAAAAAGTAGTACTTTTAATGTCTTTAAGCATATGTTCATTTACAAGTTCTCCTACATTTAATGGAACTGTTCTAAGTTTAAAATCTTCATATTTTGAATCAACTTCAAGAATCTTTGCAAAAAATCTTGAAGATTCCAAAAACTTATCAAGCGTATCAAAAGCTGCTTTTATTTTAGATATATAATCACTTACAGTTTTATAATCAGTTTCACCATTAACTTCATCATCAGCAACAATATTATTAAGGTAATCATTCAGCATTTTATACAGAGGATAAATACTTTCCTTAAGCATTGAAATTTCTGGTGTTAATACTTTTGTTATTCCTTTAATATCATCTCTAGGGACAAAGAATTCAGTATTAAAATTATATTCTCCTGAAACAAGTCTCATACTTCTAAAATCATTTAGAAGGATATTCATATTAACTACAATTTCTTTAACTAAATACAACAATTTATCCTTTTCTATGGTTTCCCTATACCCATAGCTAGCATTAAGAGTATTTAACAACAATAATATACTCGGATGTCCATTTTCCAATATATCTAAAAGCTCTAAAAATTCTTTATAGCAAAATTCTTCTGCAAAAAAATCATAACATTTTTCCATTAAGTTATGGCCTTCATCAATAATTATGTGATTTATCTTTTTCTTTTCACTATATGGCCAGCATGATAATAGTGAATGATTTATTACTGTAATATTTTCTGCTGGAAGTTCATTGTATCTTTTTCTAAGAAAACATGGCTTATTACATTTTTCTAAATTGCAAGAATCACTATCACAAGTTACATCCTTTAAATAATCATCAAGCATAAAATGCTTATGTGCCCAAAAACTTATATTTTCACTATCCCCATATTTCCCATTTTCACATAATCTATTAAAAAATAATAAGGCAAGATTTCCTTCTTTTGAAATCTCAAGTTCTTCACATTTTCTGAGCCTTTCTATACATATATAATTTCCTTTTCCTTTCATAGCTCCATAATTAAGCTTATCATCTAGTCTAAGTTTCTTTAATATTGTAGGAATATCTCTTTCTATTAATTGATTTTGAAGTTCCTTTGTATTAGTTGATATTATAAAACTAGAATCATCTTTTTTATGTTTCTGTTTATTTAAATACGAGCCTATAGCAGCAATGATTACATATGCAAATGTTTTTCCACTGCCTGTTGGAGCTTCAATAAATATTCTCTCTCCACGCTGATAATTTTCTCTGATTTTTTTGGCAAATTCCATTTGGTTTTCTCTAAATACATATCCAAAATCTCCACCATTATTCCATATATCTTCATTTCTCAATAACTCTTCATATTTAGTGTAATCAATTGCAATATCTTTTAATATCAATTGATCATTCTTATTTTCTTCATAAGATACATAATCATAATCTCCATAATTGAAAAATGGAGGCTTTAAAAGGTACTCTGTCCATTCCCATTCATTTAAATACTTATAGTATTTTTTTATTTCCATATACAGTGTATTTTTTTTACGGCTATGATCTTCTCTATTCCATTGCCTGCATAATGCAGCATTTACTACTTTTAAAGTATTTATTGAATCATCAAGACCTCTATGAAGCTCATTCTTCTCCATAACAGTCATATTTTTCATCAATGCTTCAAGATTGTATTCTTTTCTATAAGGTTCAAGAATCGCAATTAATTCCATAGAATCTAGTATTTTATTTTTAATATCAGGTATATGATAATTTAGAAATCTCTTTTCAAAATTCCCATTATGACATATTAAAGGAATGTCTTCAATAAACTCTAAAATTTCATTACGTACCATATTCAAGGTTCTCGCTTCATTGAGTTCTTTTTCAGTTAATCCTGTACATAAGCTGTATATTCCAACTGGAACACGTCCTCTAGGCTTTATGAGTGTTTCATATGTAGTAATTTCATTATTTTTTATCTTAACTGCTCCTATTTCAATTATTTCTGAGCTTTTTTCATCTAATCCTGTTGTTTCAATATCTAAATATATTACATTATCTAAAATGCTATTTAAAATCTCCAAAATTTTTCTCCTATTTTTCATATATTAAGTACATAAATTATATCATAATCACTACTTAGCTTTTGTAAGTTATATATTAATCTTCATTCAAAATAAAAGGAATTGCATAACTACAATTCCTTTTATTATTTCATATATTACTATAATCAATATTATTTATTATATACCATATATTTAATTTTTTTAATTGTAAAAAAATATTTCTTTTGCTAAAATAACTATTTAGATGTTGAACACCATTGATTATTTCCTGCACTCTTTTCATTCTTTTCACATGAATCTTTTATGTCATAATTTTGACTAACAGATGTCCAATCATTACATCCTTCACTTTTGTTACAGCATCCAGATGATGTTTTCTTAGCAGTTTCTTCTTTTAAAATATTATTACTTTTATTAGCTCCACAATTACAGTTATTTGAGTTACTCATTTTAAACACTTCCTTTCCATAATATTAGGTTGTGTAAAAAACATTGTTTTATTCTTGATAATACCTATTAAAATTTCAAATTTATAACTTTATATCCTAGGATTTAGATTCAATATCATTTATAACAGCTAAAAATATATTATACATTTCTACATTATCATCTTCATTTTGAAGAATTTTTAATCCTAAAAAAAGTACAAATAGAGCATATGTTATCAAGGAAAATCGTCCTAATTTCTTAATGCAGATGTCCATATAAGAAAATACACCACTTGCTGTAAGTCCAGCTAAAAGAGATGCTCCTATACCACAGCCTCCACTAGTATATGATCCTAATTTTGATTTTATATGAATTTTTTCAATATTATAATCTATATTTTTATTCCTATACCATTCCTCAACCCTTTTATACATTATAAACATTGTTTTATCCCTATGTTTTGTAACCTTCATTGTGAATTTATAACATTCTCTATACTTCTTAACTATTTCAGGCGTATATATTTTATAATCATCAACTTTAATATTTTTCTTCTTTATAATCTTATTTTTAAAATCAACTATATTTTTTATCTCCATAAGACCATTCTCCTAGAATTGCTTTATAAACATTTTCTTGAATTAATAAACCGTCTCTTCATATATCATATACTATAAAATATTCCTTAAAATTATGAAATATTTATATTTTTTTTTAAACTTATTTGACTTTTAACATACTATAAAATTATAGAGTTATACGTAAGGTGAGTGAATAATGGACAATCGAGGCAATTTTAATGAACTAAATAATGATATTAATAATGGCTTTGATACTTTGAATAACAACTTTGATAATTTAAATAATAACTTTGATAATCTAAGTGATGATTTAAATGATTTAAATAACAGTCTTGGACTAAATGGATGTATTGATAATGCATATGATGCTGGACAATTAAACGGTCTTCAAGGTCTATGCTGTATTTCTAGGCAATATCAATCTCTTGTTTTACTATTAATATTGTTATACTTTTGGACAACACAATATAATACAAATTATCTTATGAACACTAACAGCCAGCTAGTATGTACTTATTCATGCCTACTAGAAAAAATGGTTGATAATGCTATAGATAATTGTTTTAACTGTTGTAGTGGAACTAGTCCAGCTTCTGAAAACAATAAGCACCGTCATAAGAAACATCGATGCAAAAAAAACTCCTGTGACTGTTGTGACTGTTGCGACTGCGATGATGACTGTTAATTATCATAATAATTCAAGCCATATTAAAAGCAGGAGCTTACTTAAAATTCTCCTGCTTTTAATAATATTTAATCTTATTTTCCAAAATCTTTTAATAAAGCTGCAAAAGGATTATCATTCATTTCCTCCTGCTCTGCTTCTTTTTGAAGTTTCTTCATATAATTATTAACTTGTCTTTTATCTACTTTACCTTTTTTATCAAATCTCTTTTCAAATACTGAAGCTTTTTCTCTAAAATTACACTTTGCCCCTGGACATACATATATCTTTCCCTCACCCTGTCCTCTAAGCTCTAAACGTTTCTTACATTCAGGACATCTTGCATTTGTAACTCTTGCAATATTTTCTCTATGACCACAGTTTCTATCCTGACATACATACATTGTTCCATTTTTACCTTTTACCTCAAGCATATATTTACCACATTCAGGACACTTTTTTCCTGTCTGATTGTCATGATGGAATTTTGCATTACCACCCTTAACATCTTCAATAAGAGCTACTGCATAATTCTTCATTTCTTTTATAAATTTATGAGAATCTGATTTTCCTCTAGCAATTTCTTCAAGTCTCTTTTCCCATTTTGCAGTTAATAATGGAGACTTTAATTCCTTTGGAACTAATTCAATAAGCTGCTTACCTTTTGATGTAGGTACTATATCTTTTCCTTGCTTTTCTATTACAAATGAATTGAACAGCTTTTCTATTATATCAGCTCTTGTTGCAACGGTACCAAGTCCTCCTGTTTCATTAAGAGTCTTAGCTGAATCTTTATCTATACTTATATATTTCTGAGGATTTTCCATAGCAGATAAAAGTGTTGCTTCATTAAATCTAGCTGGTGGTGTAGTCTGTTTCTTAACAATATCTACTGAAGAAATCTGTAGAATATCTCCCTTATTTAAAATTGGAAGCTCTACATTCTTTTCTTCATCATCTATGTTATCTTTTTCATAAAGCTTCTTCCATCCCTTGCTCTTAGTTACATTTCCTTTTGCAGTAAATATTTCACCATTTATATCTACCTTTATTGTAGTCTGCTCATATTCATATGCTGGAAGAAGTACACTTAAAAATCTCTTTACAACTAGATTGTATATATGACTTTCATCTGTACTTAAGTTTACCAGACTTCCCTTTTCTTCTGTAGGAATTATGGCATGGTGATCGCTTACCTTTGCATTATTCACAAATCTAGAGTTACCTTTTAAGCCTTCTTTTATAAGTTTTTCAGCATATACTCTGTATTCACCAGTACCTATTGCTTTAAGTCTTTCAGGAATAGTTGCAACAACATCAGTTGTTATATATCTCGAATCTGTTCTTGGGTAAGTTAAAAGCTTATGATTTTCATAAAGCCTCTGCATTATATTTAAAGTCTG
Organism: Clostridium sp. SM-530-WT-3G; assembly: GCF_012843905.1. Taxonomy (GTDB): domain Bacteria; phylum Bacillota; class Clostridia; order Clostridiales; family Clostridiaceae; genus Clostridium. Next base: position 75,537 of record NZ_JABAGC010000009.1, read on the forward strand.
TTTTGCAGAATATCCCCATATTTTATTAGCATCTCTTTGTAGTTCGGTTAAATCATATAACTCAGGTGAATACTTTTTCTTATTAGATTTGTTTACTTCTATAACTTTACCATCTCTACCCTTGCATTTTGTAACTATAGAGCTTGCAAGTTCTTCATTATATATAGCAGTATTTCCTTTATTATTTATATAATTTAATGTAAAGCCTTTTGCCTTTGCATTTATATTATAATAATCACTAGGCTTGAAATTTTTAATTTCTTCTTCCCTTTTTACTATCATAGAAAGTGTTGGAGACTGTACACGCCCTGCTGATAACTGAGCATTATATTTACATGTAAGAGCACGAGTCACATTAAGGCCAATAAGCCAGTCTGCTTCTGCTCTACATACTGCTGCTTTATATAGATTTTCATAATCCTTTGCATCTTTCAAATTTTTAAATCCATCTAAAATTGCTTTATTTGTCTGAGATGATATCCATAATCTCTTAAGAGGCTTTTTAACACCTGCTTTTTCAATTATCCATCTTGCAACAAGTTCTCCCTCTCTTCCAGCATCTGTGGCAATTATGATATCGATTATATCACTTCTATTCATAAGTTTCTTTACTTCGTTAAACTGTTTACCTGTCTTTTTTAACACCGTTAATTTCATATTCTTAGGAAGCATAGGCAGAGTTTCCATACTCCATTCCTTATATCTTTTATCATAACCTTCTGGATCCATGAGGCCAACTAAATGTCCCATAGCCCATGTTACTACATATTTATTTCCTTCAATATATGAACCTTTATTTTGATTACATTTTAAAACTTTAGCTAAATCTCTTCCCACAGAAGGTTTTTCAGCCAAAACAAGAGTCTTACTCATTATTAACTTCCTCTCTCTAACTGCTAAAAATCAGTTTTTATGTTATATTAGATTATTATATATACTAGGTTGAATAAATAAGAATCAAACATGCAAAAAACACCTAGAATTCTGCTCTATAATTTGTACTACTAATTTTCAATTTAGAACAAACAAGAATTATTTAGGAATTTATTTTTGCCGTTTTTTTGCCGGCAAAAATAAATTCTCTCTTAGTTTATATAAAAAATGATTTTTTATTTTTTATTCTTTCAAAATACTTGATGAATTCTTATATATTGAATAACTTGTTCTATTTTCAATATTTATTCAATCTACATCCTCTCTTAAGATTTTGGTTTTTCATTATTCAACTATAGCTTACAACACAATTTTCTACATATCAAGTTTTACTATATGAATAAACTGACATTGCAGGCATGATAGTTTTCTAAAAAATATAAGCATTATTTTTCTTCTTATGATTTAATTGTTATAAAGACTTCATGCTTACTCTATAAGAGGCAAAAAAAGGTACAAATTATATAAAATGGTACCTATAATCAGGACACTAGAAAAAAAAGTGTCTAGTTTATAGGTACTTTTTATGTATAATATTAATATAAATATTGGAGGAAAAATATGAGTAAAATAACATTTGATAAAAGAACTATTGAACTACTTAAGCAAAATCCATATGTTATTAGAGTTAGTGAAAAGTCTATAACTTACTCTGACGAGTTTAAGCGATTTTTTATAGATGAATATTTAAAAGGTAAACTTCCTAAAACAATTTTTGAAGAAGCTGGATTTGATATCAAAATAATTGGTATTAAACGTTACGAACAAGCGGCAGCTAGATGGTTAAAAGCTTATAATAATGATGGAATTATAGGTTTGCGTGACACTAGGAAAGAAAATTCAGGAAGACCAGTTAATAAAGAACTTTCAAAAGATGACATTATTTCAAAACAAGAAGCTAGAATTAAACTACTAGAAGAGCAGGTAGAAATGTTAAAAAAATTAGACATGACAGAAAGGAGGCTGGTAAACAGCTGCGTAAATCTAAAAAGTAAGGAGATATTTAAATTAATAAATGAAACTATTATTGAAAATAATTTCAAGAATATGATTTCATATTTTTGTGATCTCTTAAACGTTTCACGTTCGGGATATTATAATTATTTAAATACCTTAGATAGCAAAAAGGTTATTGAAGATAAAGATTTAGAAGCCAAAGAAAATATTTTAAAAGCTATGAATTATAGAGGCTATAAGAAAGGATCACGTTCAATTAAAATGGTCTTAGAGGGTGAATATTCTATCATATATAGTAGAAAGAAAATTCAACGTATAATGAGAAAATACAATATTAAATGTCCTATAAGAAAAACTAATCCGTATCGAAAGATGGCTAAAGCAACCAAAGAGCATAGAGTAGTTCCTAATTTACTAGAAAGAAATTTCAAACAAGGAATACCAGGAAAAGTATTACTAACAGACATTACTTACATACCATATGGTAATAATCATATGGCTTATTTGTCTACCATCAAAGATGGTAGCAGCAACGACATCTTATCTTATCATATTTCAGATTCTCTAAAAATAGATATTGTAACAGTTACTATAGATAAACTTATAGCTCAACATAAGAATGATCTTCATAAAGATGCATTTATTCATTCTGATCAAGGTGCTCACTATACTAGTCCTAAATTTCAAAAGTTACTAAAGGAGAATAACTTAGGTCAATCAATGTCGCGTCGTGGCAACTGTTGGGATAATGCTCCACAAGAATCTTTCTTCGGTCATATGAAAGATGAAGTTAATTTCAAAACATGCAAAACTCTTAACGAAGTTATTGACGCAGTTGATGATTATATAGATTACTACAATAATTATAGGTACCAATGGAATTTAAAAAAGATGACTCCTAAACAATTTAGAAATCATCTTTTATTAGCTTCCTAGTCCCCTTTTTTATTGTGTCCTTGACAAGGGGTCCACTTTACATATTTACCGCCTTTTATCTAAAGCCAAAATATATTTAGCTTTTTTATATTAATCTTTTTTATATTAAGTAATTTTTGAATATATCACTATATTTTTAATAAGCTCCATTTATATTCATATCTATTATTTTCCAAACATCTGCTATTGATACTTTGAATAATCTATCTGGAATTAAAATATCATTTGGTTCTGCATTTATTTGCTTCAAACTGCACATCGCCGGATATATTACTATTTTCTTTTTAGAGTTTTTTATATATAAATAATAGTCATCCTCATTTTTTATTACTTCTCCAAAGTCATCTTGTAAGTTAACTATTTCTTTTAGTATATCTATATATTTTTCTTTATCTTCTTTTGTAATACTTGTTTCTAGTTTTCCATTTCTTACCCATTTCAATAATTGCAATGCTGCTTTTCTATCTAACTTATCCTTAATAGATTGATTCCAGAAATGTTGTAAACAATTTGGACATGAAAGTTCACAATTACATTCAGTTAGTCGCCTTACAACTTCATCCATAACATCATCTATTAATTGGCCTACTCTATTAGCATAACCAGCTCCACTTGACAAGCTATCGTATAAATATATATCAACATATATAAGATTTTTATCAAAACGTAGACGATAACCTGATTTCAAATCACTAAATTCAATATCTAGTACAGTGCTAGCAGCCAAGACTATAGCTTCAGCTAATGAAGTTACTGCTGGAACTATCCACACATTTAAGCTTTCTCTATCAATTCTAATAAAGTCTTTTTCTAGCTTTAACTCTAATACAAGCATATCAGTAAGTACACTATATCCCAATAATACATTTTCTCTAACATGGTTACATGTTTGAGAATCAGTTTTTTCTCTATATGGTAATTTATAAGGCCTCTTCCTTTCCTTTAAATCTTTTTCTAGCGTATTTCCTGGATCTATAGCACCACATTTTGTGCATAAGCTAAACATTGAATTTTCAGGTCCTTTATTTACAAGAATTAATTTTTGATCTTTTCTATCCTCCATTTTAATTAATCCTGTTCCTGATATTGCTTTCATAGAACTTGAATCGTTAAGTAAAGAAGCATAAAAAGGCTTACTTGAAACAGAGTATTCTTGTGTATCTCTTACTTCTGGAATATTAGTTCCATTTCTTGCTGCAAATCCCCAAGGTTTAATTAAAGTTTCTTCCTTTAATATTCCTCCACATAAAGGACAAGATTTAGTTTTCTTTTCTGTTCCTATCCAACCACAATTATTATTATCACAGCAATAAATTTTGCTATTATATTCTTTCATATTTAACCAAGGTTCTGCTGCTTTATAACCATACTCTTTATTATATTTAGTATAATGATCATATAATCCACCTGAAATATATGACTTTTTATTAACAACTAGCATACGTCCTGGTGCATATTCACTTATTGCAATATCCAAGCTTCTTTCAGGACTTTCACTGACATTTCCATATTTATTTTCAATCCAAAAATGTACAATATCCCTTGGAAATGAATATGTAGGTAAAAATCCTTCTTTAAACAATATATCTAATAGTAAAGTATATGTTTCTTGTACTTCTCCATTTATTTTTTGCTTTATAATATATACAACTATATTTTTACTTACCTTTAAATGTAATCTGTTGATTTCTCCTTGAACATATCTTTCATATTCATTCCAATTAATATCCACATCTTTAGGGATAAGTACTGTTAATCTATTATCTTTTAGTGGTAATTTATTTTTTACCCATTTTATAAATTTTTCATAATTCGTTACATTATTATCTAAAAAGAAGTCATCAACTGTGATTTCTTCAATATTCAATCGATTCTCTTCAAAAAATTCTTCAATTAATATTAAATTTAAATGTCTTCTTATTAATTTTAAGTTTTTATAATCAATCCAAGGTGTTCTTGGCTCACCTGAAATTATTTGATCTGGATGATTAAAATACCATGAGTCGTGTGGTCCATTTTCTGTATAAGTAACAATACTAGATACTGCTGCGCCTTTTCGTCCAGCACGCCCAGCACGTTGCTGATAGTTCTCTCTCATTGGTGGTACATTTCTTAAACCAACAGCTGTTAATGAACCAATATCTATCCCAACTTCCATTGTTGTTGTGCAACTTAAAATATCAATAGGTTCACTATCCTCATCTACTACTATATCTCTAAACCTCATTTCATAATTTTCTGTTGTGGCCCATATATCATTAGCTTGATCTTTATGCGATAATTGTGCTGTATGTTCTTCAGTGACAAAATTTCTAATCTTCTCGCCCTTTAAAGCTTTTATAACAGGTTCTCTCCAAAAATCATATCTATTTAGTTCATCATCAGACATCTCAGTCAAATAATCTTTGCTTCCACAATATATGCAACTATCGAACAACTTAAAAGTAGAAGTACCTGAGCACCTACTGCATCTATACCATTTAGAATTTTCATGAGTTTTAAAAGTTAGATATCCTGGAGTTAAATATCTATTATTTGTATAATCTTTTTCGCCTTGTTTAGTAAGAGAGTTTATAAATGCTTTTCTTAATTGTTCTATTTGTTCATCTGTAATTCCATTTTTGCTTAATAATTTTACTAAATATCTTGGGAATTTTTCCTTCTCTTCTATTCCTAGATTTCCTTTATCAAATGATAAAATACTGTTTCTTACATCATCAGAAACTGATGGAAAAATAGCCATATCTTTTACAATAAGATATTGAATCCATGTATTAAATATATTTCTAATCAATGCTATACTTAAATCCGTTTCTTCAGAAATATCTTCCAAAACTTCTTCCTCTAACTCTTCAGCATCTTCACCCTTTTCAAGCAATACCACTTGTCCTAAACAAAGATTATTAAAGGACCTAAAGCTATCGCTAATATTTTTAAACAATAATTGATAAAATAATTGAGGTGGATTTCCTATTTTCCCTAACATTTTTTCGTATTTTAATTTTTTTCTATCTTTAAACTTTAGTTTAAAGTCTTTTACTTGATCTTTAAAAGCTTTATTATCTTCTCCATAAAAGAATGATATATCATTATCTACAACAACCTTAAGAAATGCATAATACAATAAATCAAGAGATTTTTCATCTTCTTCATATCTTTCATCTAATAGCTTTTGTGCCATATAAATCGCTTGTCTTCCAGCATCACGATCTGTTGCTATTGTCAAATCTCTAGCTAAAGTTGCAGCTCTTTGACGGCTATCTGAAAATAATAATACCTTTTTTCCTTCATTCTTTAATGTAACATCTTTAGCTGGCTGTCCTATAAGTTGTTCTATAATTAAATTCGCAAAAGGTTCATTACCGCGTACTTTAAAAGGAGTAGGATTATTTCGTTCTCTTCCACAATTAGGACAAGTATTAAATGTATATAATTTATTCTCTTTGATAGAACTCTTAGGAATGAGGACTTTTATAAATTCTTCATTATCATCAAAATCTCCGCCTTCATATAAAATTCCAGTTTTAATATTTATATAACCAAATATTGACTCCCTTTTTGCTTTACTATTCTTTGTGTCTTCTTTAAAAATATCCTTTCGTCCCTTTTGTGCAATCCATAAATGTATTTCACTTGGAAAGTTAATAAGACTACTTTTTTCCTGCCATAAAAATGTGTTATTTTTATAATCTTCTTTCTCCATAAATGCTCTAATAAAAAGTGTACCACATCTTCTATCACCTAATAATTCAAACACTCTGCTACCACACTTAGGACACATTAATGATGAAGTTTTATCTATATGTCCAATTCTTATTCCCATTAAATCATGACTATCCCCACATTTGGGATTTAAACATGCAAATATTCCATTTATTCCCCTAAATAGCATATGAACTCTAGCTGGTAGCAATACTTTTCCTTCTTTTGATTTAGATAATGTACCCAAAGCTAAAAGAATTTCTGTTGCATATTCAGCATCGCTTTGACTTACTCCCTCAAAAATTTGCTGAGCTATTTGTTTTAATGCAACACCTTTACCACTACAGCTTTTTATTAATTCCAACATTGGTGGATAATTAGATAGTTTCTCGAATAACCAATGATTATAGTTTGTATCAACTTTTCCCCACCCAAATAATTGTGCTAGTAAGCTAATCTGTCCTTTTATATCCTCTTCCTTACTTTGTAATTTATCGTAATTAAGTTGTAAAAGCTTTTCTACATCAGATTTATTCCCCTTTGAATGATTATACAGTGGTGTTTGCTCACCTTTAATTATTTCAAAATTACTATTATCTTTATTTTGTCCAGTTAAGCCACATGCAAATTCTAGCAATTCGTCTTTTTTATTTTCAGGAACACTTGCACTAGTTAGAATACAATGTACTTTATCCCTACCAATTTCAAGTTTGTCCATCAAACGTCTAATAAGCAATGAAACTTCTCCACCAGCTGCTCCTCTATACATATGCGCTTCATCAATAATTAACATGAATTTATTATCAGGAGAACTTTTCAACCATTTTTTTGTCTTAATCCAAAAACTTTGTTCAATTGGTCTCATAAGCATATATTCTAACATACTATAATTAGTTATAAGAATATCTGGACAGATCTTTTGCATTTCAGTACGTGTTAATAATTCTGAATCATTTGTAGCAGTTTTTTGCTTACCTTCATTTAATGAATTTATAAATGCTCCTAAATCCTTAGCTGGTATCCTACCTATTTTTTTTAACTTTTCATATATATCTTTATTATGTTCATCATAATTTAAATATGTCTTTTTCAATAAACCAGCAAGATCTTTATCTTTATTTTTATCCTCTTGACCAGGATAAGGTGTTCTACCTGTGTACATTCCAAAACGTAATCTTCTAATTTCCTTATTACTTTCCGTTCTCATTAATTTACCATAAGCATCATCTTCTCTGCCTATGATATTACGAATTCTTCCTAATTGATCAGATACCAAAGCATTCATTGGATATAAAATTAATGCTCTAATACCTTCACTGTTCCAATCGTCACTATTAGAAGAAACTTGGCTAATCATTTCTGTTAGTATAGGCCATAAAAAACATTCTGTTTTTCCAGAACCAGTTCCTGTTGTAACTAAAAGATCTTTGCCTTTATAATAAGCTTCAAGTGCTTTGACCTGATGAGAAAATGGAGTTTTATATACTCCTAAGTTATTTTTTATCAAGTAATCCAAATATCTTTTTATATCATCATTTAAATCTGCTTTTTCAAATCCTGTTTGCTCAATTTTATAATTTTGCGTTGCTTCAATATAAGGTTCTTGAAATAGAACGCTCTCTTCTGTTAACATTGATTTAGTAGCTTCTAATAATAAGTCATTCTCTGCAAAGTATTGTGCCTTAATATAATTGGCAAGTCTTTTCTTTAACTTTTCATGCGTTTTCCTTATACCTAATTCATTCATTTTCATTTCCTCCTTTACTTCAGTTATTCAAATATAATCTTAATGCCCAAAGAATTTAGCATACATTTTATATCTTCCCATAAAACTTTTGGTATTTGCCTTACAAAAGTATTATTGTAAACTTCTTTAGGCCATGATGCCATTAGCATTATTCTACTTTCCGCATTTGGTAATGTACTATGACAATGTAATTCTATAATATCTTCAATTCTTTTTGCTTTAAATTGTGCTGGATTATTACGATAACATTCTAACATGTACATTATCCTTTTTACTTCATTTTCTTCTACATACCACTGATCAAGCTTTGCAGTATAATATTTTCCTTCATCATAAAGCATCAAAGCATATTCATGTCTTTTGTCTATTGGTCTAATAACTGAAATACCATTAGGAATATATTTTTTATTAAGCTTTTTCCAAGCTTTATTATGCCATAATCCTGTGCCACCGCTAAAATATTCAATGTTTTCAAAATCTAAATCACTCTGTTTCCACAATGCATTTTGTTTTATAGAATTATAATATCCTTTAATTGTATATTGAGGAATATTAAATACTTCTGTAAAATTCTCATTGATTTTATCTATATTTTTCTGCCATACACCTAATCCTACAGAAAACGCACCTTGTTTCTTATTATTCCAATCATATTCTCCTAAGATTAATTTGTTATTTTTAAAATATACAATTGTTCTAGGAGTTGGTGTAACCCATTGCTTATTCTTTAGTTTATTCAACTGATAGGAAAATATTAACTTATCAATAAAATACCTGCTGATATCCATAAAATCACAATTCTTATTATTCTCATCAAAATATTCATTAGTATGTGGAATCGAATCTATTAACCCTCGTGATATATTTTCTAGCTTTTCAATAATATATCGTTGACTAGTATAATGATAATCTTTCTCCAAAAGAGCTAATTCTGTATATGAAGTACCTAATACAAGAGTTCTTCCCCACGATGCTAAAGCTGCATATACAATTCTATTGCCATATCCCATATAGCTTTCATTTTTAAATTTTTCTATAGCTAAATCTGATGATATTTGTTGCATTAGTTCATTCATATTACTCACCTATCAAAATATTATTTGGTTCTAATCCCAATTCATCTTTGTAATTTTGTATATTAGCCGAAAGTTTTTCTATTGTTTCATCATCATTAATTGTTGATTTTATATCGCAAGTAGCTAATATTTTTAAAGCTTTATTTTGTGAAAGTTCTTTTAAATAGGCTAATATTAATGTCCTACTTGCTATATAAGCCTTATTAAAATCAACATTCTTGAATAACTTTTTCAATTTAGAATAACTTGAGTCTATTTCTATCTTTTGTTCCTTAAATTCAGTAAGTGCATTTACACTATCACCATAACAATAATCATACTTCAGTACAGGTTTAATATCATTTATTTCAATTAATGAGAAGTATTCATACATATAAGAAGGCATCAATTCTTTCATATTACTATCATCACATGATATTAGTAGGATTTTATCATTATCTATATCATTAACTTCTTTTATAAAAGACAATATTGTTGTTTCATTCATTTGACCAATTGCACCTTCAATTAAGTAGACTTTAGAATCATTATTTCTATAAATATCTAATAGTTCATCAACATCATTATACCCATCAGGTAAGGTAATAATTAACGGTGTTTCTGCTGAATAAGCATAGCTTATAGCTTTAGCAATTTCTCTAACCTTATATCCCATTATTACAGGAATCATTTTAGATGCTAGTACACTTACAATATAATCTGATAATTCATTTCTTATTTTTCCAATACCTATATTTTCAAAATTATCACATATCATATCAGAAAATTCATCTATATCATCAAATAATTCAACTTTATTTCTATCAACTTTTACATTCTTCTTAATATATAATTCAGTAGATTTTTGACGCGTTTCTGTAGATACATTATAATTTAACATTGAAGATTTAATAGCAGAATTTATTAATTCTTTATCTATATTTTCAATAAAATTAAATACAATCTCATCATACTCATTTACTTTTTTAATCTTTTTTTGTTTTTCTAATTCTAAATTATCAACTTCTATTTTTAATTCTTTAATACTTTGATTTAAATTACTAATACTATCTTTTAAATTTGATTCCTCTTCTAGTAATACTTTATTTTTCTTACTAAGTTCTAATTCGAAATTTTTATTATGCTCATCATATATTTCATCAAGTTCTTTATTAAGTTTCTCAATTATTTTATCTTGACCTAAAATTTCATCTTTAAGTTTACGCTTTTCTATTAATTCCTTTTCCAATTGATTTTGTAATTCTTGTTTTTCATTAATAAAATCTTCATTAATACCTTTATATTTAACATTAAACTCTTGTATTTTCTTTTCTAATTCTTCTATGTTTTTATTTAATATTTCTATTTGATGTTCTTTCTGCTCATATTTTTGATGAATTTCTCTAATTTCTTTATCTTTTTGGTTAATTTCATTGATTAAATCTCTATTAATTATTTTTTCTTGTTCCAAAAGTGTCTCATTTTCCGTTTTAATAATTCTAATCTTATCCTCTAGCTCTTCTCTGCATTCTTCTTTTATTGTTTCTTTTAATTTAATATATTCTAAAGCGTTTTCAATGCTTTTTTCTAATAATTGTATTTGTCTTACTTTAAGTGAAATTTCATTCAATGTAAAATATAAAAATATTTGTTCTGAATCTAATTTATCTAATAAGATTTCAACTAATTTTACATAATACTGTTTATTCTTTGTTTGTATAATAGAATTGATATATTGCATACATAGGTAGGATGAATTCTTAATCCTTGCTGCATCTTTAGCCAAAAAATTAGGTTGTACACATAAAAATGATTGTTCTTTACTATTCACTACATTTTTTTCAAAATAGGCTAGCAGTTCTTTATCTTTGTTCAATTTAAAATATACATATGAATTGAATTCTTCCAATAATTCTCTAATGCGAATATGTATATATTTAGTTGTAAGCATATCTCCTTTTAAAAAACTTTTTAATATTATTTCTGGTAACTTTTGTTGTAATAATTTAGATTTTTTATCTATTCTTATTCCATAAAGTTCTTTAGAAAAAAACTTATTATTATTCTTTATAAAATCAAATAAATCTTTTTTAGGTATTAATTCTAATAATATTTGTTTATCACCATTATCTAATTCTTCTATATCAATCATTAAATATTTTCTCCTCAAACTTACTTAATATTAATGCCGCATCACTAGGAATTCTCCTTCTTTTAATCCATTGATGCAAAATTTTATAAACACCACTAGTTTCAGTATTTAAATTCTTTTTAATCCAATATAATAAAAGTCTATTTTTATAACTTATCCTTGTATAATTGCCACTACATTTACAAAGTTTAATATACAACAAATTCCAATTCGATTCGCTCAAATCATTTTTCTCTCGCTTATATTGATAAAACACCTTTCCAAAACCATTAGCATCAAAAATAATTTTAGTTCTATAATTAATATTTTCTAACACAAGGCTACTAGAATTAATACAATAATTATCAATAGTAACTAATCCTTTAACTGGTATGTTAGAGTTTATATATAACTTTCCATTAGTAGGCAACTTATTATTTTGTGTTAAATCGATTTGATTTTTTTGTGAATCACTTATTATAATTTCTGGTAATATATTTTTTTTATCATGTAAAGTTTTTTTATAATTTATAATATACTGTATTTCAGCTGAAGTGCTATTAATTTGTTGGTTACAAATTATTTTATTAGTACATATAATTGCCTTTTCATTAATAGTAGATATATTCTTAATCTTAAATACCTTATCTCTTGTAACATCATAGGCTCTTCCGCCATTTATCTCATAAATATACTCATTACTATTCTTGTTTGAATTATACAGCCAAGTATCATCATTATTTATTTGCAATTCATTTCCATTACATATTGATGGTGGCCATAAAGGAATTATTTTATTTGATTCTTGTTTTAAATGATATCCCTTTTTTTCTATGAATTGCCTTGCTTCTTCTGAAAACTTAGTAATTTGAAAATTATATATAAAGTATGTTTTTTCTCTTAAATTATGATTTAATTTAATATGACCGATTTTTGTAAATAATATTCCTTTTATACGTGGTTCTAATCTGTCCTCAGAAAACATCATTATATAATTATTTCTCACATATATGTTAGCCTTTAGTGCTAAACGATATCCCCCATCCTTACTAGTCTTATATATATCATTTTCTATGTTTATTCCTCTAATTCCCCATAACCATTTTCTTTTTACTTCATTTAGTGTTGTTTCTGGCATAGCCTTCACATCAATCCAACTTTGAATTTTATTTACACTATAATAATTCAAATTATCAACATAACCAAAACTCTTACCATCAATAATAATCTTAGTTTTATTTTCAGCTAATATATTCATGCAATTTTCACTAAGCCTTGGGAAATATGCTCTAAGCTCAAACTTATTTCTATCATTACACAAATATAAAGGTATTCCACCATTATTTATATATATAACATCAGCTATATTATCAATTTTTTTATAATTAGTATCTTCATGATATTCAGGACATGTACGTTGTAAAGGAGTTCTTTCTTTTATTATTTCATGTGCAAAATAAGATCTTTGACCTGTCTTCAAATTCAATTTTTCCATACAGTAAGGACATAAATATTTAAATCCTTTTACAGCATCTTTATAATCTATTTTATTTCCATGATTATCAATGGCTATTTTCATATTATCCTCCTTGATTATTCATATCTATACTTTTACACAAATAATAGTTCACTCTAATATAATAATATTGATTATTTTCATAATATTATTAATAATTATTTTTACACATTCCCTTATTATTTTAGCATGTACAACTTTTATCATCAATTTATGTATTCCACAAAAAATAGTATTATTAGAACCACTATCTATTATATTTAATTTTTTTATGTAAATTTTTCACTACACTTTCTGCTATATCATTATCCTCTTCTGCTCTTTCATAACAATCCTGATACTTATAAATATTACTTTTATCAATCCTTAACAACTTTGCATAATTACCTAATTGCTCTAAATAAGATACAACTAAAGATGATATTTCTCTTGTACAATTACTTTCATCTAATTTATCTACTACTCCACTTGCAGTATGATCTACAACTATAATAAAATTCCACATAAAAATAACCTCCATATACTTTTATTTAAATAAAATATATGGAGGAATTCTCTTATTACCTTAACTCTATATATAAAATAAATTACGAATTTAGGTTTTAATTATGCATTTAACTTTATTTTAATACTACTGTCTTGCATTTAATTCTTTATATAGCTCTTCTAATTTATGTTTTGCTCTTTTCTTTTCTTCTAAACCTCTTCCAAAAAACTTAAATCTATTCTTCTTTACTATCTTTTCTTGAACTTCAATCTCTTTTTTTATTATTAATATTCTTTCTACAGCTTCTTTTTCTTTCTTTAATTTTTCGTTTTCTAACTGTATTTGTTTTAATCTTTCTGCTTCTTTTTCTTTCTCTAATCTTTCTTTTTCTAGTCTTTCTGCTTCCTGACGCTCTTTCTCCAGTCTCTCTTTTTCAAGTCTCTCTGCTTCCTGGCGTTCTCTTTCTATTCTTTCTTTTTCAAGTCTTTCCGCTTCTTGACGTTCTTTCTCCAGTCTCTCTTTTTCAAGTCTCTCTGCTTCCTGGCGTTCTCTTTCTATTCTTTCTTTTTCAAGTCTCTCTGCTTCCTGGCGTTCTCTTTCTATTCTTTCTTTTTCTAGTCTCTCTTCTTCCTGACGTTCTTTCTCTAATCTCTCTCTTTCTAGTCTTTCCGCTTCTTGACGTTCCTTCTCTAATCTCTCTTTTTCAAGTCTCTCTTCTTCCTGACGTTCTTTCTTTAATCTCTCTCTTTCTAGTCTTTCTGCTTCCTGACGCTCTTTCTCCAGTCTCTCTTTTTCAAGTCTCTCTGCTTCCTGGCGTTCTCTTTCTATTCTTTCTTTTTCAAGTCTTTCCGCTTCTTGACGTTCTTTCTCCAGTCTCTCTTTTTCAAGTCTCTCTGCTTCCTGGCGTTCTCTTTCTATTCTTTCTTTTTCAAGTCTCTCTGCTTCCTGGCGTTCTCTTTCTATTCTTTCTTTTTCAAGTCTCTCTTCTTCCTGACGTTCTTTCTCTAATCTCTCTCTTTCTAGTCTTTCCGCTTCTTGACGTTCCTTCTCTAATCTCTCTTTTTCAAGTCTCTCTTCTTCCTGACGTTCTTTCTTTAATCTCTCTCTTTCTAGTCTTTCTGCTTCCTGACGCTCTTTCTCTAGTCTCTCTTCTTCTTTATCTAAATTTTTATTGCTATCCATATTATCATCTGGTTTTTTTAATATTTTAGAAAAAGATATATTTCTTATTGTTTCTGAATTATCAAATTTAATAACATATGATGAAGTATCTTTATCAATTTCCTTAATTATTCCATGCCCAAAACCTTCATGAATAATTTCATCTCCAATAGAAAAAGACTGATTATTTGTTTTATTCATTTTACTTTCACTATTAACTATAAAATTATTAGCATCATCAACGAGACCTTCTTCCAGTTCAACAACATAATTCAAATACATTTTATCTGTATTAAAAATGAATCTAGATGGATATCTACACGTACCATCATAATTAGTACCCTCGGCTTCGCTCAAAAATAATGCATTTTCAGCTCGTGTATATCCTACATATGCCAACCTTCTCTCTTCTTCCATTTTTTCTTTTGTATTAGCTTTTGAACTTGGAAAAATTCCTTCATTTAAACCACAAATAAATACATACGGAAACTCAAGTCCTTTCGCCGCATGTAAAGTCATCATCTTTATAACTTCTGATTTTTCTTGTCTATCAGTGTTTGTATATAGAGATATTTCTTGAAGATAATCTTGCAATGTAGTTTCTTCGCCTGCAGAATTCTCATAATCAGTTATTGAATTTTTTAGTTCTGCTAAGTTATCTAGTCTTTCATCTTCTCCAGTTTCTCGTAATAAAGCTTCATACCCCGACTTATTCAATAACTCCATTAACAGATCACTTATTGTCATTTCCTTATATATTTTTTTATATTTTTCAATTAAGTCTATAAATTCATTAGCTTTACTCTTTATTATCAAATTATTATCTTTATTCATCTTTAATGCATTATATAAAGAGCAATTATTTTTTTCCGCATATTGGACTAAAATTTCCATTCTTTTTTTGCCAAAATTTCTTTTTGGCTCATTTATAACACGCATAAAAGATAAATCGTCCTCAAATGCAATCATTCTTAGATAACTAAGAATATCTTTTATTTCTTTTCTCTGATAAAATTCTACCCCACTATATAATACATATGGTATTTTATTTTTTAATAATTTTTCTTCAATACTCCTTGATACATAGTGAGCTCTATATAGTATGGCAATATCCTTATAACTCTTACCACTATCAACTATTTTCTTTATATTTTCTACTATCCAGTCCGCTTCTTTATATATTGTTTTTGCATGATTATATATAACTGGAATTTCATTAAACTTGGTAGCTACAAGTTGTTTATCAATTCTATGCTTATTTTTTGATATCAATGAATTAGAAGCATTAATTATATTCTCTGAAGAACGATAATTTGTATTCATCATTATTGTTTTTGCATTAGGAAACACTTTATCAAAATCTAATATAAAATTTACATATGCACCTCTCCACGAATATATTGTTTGATCTGGATCTCCTACAACAAATAAATTTTTATGATACTGGCTTAATATTTCAACCAATTTATATTGATTAGGACTAACATCTTGAAATTCGTCAACCATAATATATTCAAGTTTTTTTTGCCACTTTTTACGTACCTCTTCAAATGTATTTAGTATATATAATGCAAATGTTATCAAGTCATTATAATCTAAATTATAATTTTTCTTTTGCTGATAAATATACCCAAAAAATATTTTATCTTCAATTAATTTAGAATTTAAGAACTTGTCCTTAATTATATCATTATCATTTTCTAAAACATATTGGATATGTTCAAATGCCATTTTTCGTAGTTCTATCATTCTTTTTGCTTGAGAAAAAGTCATTTGTCTTGATGATATATTAGCTTGTTCATATACAATCTTTAATATTGATTCCATATCCTCTGTATCCATTACAATAAAATTATCTGGATAACACATTGTATGTATATCTTCTTTTAATAATATTCTACAAAATCCATGAAATGTGCAAACCATCCCGGTATCATTATCACCAAGAACAGCTCTTATTCTTTTCTTCATTTCTCTTGCTGCTTTATTCGTAAAAGTAACACATAATATATTTGCAGTAGAAATTCCTAATTGTTCTACTAAATATATGTATCTTGTTGTAAGTGCTTTTGTTTTTCCACTACCAGCCCCTGCAATAACTCTAACATAACCTTCAGTTGTTGTAACTGCTTCTTTTTGAGAATCATTTAGTAAATCTAATAACTTTTCAATCATTGTATAATACCTCGTATTGTAATATATTTCGAATTTGTCTTTATATATAATGAATTAACTTATTTTTATTTATACTCTTCTAAAATATTGTATCATATAGACAATTGTTATATATATTTTTTTACCAACTTAATTGTAATTTCATAAGTTATAATTACATATTATCAAAGAAATTCTAATGTAATAATTTAACACAAGAATATTACTAGTTATTTAGATAAAATAAATGTATGGATAATTATTTAAAATGCACTTTTCACTTTTTAGAATTTCTTTATTTCAACCATATACATTACATAAGAATATATACTTGAGGTGATTTAATGAATTATGACTACATTGAAAACCTTGTTATAAAATCAAAAGATGGTAATGAAGAATCAAAAGAAAAGTTGGCCAATGAATTTAAGCCTTTCATAATAAACCTATCAAAAAGGACATGATAGTGTAAATTTGTTTACACTACGCTTTTTAATTTTTCTTTATATTTCAAGGGTTCCGACCGTTTTTTTGTATAAAAAAACAATGAC
>NZ_JABAGC010000090.1 GCF_012843905.1 Clostridium sp. SM-530-WT-3G
CTTAATTTTCTGAAAAATTAAAGCTGAAATTAAGAAGATTTTAAACATATAAATAAATTTACTCTTTAAAGCTGATACTAAAATATCATAATAGAAATATTAGTATATCTATAATATAATATAAACTATATGTATTTTTATAGATGGATGGTGAAAAAAAGTGAAATTTTTAGATTTGACACATAAATTATGTAATGGAATGCCAGTGTATATGGATAAAGAAGCTCCAAAATTAGAGAATACAGCAGAAGTTAAAAATGATAGATATAAAATGACTCATTTGAGTATATTTTCTCATAATGGAACTCATATTGATGCACCTGCTCATATGATTGAAGATGGAGCCACACTTGGGGAATATGATATTGAAAAGTTTATTGGAACAGCAGTAGTAATTGATTGCAGAGATGTCGTATTAAAAGAAGAACCAGAAATAGATTTGAAATATATAGAAGATAATAAGGAAAAAATAGATGAAGCAGATTTTATAATTTTCTATACAGGATACTGTGAGTATTGGGGAAGTGATAAGTATAAGAAGAATTGCCCATATTTAAGCATTGAAGTAGCTGATTACATTGCATTAAAGAAAAAGAAAGGAATAGGTGTTGATTTAATGTCACCGGATAAGATGGGATCTGGAAAACTTTCAGCACATAAAATACTATTAAAAAATGATGTTCTTATAATTGAAAATTTGGCTAATTTAGATAAACTTAATTGTGATGAATTTATTTTATCTGCTTTACCATTGAAATATGAGAATGCTGATGGAGCGCAAGTTAGAGCAGTAGCTCAGATTAAATAAGTAACTATGTAAGTTGATTTTATACTAAAAGCTACATAAAAAGTATATATTATGGTAATATAATAATGCGTTCAGATTATAGATAATTTGTAAAAATATAGTTTTTAGTTGTTGCATATAATTAAGATAAAGTTTGCAATTGGGGGCTTTTAACTGTTAAAAATAATCTATAAAAATATATAAAAATATATTTCTATTTATGATATAATCTTATTGAG
>NZ_JABAGC010000091.1 GCF_012843905.1 Clostridium sp. SM-530-WT-3G
AAATTTGAAAGAAGTAAGCCACATGTTAACATTGGAACAATCGGTCACGTTGACCACGGTAAGACAACTTTAACAGCTGCAATCACAACTGTTTTAGCAAACAAAGGATTTGCAGATGCATTCAACTATGCAGATATCGATAAGGCTCCAGAAGAAAAAGAAAGAGGAATCACTATCAACACTGCTCACGTTGAATACGAAACTGAAACTAGACACTACGCTCACGTTGACTGTCCAGGACATGCTGACTATGTTAAGAACATGATCACTGGTGCAGCACAAATGGACGGAGCTATCTTAGTTGTTTCAGCTGCAGATGGTCCAATGCCACAAACAAGAGAACATATCTTATTAGGATCAAGAGTTGGTATAGAATACATAGTAGTATTCTTAAACAAAGCTGATATGGTAGATGATCCAGAATTATTAGAATTAGTTGAAATGGAAGTTAGAGAATTATTAAATGAATATGACTTCCCAGGCGATGATATCCCAGTAATAACTGGTTCAGCTTTAAAAGCATTAGAAAACCCAACAGATCCAGAAGCTACTAAATGCATCATGGACTTAATGGATGCAGTAGATAGCTACATCCCAACTCCAGAAAGAGCTACAGATAAGCCTTTCTTAATGCCAGTAGAAGATGTATTCACAATCACTGGTAGAGGAACAGTTGCAACTGGTAGAGTTGAAACTGGTGTACTTCACGTAGGAGACGAAGTTGAAATCGTTGGTTTAAGTGAAGAAAAGAAGAAGACTGTTGTTACAGGAATCGAAATGTTCAGAAAGTTATTAGACGAAGCACAAGCTGGTGATAACATCGGAGCATTATTAAGAGGTATCCAAAGAACTGATATCGAAAGAGGTCAAGTTTTAGCAGTACCAAACTCAGTACACCCACACACTAAGTTCGTAGGTCAAGTATACGTACTTAAAAAAGAAGAAGGTGGAAGACACACTCCATTCTTCGATGGATACAGACCACAATTCTACTTCAGAACAACTGACGTTACTGG
>NZ_JABAGC010000092.1 GCF_012843905.1 Clostridium sp. SM-530-WT-3G
AGATACATTGAAAAAGGAATGAAACATAAGATTTTATAATTTTTTATAGATTTTTATAAGTTTTCAGTAACGGTAAACTAGTGAAATTTATAGATATTGCTAAAGAAGAAGCTTATATTGCTATGAAAGAAGGAGAAATACCAGTTGGAGCGGTGATTGTTAAAAATGGAGAAGTTATAGCAAGAGCGCATAATTTAAAAGAACAAATACATGATCCAACAGCTCATGCTGAAATGCTTGCTATAAAAAGGGCTTGCGAAGTTATAGGAGATTGGAGACTTGATGGATGTGATATGTATGTAACATTAGAACCATGCCCTATGTGTGCAAGTGCCATATTGCAAAGTAGAATAGATAGATTGTATATTGGAACCTTTAATAAAGATATGGGAGCTTGCGGATCAACTATAAATTTATTAGATAGTAGGAGACTTAATTCATTTATTTATACAAATTGGCTCTATGATAATGAATGTTCTGAAATTCTTGAAGAGTTTTTTAGAATTAATAGAAATAAAAAATAGAAAATATTATGCTAGTAAGCATAGTATTTTCTATTTTTTATGAAAACATTTGCATTAATTAGTATTTTGAAGAAAAATAAAAGCAAATTAATAAAAACAAGTAAAAATAAACCCAAATATTCCCTGTAAAAGTTTACCTGGATTATTATACTATAAATATAATGAACAGAAGAGTAAATATAGAGTTAAAATTTTTATTTGAAAAAGGAGAAATAAATAAAACTCTATGAATATAATTTTGATAATTTTGCAAGCGATTGCGAAAATATCAAAATTATAATTAGAATATTTGTAATATTGATAGTGTAAAGTACGCTATGAAAAATGATATTTTAAAAAAATAATAACTAAATAATCAATATAAGTAAGAATTAG
>NZ_JABAGC010000093.1 GCF_012843905.1 Clostridium sp. SM-530-WT-3G
CTCTAGACTAATCCCGTTATCTGCACATTCATGTGCAAAAGCAACTATTTTTACCAAATAGTTGTTTCGGAAGTGTAATATTACATCTCCAATATTTTTCAATTTATATAATTTACCATATTTAATTCTGAAAAGCTCAAGGAAAGTATACGTTAAAAATATCATACTCCAATATCTGTGTATTGATTCTAAGGATTGAATTTGGAATTCATCAAAACCAAGAACAGTTTTATGATATCTATAACTCACTTCAATATCCCATCGCTTTTCGTAATATGAAATTATAGTTTTGTTATCAAGTGATATATCTGTACTTATAATAAATGATGGATTATCAGATAAATCCTTTTTAGTCCAGCTTATAAGTACAACGGCATTTTCAATATCATTAAGTTTTCCTTCATATCTATAAACATAGTACTTGTTGTTGCCAGCGGTAACTAAGCTAGTTTCATTAGTTCTAACATATGAAGAAAACTTTTTAACATTTGTTTTAATGCCAGCTGGATAGATAACTCTGTTAGATTTTATTCTACCAATAGTATGACAACCATTTATTAAACCGTGAAGCAAAATTTTTGCTGAAGTATACCATGAATCAACCAGCAAATAATTGACTTTAGTTGCCGGAGTGAATTCATTTATTAGTTCCATTGCAAGCTCATTTTTATCTAAAAACTTTTTGGATAAATTTTTACTAGATTCCTTTCGGTGATATTGTTTAAAATTTAAAGGTATAGAATAATCCTTAATTTTATAGTGGGAGGTAACTAAACAGTGTGACCACTTCGGTTTATTACCATCCGCATGAGAATTATGAAAATCCAAACCTTCGATTTTTTTAGTTGAGGTATTTTTCTTACTCAAAGTATCATCAATAATTAGGAATCCAAC
>NZ_JABAGC010000094.1 GCF_012843905.1 Clostridium sp. SM-530-WT-3G
GCTAAAATCTTACGCTTTCGATACTTCTTCAATGGTTCACTTTCGTTCATCTTCATATATCTCACATGACTATTTTTTTTTTTTATAGCCTTTTCCTTAATCGCTCACTACCACAACTTTTAATCACAGCAGCATTAAGGTTGTTTGGTAGACTTGCCTGTTCAATTCCTACCGAAGGACCTTCCTTCATCGTTTATACAGCTTTCATGGCACACCACCACCGTACGTACCGTTCGGTATACGGCGGTTCATTAGAATTTAATGCATCATTTGATATGTTTGTGTTAGACTAACAAAACCTAGAGATTCTAAGTATTTGTTATTTAAAGATTTGCTTAAAATCGGGCTGTTAGAGATTCTCCAACAGCCTTTTCTTGTGTTTGCATATTCCCATGCTTTATATTTATTAATTCCTAGTTTAACTAGATTTCTATGTTTAGTGCTGATTTTCTTCCATTGTTTCCATATGCAAGCTCTTAATCTTCTTCTAATCCATTTGTCTAGCTTCATTAATATTCTGCGAGCGTTAGCTATACCGTAATAATTTATCCATCCTCTTATAATTTGATTTAATTTTGTTATTCTATATTTCATACTAACACCTCTATTTCTATTAGTATAAAATTTAACCTTTTCTTTAAATCTCTTAATAGATTTTTCATGAATTCTTATCTCAGCTCCGCTTTTCGAAAAATAGAAAGTCTACTGCACTCTTATCTCTATTGACTTTAAGTTTTAACTTATTTTCAATAAGATTAGTCATAGATTTCATAACTCTAGCTCCTGCTCTTTTACTTTTGACATATACATTATTATCATCTGCATATCTGCAAAATTTGTGTCCTCTTTTCTCAAGTTCTTTATCTAATTCATCTAGCATTATATTTGCTAGTA
>NZ_JABAGC010000095.1 GCF_012843905.1 Clostridium sp. SM-530-WT-3G
TAAGAGGAATTGCACCTCAAACTTCTCACAGAACCGTACGTGAAAGTCTCCTTTCATACGGCTCTTATCATTCAACAATATCAATTTATCTATAGCTCCAATGTGAAAATAATTTCGGCTCTCTATTTCTTAATTCTGAGAGCCATTTTTCGGCTCGTTGCCTACGCCCACGGAAGTGCTTGTATTTATTCATAGCCCACCTTACTATCCTACTCTCTATACATTTAATAGTGTACTTAAGTGCTGATACATTGTATTTACCAAAGTAATTTATCCATCCTCTGACGATTGGATTTATTGATTTTGCAATAATGTTTATACTGCTTCCAGACATCTTATGTAATTTTAATTCTTTAATCTTATCTCTTAAATTTTTACACGCTTTTTGACTTGCTGAAGCTATGAAATTGTTTCTTAACTTTCCATCTTTACATTTAATATATACAGCCTTATATGTATATCCTAAGAAATCAAATTGAGTTATAGGATAATCTTCCGTTCTGTCTTCATCTTTGCAATAAACAATTCTTGTTTTGTCTGGATGTAATTCTAATTTACATTGTTTCATTCTCTGATTTAAAGCTTCTTTTATTTCTTTTGCTTCCTTTTCAGATTTACAATGTATGATAGCATCGTCTGCATATCTAGCAAAAGGAGCTATTGGGTAATTTCTTTCCATCCATACATCAAAAGCATAATGTAAAAATATATTTGCTAATACTGGACTTATGACACCTCCTTGCGGAGTACCGGATTTTCTTTCTGTAAGCATTCCTTCCTTTGTTGCAAAAGGTGTTTTAAGCCATCTTCTTATATAAAGTTTCAACCATTTTTCGTCTGTATGTAATTCTACAGCTTTCATG
>NZ_JABAGC010000096.1 GCF_012843905.1 Clostridium sp. SM-530-WT-3G
TTTATGGCTCAACACTAAAAACTGCGCTTGACAACTGAATTACCAATATTTACAGATAAAAAATGCACTTAAAATCCTGTAATCTATAGTTGCGAAACAATACGATTAAGAGGATAAATAAGTGCATATAAATAATATCAATAAATTACTAAACTTGCAAGATATAAATATTGTTAAAATTTCAGATGTTTATGATAATACAGTAGAAATTTTATTAGAACCATTAACTTATATACAAAGTTGCCCTTGTTGCAATAATACAAATGTTATAAGAAAAGGTAGTTCAGGTAATAGACGAGTAAGACATCTACCTTTGTGTGGCAATAAAACTTTCTTATTATTACCTAAAATAAGACTATATTGTAAGGACTGCATGCTTAATTTTACATTTAAATATAGTTTCATTGAAGGTAAATCAAGATATACCAAGCCATATAATGATAACCTAGCTAACGCTGTTACGGGTTCAACCGTAGCGCATGCTTCTGAATTTACTGGAACTCCATACAGCACAGTAGAGCGTATTTTTAAAATCTATCTTAATAATGTAAAACCTCAAATATGTGCTGAAACTTTAGAATTAAGCAAAAATACTGAAAGATTAATAATAGGAATTGATGATTTTGCAATAAGAAAAGGGCATTCATATAATACTGGAATACATGATTTACGAAATGAAACCTTGCTTCACCTTGTGAAGGGACGTAAGTTAAATGACTTAAGACAAGACAAAGAAAAAAATCCTCATATTTATGATATACAG
>NZ_JABAGC010000097.1 GCF_012843905.1 Clostridium sp. SM-530-WT-3G
AGCAGTACCGTGAGGGAAAGGTGAAAAGAACCCCGGGAGGGGAGTGAAATAGAACCTGAAACCATGTGCCTACAACCGATCAAAGCACCTTATGTGTGTGATGATGTGCTTTTTGTAGAACGAGCCAACGAGTTACGGTATGTAGCGAGGTTAAGTACTTAAGGTACGGAGCCGAAGGGAAACCGAGTCTTAATAGGGCGACTAGTTGCATGCTGTAGACCCGAAACCGGGTGACCTATCCATGGCCAGGTTGAAGCGAGGGTAAAACCTCGTGGAGGACCGAACCACGTTGCTGTTGAAAAAGCATGGGATGAGCTGTGGATAGCGGAGAAATTCCAATCGAACTCGGATATAGCTGGTTCTCCTCGAAATAGCTTTAGGGCTAGCGTCGGAAAATGTGAGTAGTGGAGGTAGAGCACTGAATAGGCTAGGGGGCATAGCGCTTACCGAACCTTATCAAACTCCGAATGCCACATACTATCAGTCCGGCAGTCAGACTATGAAAGATAAGTTCCATGGTCAAAAGGGAAACAGCCCAGATCGTCAGCTAAGGTCCCAAAGTGTAAGTTAAGTGGAAAAGGATGTGGGATTTCTAAGACAACTAGGATGTTGGCTTAGAAGCAGCCACTCATTAAAAGAGTGCGTAATAGCTCACTAGTCAAGAGATCCTGCGCCGAAAATGTCCGGGGCTCAAACTTACCACCGAAGCTACGGGTTCA
>NZ_JABAGC010000098.1 GCF_012843905.1 Clostridium sp. SM-530-WT-3G
CCCTTCACAAGGTGAAGCAAAGTTTCATTTCTCAAATCATGTATTCCCGTATTATATGAATGTCCTTTTCTTATAGCAAAATCATCAATTCCTATTATTAATCTTTCAGTATTTTTGCTTAATTTTAAAGCTTCAGCACATATTTTAGGTTTTACATTATTAAGATAATTCTTAAAAATACGCTCTACAGTACTATATGGAGTTCCAGTAAACTCAGAAGCATGCGCTACGGTTGAACCCGTAACAGCGTTAGCTAAATTATCATTATATTGATTGGTATATCTTGATTTGCCATTAATGAAACTATATTTAAATGTAAAATTAATCAAGCAATCTTTACAATATAATCTTATTTTAGGTAATAATAAAAAAGTTTTATTGCCACATAAAGGCAAATGTCTTACTTTTCTATAACCTGAACTACCTTTTCTTATAACATTTCTATTATTGCAACAAGGGCAGTTTTGAATATAATTTAGTGGTTCTAATATGATTTCTACTGAATTTTCATAAACATCTGAAATTTTAACAATATTTATATCTTGCAAGTTTAGTAATTTATTGATATCCTTTATATGCACTTATTTATCCTCGTAATCGTATTGTGTCGCAACTTATAGATTACAGGATTTTAAGTGCATTTTTTATCTGTAAATATTGGTAATTTAGTTGTCAAGCGCAGTTTTTAGTGTTGAGCC
>NZ_JABAGC010000099.1 GCF_012843905.1 Clostridium sp. SM-530-WT-3G
AAAATTAAAAAAGAAAAAACGTAGGTTACAACGTAAGATATCAAGAAAATATCTAATAAATAAGAAAGGAGATAGTTACTGTAAAACAAGTAACATTATAAAGACAGAAAAGAAATTATTAAAACTTAATCACCGATTAACAGACATTCGTCATAATTATTTGCATCAGGTAACTACTGAAATAGTAAACCGAAAACCAAAGTTTATTGTTTTAGAAGATTTAAATGTGAAAGGTATGATGAAGAATAAGCACTTATCTGAAGTCGTAGCAGAACAATGCTTTTATGAATTTTATAGGCAGATAGAATATAAATCATTATGGAATAATATTAAATTTATAATAGCAGACAGATTCTATGCAAGCAGTAAAATATGTTCATGTTGTGGAATTTTAAAGAAAGATTTAAAACTTAGTGACAGAATTTATAAATGTGATAACTGTAAAACTGTAATTGACAGAGATAAGAATGCAAGTATAAATTTATACAACTATGGTAAATCAATAGCTTAATCATCTAAACGATACTATTGATATGTACCGATACGTTAGTCGGGAATTTACGCCTTTGGAGTATTATACCAAATGTGAGTAGTAATAGAATTTTCTATTATCAAAGCAGATACATTGAAAAAGGAATGAAACATAAGATTTTATAATTTTTTATAGATTTTTATAAGTTTTCAGTAACGG